>NZ_JBFUJK010000016.1:0-122176 GCF_056401395.1 Arthrobacter sp. P4_F11
CCTCGTGGTCCCGGAACTGCCCAAAACCCGGTCCGGCAAAATCATGCGCCGCCTGCTCAAGGACGTCGCCGAAGGCCGCGAAGTTGGCGACGCGACCACCCTGGCAGACAACACGGTCATGGCCCAGATCGCCCAGTCACTGAAGAAATAGCCGGCTCGTTCCGATAGGGGTTCGTCGGCAGTGTTTGACTGGCCTGTTTGTCCGGCGGCGGCGCCGCCCACCGTGGTGGGCCGCGCCGCCGTCGTCGTTGGTCCTGTCTGTCGACGCAGCCGAGGCGGGAACATCCGCAGAAGCGAGGAATGCGGCGGTAACGAACCGATTGGCAGTAACGAACGGCGCGGGCGGGCCGCGGCGCGATAGATTTGCAGACATGACTGAAGCCACCTCCGCCACCGCTGCCGGCCGCGGCACCATCCTGGTTCTCAACGGACCCAATTTGAACCTGCTTGGCACCCGCGAGCCCGAGAAATACGGGACGGCGACGCTGGCCGACGTCGAACAGCTCGCCAAAGACGCCGGAGCCGCGCACGGTCTGGACGTCGAGTGCTTCCAGTCCAACCATGAAGGGGCCCTCGTGGACGCGATCCACGCCGCCCGCGGGAAGGCGGTGGGAATCGTGCTCAACGCCGGCGCCTACACGCACACGTCCGTGGCCATCCGGGACGCCATTTCCGCTGTTGCCCTGCCGACGGTCGAGGTGCACATCACCAATGTTCACGCCCGCGAGCCTTTCCGGCACCATTCCTACCTTTCGGACATCAGCAAGGCCGTGATCGCCGGCGCCGGGATTCTGGGCTACCGCTTCGCGGTGGAATACCTCGCCGGGCTGCACGCGGCCGGGGACTGAGCATGTCCCCCGCGGAACCCGCGGCGGCGGAAGCATCCGGGGAACCGTCCGCAGTTCCGGACCCGGCCACGGGCACTGCCTCGGACCCGGCCACGGGCACTGCTTCGGACACAGCACCGGGCGCGGCTACGGCTACAGACACAGCGCAGTGGTACCGGCACTTCGGCACGGTCGACGCCCCCGGTTCCTCCCCCTGCTATGCCGCGTGGTCCGTGGGGATCGCCGGGGACGCCGAGGTGATTCGGCGGATGGATCAGTGGCCGCACAACAAGCGCCAGCCGCTGCTGATACTCGCCGCGGCCCGGTTCCTCGGCGCGCAGATCAGCCCTTACCGTGATTTCCGGAGGTTCCTGGACCATCACTGGGACGCGGTCGCGGAAATCGTGCTGTCCCGGTCCACGCAGACGAACGAGGCCGGACGCTGCGCCACCCTGCTGCCCTCACTCGCGCAGATATCCGCGGCAGAGGGCCGGCCGCTGGCCCTCATCGAGGTGGGTGCCTCGGCGGGGCTGGCACTGTTCCCTGACCGCTACGGTTACGAGTTTGTCGACACCGGGGCGGGGGCACCGGATGAGTCGGCGGCGGACCCGGCGGCGGAAGCAAGGACGACGCGGCTGGTTCCGGATGGCGCCCAGCCTGGCACGTTTCCGGTCCTGCGCTGCCTCACCGCGGGCCCGGTGCCGCTGCCGGCGGAAATTCCCCGGGTGGCATGGCGTGCCGGGATCGACCTCAACCCCCTGGACGTGCGCGACCCGGCCGACGTCGCCTGGCTCGAAGCCCTCGTCTGGCCGGAGCAGGAGTTCCGGCTTGAACGGCTGCGCCAGGCGATCGCCATTGGCAGGGAACGGCCGCCGCTGCTGGAGGCCGGCGACGTCAACGAACAACTTGTGGAACTCGCCGGCCGAGCCCCGGCCGACGCCGCCCTGGTGGTATTCCACAGCGCCGTCATGGCGTACCTGGATGCCGGCGGCCGCTCCCGGTTCCGGCGCACCATGGCGGACCTTGCCGCGGAGCGGGGCTGCCACTGGCTCTCGAACGAAGGCCACATGGTGGTAGTGCAGGCAGACGGGTCCAGTGTGGTCCCGGAAATGGATGACGCCCGGCTCCGCGGCCGGTTCCTGCTGCTGCAGGACGGCCAGCCGGCAGCCATCACGGGCCCGCACGGGCAGAGCCTGGAGTGGCTCTAGCCTGCGTGCGGCTCGAGCCTGACTGTGGCTAGGGCCTGCGTGGCAGTCCGGTCATTTCTTGATGCACTGTCCGGACGAAACGGCACTGCCCAGACCCGGCGCCTGAGCCGCCACGGGGCTCAGGTCATTCATGGTGATCGCAAATCCGAGCGAGGACTCGGTTGTGGCCTTGGCAAAGACCACCCCCGCCACCTGCCCGTCCATGGTCAGGAGCGGACCCCCGGAGTTGCCCGGCTGCACGTCGCCGGCCAGCCGGTAGACGTCCTCGGGCGACGCATTCTTGCCATAGATGTCCGGGACCAGCACGGTGGCGATGTCCTGCACCGTGGCTGGTTTGGACTGGAAAGGCCCGCCGTGCGGATAGCCGGCAAAGGCCGCGGCGCTGCCGGACGGCAGGTCGGCAGCCAGCGCCAAGGGTTCCGAGCGCAGACCGTCAACGGCCACGACGGCGAGGTCGTGCTGGGAGTCAAAGTACACGACGCGCCCAGGCAGTGCGCGGCCACCGGGCGTTTCCACCACCGGTTCGTCGACCCCGGCGACCACATGGGCGTTGGTCACCACGCGCCCGGGGGCGACCACGAAGCCTGTTCCGGTCTGGTTTTGGCCGCACTGGTAGGCGGTTCCGGCGATCTTGAGCACGGACGCGGCGGCCTTGTTCAGCGCCGGCGTGTCCGTGCTGGTGTCCGGAACGGCAACGGGCTGGCTCTGGCCGAAGCCGTCCAGCAGGGTGGGGATTCCCTCGCCGATCACGGCGGAACGCAGCTGCGCCATTGATGCCTTGACCGGCATCGGCGTCACGCCGTCGATGAACCTGATGACTTTGGATTCCGCGAGCTGCTGGGACACCAACGGCACACCGAGGGCCCCGATGCTGAACGCCAGCATCGACATCACGAGGGCGGACACCACCACGTTCACGCCTCCGCCCACGAGGCGGTCCGCCGCCCGCAGGGGGCTGAACGGGACCACGCTGCGGATTCGCCGCCCGATCATGGTGCCGAGGCCGTTGCCTACGATCATCAGAAGGACCGCCGTGGCAACGATCGCCGTCAGGCGCCAGCCGCTGTCCTCCACTAGGCCGCTGACGATGGGCACGGAGACGAAGGCAGCGACGGCGCCTGCCGCGAATCCCGCGATGCCTCCGAGCGTCACAAGGAAGCCGTTGCGAAGACCGTGGATCAGGTAGGACAAGAGCGCCACAACCAACACCAGGTCCAAAATGGTCAAGCCAAACACCGGGGCTCCTCACAGACAGTTCAGCGACGATTCTACCGGTGTAAGCTGAACGTTTGCCGACCGGCCGCCAGCCTGCACAGGGATCTGCGCGGACTTCCCGAGCCGTGCGCTTTCGGCCCCTTCGGGCGTTTCCGTGCCAACTACGTCACAGAAGCTCCAAAATTCTGAAAGAATGGCTGAAGCGCCCCAGCCGACACAGCTAATCAGGAGATTTCATGGATATCGAGGTATTGCGCCGCGCACCCCTTTTCGCCACGCTCGACGACGAGGCGTTCCGTCTGCTGACGGACGAACTTACCGAGGTGGACCTTTCACGCGGTGCCTCGGTATTCCGGGAAGGCGACCAGGGTGACCAGCTTTACTTCATCGTCTCCGGCAAGGTGAAGCTCGGCCGCACGTCGCCGGACGGTCGCGAATCACTGCTGGCCATCCTCGGCCCGGGCGAGCTTTTCGGCGAAATGGCGCTGTTCGACCCCAGCCCGCGCACGGCCACGGCAACTGCCGTTTCCGAGACGCGTCTCGCCGGCCTGAAGAACGAGAGCCTCAACGCGCTGCTGCGCACCCGCCCCGAGGTCTCGGCCCAGCTGCTGCAGGCCTTGGCACGCCGCCTGCGCCGCACCAACGATTCCCTTTCCGACCTCGTCTTCTCCGACGTGCCGGGCCGTGTGGCCAAGGCGCTGCTGGATTTGGCCGACCGCTTCGGCCGCCCGGCAACCGACGGCGTCCTGGTCGCCCACGAACTGACGCAGGAGGAGCTCGCCCAGCTGGTCGGCGCCTCCCGTGAAACGGTCAACAAGGCCCTCGCGGAATTCGTGCAGCGCGGCTGGCTGCGCCTGGAAGCGCGCGCCGTCGTCATCCTTGACATGCAGCGCCTGCGCCAGCGTTCCCGCTAGGGACCCCCGCAGCAAACACGAAGGCCGGCCCCGGAAACGGGACCGGCCTTCCGCCGTTAAACTTCTGCCGCTAATTCTCGGAGGAGGTCCCCGGCTGGTTGTCCGCCGGACATGTCCCGGGCCGGCTCGCAGCACGAAGGGACATGTCCAGTGCTCAGGAGCAGGGCGGGGCATGTCCCCGGGCTCGCACCGGGCATCAAGGGACATGTCCAGCCCCGGCTGCGAGGACTGGACATAACGCCACTATGTCCACCGGACAGGCCGACCGGAGGACATGTCCCGGGCCGGCACGCAACACGAAGGAACATGTCCAGCGCTCAGGAGCAGTGCGGGACATGCCCCGGGCCGGCAGGCAGCACGAAGGGACATGTCCAGTCCTCAGGAGCAGTGCGGGGCATGTCCGGGGAACCGCCCGGGCTCCCCGCCCAAGCCAAGCCCTAACAGGCCGCCCGCAGGAAGTCAGGTGGCGTCGGCGCTCTCCGGGCCTAGCGTTCGCGCTGCGGTTCGCCGGCGATCGTTTTGGCTGCTTCGACTTCGAGCATGAGACGGCCCTCTTCCTCGACCAGCTTCGGCTGGTAGACGTGGGCCTTGCGCTTGTAGCTGAGGTAGGCGATGCAGCCGTTGGCCTTGGCCATCTTCTCAAGCATGATCTCCGAGCCAGGAACCAGGAGTTCGCCCAAGGTCCGGCCGACGGTGTTCTCCTGCCCCACCTCGTCACCCAGCACGGTGCTGTCCCGCTCGCTCACGACTTTCCGGACGCACACCCAGCGGCCCCAGACGCCCTTGCTGGCCAGCAGCGAGGGCTGCTGGTTCACGGGCACCGTCGCGGCGAAATACCGGGTGTTGAACCGGCGGTGCGCGAAGTCGGGGCTCAGCCAGTTCACCAAGGGTTTGAGCAGGTCAGTGCGCAGCGAGAGCCCGCGCTTGGCAAGCAGGTCTGTGAAGGATTTCTCCTGCTCGGCCACGGCTTCGCGGGCGCGCATCCAGTCGGCTCTGGAGGTCAGTTCCACCGTGGTGGACAGGTCGGGGCCGGCCAGCAGGATGCCGGTCTCCTCAAACAGTTCACGGATGGCACCGACAACGTGTCGGCGCGCCAGCCCGACGTCGGACGTCCCCATCTGCTCGGCCCAGTGCTGGGGTGAGGGGCCCAGCCAGCCGACGGCGTCGTCGTCGGTGGCTTCCAGCGATCCGCCGGGAAAGGCGAGGACACCGAGCGGGGAGGACCCCGTCCGGTAGCCGAGCCAGGTCTCCAGGCCCGTGGGCGAATCCCGCAAGAGGATCACCGAGGAGGCCAAACGGGGCGCGCGGGGCGTCCGCTCACCGTGTTCAATCCAGCTGCGGGCTGCTCCCTCAAGATCCGGGGGCAGGACGAACAGTCGGCGTTCTAACTGAGGCAACGAAGTAACCGGTCTACTAGGCGAATTCAGCGATCAGTTCGACTTCGACAGGCGAGTCGAGCGGCAGAACGGATACGCCGACGGCGGAACGTGCGTGCTGGCCGGCGTCGCCGAGGACCTGGCCCAGCAGCTCCGAGGCGCCGTTGATGACACCGGGCTGGCCGGTGAAGGAAGGGTCGGAGGATACAAATCCGACAACCTTGACGATCCGCGTGATGCGGTCGAGGTCGCCGATCACACTCTTGACGGCGGCCAGGGCGTTGACGGCGCAGACGGCAGCGTAGGCCTTCGCGTCCTCCGGGGACACCGTGGACTCGTCGGAGGCGCCCGCCGAACCGGTGGAAACCTTTCCGGTGGCCTCGAGCTTGCCGTTGATGAACGGCAGTTGCCCGGAGGTGTAGACGTGGTTGCCGGAAATCACGGCCGGAACATACGCCGCGACCGGAGCCGCGACGTCGGGGAGCGTCAGGCCCAGCTCCGCGAGGCGCTGTTCGACGGCGGACGACGCGCCCGCGCCGGCCGTGGGGCTCGCTGCCCCGGCCGTGTTTTCGGAGATGTTTTCCGCGCCCGCCGGCGTGGCCGGAACGGCTTCTGAGGGGGTGCTCATGGCTACTGCTTCTCCCGCTTCAGGTAGGCAACCAGGCCGTTTCCATCGGGTCCCGGAACAACCTGGACGAGCTCCCAGCCGTCGTCACCCCACTGGTCCAGGATCTGCTTTGTGGCGTGAATAATGAGCGGAATCGTGGCGTACTCCCATTTGGTCATGACATAAAGCCTAGTCGTTGCCGGTAAAGTGGAAAACATGGCGACTGGCAAGAACCCTTTATTCGACACGGCCACCACCCTCGGAAAGATCTTTCTTTTCCTGGGCGTGAGCGCTATTTGCGGCGTCCTGGTGGCGGGCCTCCTGGTCCCCGCGGCAGCCGTCTCGGGCAGCGCGGCGAGCGGTTCGATCCAGTTTTTTGACACGCTCCCCGCTGAGCTGAAGGTCGATCCGCCGAGCCAGTCGACCACGATCCTGGCGTCCGACGGCAGCCCGATCGCGAACCTCTACGCGGAAAACCGCACCCGTGTTTCGCTGGACCAGATGTCACCGCACATCAAGGACGCGATCATCGCCATCGAGGACAGCCGCTTCTATGAGCACGGCGGGGTGGACACCACCGGCATCCTGCGCGCGCTCGTGAGCACCGCCCGCGGCAACAAGCAGGGCGCGTCCACGATCACGCAGCAGTACGTGAACAACGTCATCAACTCCTCGCTGGAGGCCGAAGGCAAGGGCGACGAGGTCCTGCTCAACGGCGTCAACAAGGGCGTCGGGGACAAGCTCCGTGAAATGAAGCTGGCCATCGCGCTGGAGAAGAAGTTCACCAAGGAGCAGATCCTCGAGGGCTACCTGAACATCGTGTTCTTCAACCGCGACGCCTACGGCATCGAAGCCGCGTCCAAGTTCTTCTTCAGCAGCACGGCCAAGGACCTGACCCTGCCCCAGGCGGCCCTGCTGGCCGGCGTCGTGAACAGCCCCTCCTACTACGACCCGATCACCAATCCGGAGAACGCCAAGGTCCGTCGCGACCTCGTGCTCCACGCGATGCTGACGCAGGGCAAGATCAAGCAGGCCGACTACGATGCCGCGGTGGCGACGCCGGTGCAGACCAAGGTCACCCAGCCCCGCCAGGGCTGTGCGTATTCGCAGACGGCGCCGTACTTCTGCGACTACGTGCTCCACCTGCTCCTGAACAATCCGGCGTACGGGGCCGACGCTGCCGAGCGTGAGCGGAAGATCTTCCGCGGCGGCCTGACCATCAAGACCACGCTGGATCCGAAGGCCCAGGCCGTGGCCCAGGCCCAGGTGGACGGGTCGGCCGGCGCGAACCCGGACAAGTGGGGGGCCTCGCTGGTGTCCGTGCAGCCGGGCTCGGGCAAGATCGTCTCCATGGCCCAGAACACCGTCTGGTTCCCGGCCGACGGCAAGTTCGACGCGGAACAGAACTTCAACGTGGACGTGCAGGACGCCAAGGGCAATGACCTCAACGGTCTCGGCGGCTTCCAGCCCGGCTCCACAATGAAGCCGTTCACCTTCGCGGAGTGGCTCAATGAGGGCAAGTCGATGAGCACCCAGCTCAACGGCGCCGTGCGGCGATATCCACAGAATTTCCCTTGGAAGAACACCTGCCCGGCACCGACCACCGGCTGGTATGACGCGTCCAACGGGAGCTACGACCTACAGAACGCCGACGAGACCCACTACAAGTACATGTCCGTCCTTGACGGCCTGGCGAACTCCATCAACACCATCACGTTCGCTTCCGCCGCGCAGGTCGACCTCTGCGGGATCCAGAAGGTCGTGGACGCAGTGGGCATCCACGGCGGGCTGCCGAGCGGGGACAACCCCAACCCCCCGGTGCCGATGACCACCCTCGGCAACCTCATCGGGTCCACCCAGACGGCGCCGCTGACCATGGCCAGCGCATTCGCCACCTTCGCCAACAACGGCAAGTATTGTGAACCAATGGCCATCGAGTCGGTAACAGACGCGACCGGCGCCCAGCTGCCGGCCCAATCACCGAACTGCAGGGACGCGATCAAGCCTGAGGTGGCCCACGGCGTCGCGTACGCTATGCAGGAAGTGCTCAACCGCGGCTCGGGCTCGCTCATTGTGCCCCGGATTTCGACCCGGACCACTTTCCCCATTGCGGCGAAGACGGGCACCAACGACAACAACAGCTCTACCTGGGTGGCGGGCTACACCAGCGGCCTCGCGACGGCCACGTGGTTTGGCGATCCCCTGGGCGACCAGAAGCGTGCCGGGCAGAATGTCACGATCAACGGCAACTTCTACAAGGGCATCGACGGTTACATGATCGCCGGGCCGCAGTTCTCGAACTACATGGCCCAGGTGGCACCGGCCTACGGCACCGATCCGTTCCCGGCCCCGCCGTCGGACATGCTGTACTCCCCGGCCCCGGTCCCGGACCCGGTAACAGTGCCGCGGACCTTCATTCCGACCGGCAAAAGCACCGAGCCGGCCACGCAACCGTCCGCCGACCCGACACCGGCGCCGGCACCGACGAAGTCTTCCGGCAAGAAGTAGCCGATGACTCTGGGCAATGATCTGGCGAGCCGCGTTCGAAGCATCGGACGCGGCTTTGCCGTGACCGCCGCGATCGGGACGGCGGCGGGGGCGGCCGCGACCGGCTACGGGCTATGGGAGAAGAACCAGTTTGTGATCAGGGAGGAAACCCTCCCCATCCTGCCGGCCGGGTTCGGCCCGTTCCGGATACTGCACCTGTCCGATATCCACTTCGTTCCGGGCCAGCACCGGAAGGCGCAGTGGCTGTCCTCCCTGGCGCAGTTGCAGCCGGACCTCGTGGTGAACACGGGCGACAACCTCAGCCATGCCAAGGGCGTGGACCCCCTCGTAGCGGCCCTGCGACCCCTGCTGGAATTTCCCGGCGTGTTCGTCCCCGGCTCGAACGACTACTTCGGCCCGAGCCTGAAGAACCCGGCGTCATATTTGCTCGGGCCCTCGGGCGAGCGCAAGCACCCGGAAAGGCTCGACTGGCCGCGGCTGCGTTCCGAGTTCGGCATGTCCGGCTGGGTGGACCTGACCAACCGCTGCCAGTCGCTCGTGCTCAAGGGCATGCGCTTCGACTTCTCCGGCGTCGACGATCCGCACCTGCGCCTCGAACGGTACGCTGGCTGGCCACGCGGGACCAAGGGCAGGGACGCCGACCCGCACCTGCGCATCGCCGTCGCGCACGCACCCTACCAGCGCGTCCTCGACCACTTCACCGAAGCCGGCGCCCACCTCCTCCTGGCCGGCCATACCCACGGCGGCCAGATCTGCGTCCCGGGCTACGGGGCCCTGGTCACCAACTGCGACCTGCCCACCTGGCGGGCCCGGGGGCTGCACACCTGGGAGAGCAACGGGAGGACGACGCCGGTGAACGTCTCGGGCGGCATCGGCACTTCCCGCTTCGCCCCCGTCCGCATTGCCTGCCGGCCCGAAGCCGTTCTGCTGACGCTGACCTCCCGCGCCTAGGCCTGGCCGCGGCCAGTCCTGCCCGCCCTCCGGCCTGACCGGTGGACATGCCCTCCCCTCGCGCCCGAGCCCACGGGACATGCCCTCCCCTGGTCGCGGGCACTGGGCATAGGCCCACAATGCCCACCCGCCGCGGCCACCACTGGACATGTCCCACCGGGCCCGGCACCAACACTGGACATGTACCACCGGGCCCGGCACCAACACTGGACATGTCCCACCGGGCCCGGCACCACCACTGGACATGTCCCGCGGCCACCCGCCGCCCGCACCTATTGCGGATCGCAATGACTGGGCGAGATGCTGGGAGCGCTGAACAACGTGTGAATCCCGTCACCCGATGGCCTAGGGTAGTTGCTACAGGAAACTACATTCAACGGTGCGATCTATGCACGGGCGTCTTAAGAAGCAGGCATGGCCAAGCAGAGCTCATTCTTCACCTCCATCAGCCGTCTCTACCCGCACGTCAGGCCAATCCTGCCCCGGCTGGTCATGGGCCTGCTCTGCGCACTGCTGGCCAGCGTCATGGCACTGGCCATCCCGCAGGTGCTGCGAGTGCTGGTCAACGAGTCCCTGACCCCCGGCGGCAGCGCCGAGGCCGTCTGGACCGCCTCGCTCCTCATCCTGGTCCTGGGCATCGCCGAGGCGGGCCTCGTGGCCCTGCGCCGGCAGTTCGTCATCAATCCCGCCACCACCGTCGAGACCCGGATGCGGGTCTCGCTCTACGGGCATCTGCAGGACCTCACGGTTTCCTTCCATGACCGCTGGGGCTCCGGTCAGCTGCTGTCCCGGGCCATGACGGACCTGAACTTCCTGCGCCGCTGGATGGCCTTCGGCGCCATCATGCTGGTGGTCACGACGCTCACCGTGGTGATCGGCGTCGCGGTGATGTTTGCCATGAGCTGGCAGCTGGCCCTGATCTTCCTGGCCGCCGCCGTGCCGATCATGATCTACGGATTCCGCTTCCGCACCCGGTTCAGCAAGGTGGCCCGGCGCAGCCAGGACCAGGCCGGGGACCTCGCCACCACGGTCGAGGAATCCGTGCACGGCATCCGCGTCCTGAAGGCCTTCGGCCGCAGCCGGGAGGCGCTGGAGAACTTCAACGAACAGGCCGAGGAACTCCGGCAGACCGAGATCGCCAAGGCCAAGCACTTGGCCACGTTCAGCCTGGTGGTGACGCTCCTGCCCGAACTCGCGCTCGGGGCCGGCCTCGTCGTCGGCATCCTGCTGGCCTCCACGGACCAGCTCTCCATCGGGTCCCTCGTGGCCTTCTTCGCCACCGCCGCCGTGGTTGCCGCGCCGGTCGAGTTCTGCGGCATGCTGCTGGCGATGGCTCTGACCGCGAAGTCCACGGTGGACCGGCACTTCGAGGTCATGGACGCGCAGAACACGATCACCAGCCCGGACCAGCCCCGCCGCCCGGCCGGCCTCAAGGGTGCCCTCAGCTTCCGCAATGCCTCGTTCGCGTTCGAGGACGCCCCGGACAAGCCGATCCTCAAGGACATCACCCTGGACATCCGCCCCGGCGAAACCATGGCCCTCGTGGGCATCACGGGCGGCGGCAAGAGCGCCCTGCTCCAGCTGGTTCCCCGCCTCTATGACGTCACCGGCGGTGCCATCACCATCGACGGGGTGGACCTGCGCGAGTTCGCGGTGGAGGACCTGCGCACCGTGGTTTCCGTGGCGTTTGAGGACACCACGCTGTTCTCCAGCTCCGTCCGGGACAACGTCCTGCTCGGCGCGCCCGACGCCGGATCGGCGGAGGGCCGCGACGCGGCCCTGGAGGAAGCCCTCGACGTCGCCCAGGCCCACTTCGCCTATTCCCTGCCGGACGGGGTGGATACCCTGATCGGCGAGGAGGGCCTCAGCCTTTCCGGCGGCCAGCGCCAGCGCATCGCCCTGGCCCGGGCCATCGCCGCGAAACCGGCCGTGCTGGTCCTGGACGACCCGCTCTCGGCGCTGGATGTGAACACCGAGGTCCTCGTCGAGGCCCGGCTGCGCAAGGTCCTCGCGGACACCACAACGCTGATCGTGGCCCACCGGCCTTCCACGGTGGCGCTGGCCGACCGGGTGGCCCTGCTCGAGGACGGCCGGATCGCCGCCGTCGGAACCCATGCGGAACTGCTCGCCAGGAACAGCCATTACCGCTACGTGATCGCCAGCCTGGACCCGGAACCGCGGGACCTGGATTCAGAATTGTCCGCCCTCGAGGACCAGTCCGAGGAGATTTCCCGATGAGCAGCGCAACGTTCGGCACCGCCAATGAGGACAACGCGCACCTCAGCAGGAACGAAAGCAAGGCCGTCCGGCGGCGCTCCCTGACCCTCCTGGGCTCCCTGATCCGCCCCGTCCGGGCCCGGTTCTGGCTGACGATCGGCGCCGTCGTCCTGTCCCAGGCCGCCCGCGTGGCCGGACCGGCGCTGATCGCCTTCGGCATCGACCACGCCCTGCCCGCCGTGCGCGCCGGCGACAACCTTGCCCTCGTGCTGACCGGGGCCGCCTACCTTGCCGCGGCCGCCGTGGCGGCCGGCCTGACCGCCCTGTACGTGACCTCCACGGCGCGGCTCAGCCAGGCGATGCTGCTGGACCTCCGCGTCCGGGTTTTCCGGCACACGCAGCGGCTGAGCCTGGAATTCCACGAGAAATACACCTCGGGGCGCATCATCGCCCGACAAACCTCGGACCTGGAGGCCCTGCGCGAACTCCTGGATTCCGGCGTGAGCTCGCTGGCCTCGGGAATGCTGTTCATGGCGTTTACCGCCGTGACGGTGTTCGCCCTGGACTGGCGCAGCGGCGTGCTGGTGCTGGCCGCCGGCGTGCCGATGTATTTCCTGGCCCGCTGGTACCAGAAGCACTCCCAGATCGCCTTCCGCGAATCCCGGGTGGTCTCGGCCCGGCTGATCGTGCACTTCGTGGAGACCATGACCGGAATCCGCGCCGTGAAGGCCTTCCGGAAGGAACGCGAGAATGCCGCGGGCTACTCCGAACTGTCGGAGGACTACCGGCGCGCGACCGTCCGCTCCATCAACCTCAACGGCATCTTCCAGCCGGGGCTGGTGCTGATCGGGAATGTGTGCGTGGCCCTCGTGCTGCTCACCGGCGGCTTCCGGGTCCTCAGCGGCGACCTGGAGGTCGGCGTGCTCCTGGCCCTGATCCTGTCCGCCAAGCGCTTCTTCCAGCCGGTGGACCAGATGGCCATGTTCTACAACTCCTTCCAAAGCGCCCAGGCCGCCCTGGAAAAGGTCTCGGGCCTGCTCGAGGAGGTCCCCACCGTGCGGCCGCCGAAAACACCCGCGGCCCTGCACGGCGCGCGGGGCAGCATCGATTTCAACGGCGTCGAATTCCGCTACGGCGACGGCCCGGTGGTCATCCCGCAGCTGGACCTGCACATCCCCGCCGGGCAGACGGTCGCGCTGGTCGGGCAGACCGGCGCCGGCAAATCCACCCTCGCGAAGCTGATTGCCCGCTTCTACGACGTCTCCGCCGGGTCCCTGACCCTCGACGGCGTGGACCTGCGCCAGCTCAGCACCGAGGACCTGCGCCGGAACGTCGTCATGGTCACCCAGGAGGCCTTCCTGTTCAGCGGCTCCGTGGCGGACAACATCGCTCTGGGCCGGCCCGAAGCCTCGCGAGCGGAGATCGAAGACGCGGCCCGGGCAGTGGGGGCGCACGCCTTCATCATGGAACTGCCGGACGGCTACGACACCGACGTCAACAAGCGCGGCGGCCGCGTCTCCGCCGGGCAGCGCCAGCTAATCAGCTTCGCCCGCGCGTTCCTGGCCCGCCCGGCCGTGCTGATCCTGGACGAGGCAACTTCCTCGCTGGACATCCCGTCGGAGCGCATGGTCCAGCAGGGCCTCGCGGGGCTTCTGCGCGGGACGCGGGAGGGCGGCACCCGGGAGGCCGGCCAGCGGCAGTCCGGTGGACAGACGGGCGGCCGACAGCCCGTTGCAGACCCGGCCCCCGGCCCGGACCCGGTCCCCGGCGCCGGGCGGACAGCGCTGATCATTGCCCACCGGCTCTCCACCGTGGAGACGGCAGACCGGGTGCTGGTGGTC
The DNA here is from genome assembly GCF_056401395.1 of Arthrobacter sp. P4_F11. NCBI lineage: Bacteria > Bacillati > Actinomycetota > Actinomycetes > Micrococcales > Micrococcaceae > Arthrobacter > Arthrobacter sp. P4_F11. The sequence goes on from NZ_JBFUJK010000016.1 coordinate 13,665, forward strand.
CACGACGGCCGCGTCGTGGAGGACGGCACCCCGGAGCAGCTGATCGGCGACGGCGGCGCCTTCGCCCGGCTCCACGGCGCCTGGAAAGACTCGCTGGTCTGAACAGCGCCTGCCGAGACCGGGCGGCGTCCGGGCCGGAACGACGGCGGGACACGTCCCTGCCGACGCCCGATTTCACATCCGGGGCCATGATCGGATACTCTTGTGAAGTTGCTTTTGAAGCAACGGATCGGGATGTGGCGCAGCTTGGTAGCGCGCGTCGTTCGGGACGACGAGGTCGCAGGTTCAAATCCTGTCATCCCGACCAAACACAAAGAGGGCCCTCCACACGGAGGGTCCTCTTTTGTATGTCCGACTGTAGGTTCGGCGCGATTTCATGACCCCGGCACCGGCCATCGGCCCGGCCCAGCGCCCTGCCCCGCCTCCGCCTCCGGACACAACGCAGCCCCGGGAGGAAATCTCCCGGGGCTGTGCCGGATATCCGTGCCACAGGCAGCCGGCCGCTGCTGCGCCGGGCCTGTCACATCAGGCTTGTTACATCGGGTCGGGCCAGTTGCCGACATTCAGCGAGTGGGTCATGGGGTCGGGCCAGTTGCCCACCGCCTGGGCGGTGCGCATGGGGTCGGGCCAGTTGCCGACTGCGGCAACGTCTGAGACATCGGTAAGTGAAGCAGCGGACAGCACGGCCGGAGCCGCGGCGGAGAATGCCAGTGCGCCCGCCAAAACGGCGCCGGCTGCAATCTTCTTCAACATAAGTTTCCTCAATATGGGTTGGGGTTCCTTAACCAAGTCAGCACTACCCTTGTTGACACACATTGTAAAATGGTTTCTACAGAGACTGTCAAGCATTTAGTACAAAGAATGTCCGGAATTAGGAGGTATCCGTGGGGAACGGATTTGGGGAGAAGCTCCGCGCGGAACGGCTCGAACGGGGCCTGACGCAGGCGGAGTTGGGCCGTGACCTGTACTCCCCCAGCTACATTTCTCTGCTGGAAACCGGACGCCGCGAGCCGACCGCCGATGTCATCGAGGAGCTTGCCCGCCGGCTTGAACTGGCCCCCAAGGCGCTCGAGGCCTGGAGCCAGCCGGTGTCCGTCAGCGACGCCGAATACGTGCTCGCGGGACTTTATGCCCGGCAGGCCTGGGACCTCCGGGACTACCCCGTGGCCGCCACCCACGCCGCCGCCGCCGCCAAGATCGCCCTGGAGGCCAAGAACACCAGCGCGTGGTGGAACATGACCTATATGCAGGCCGAGTGCCTGATCAAGCAGGGACTCTGGCAGGAGTGCAAGGACGTGGTCCAGAATCTCCTGGAGCACCCGATGGCCGCGGAGTCGGCCGGGCTCGGCGTCCGGGCCCAGCAGATGCTCGCCGCAGCCTCGCAGGGCCAGGGGCAGCTGACCGCCGCCGTCGAGCATGCGCAGGAAGCGGTGCGGCTCTGCGCACAGCTGCCTAAGGGCTCCACCATGATCATCGGAGCCCTCCGCGCCCTGATTGGTGCCCTGGCCGAGAGCGGCCGGCTCGATGAGGCGTGGGAGTACTGCCAGGCCATGAACGACCAGATGGACGACCACTCGATGTCCCAGCTCGCCGGCGAGGTGGCCTGGGTGATCGGCAACGTGGCCTTTATGCGCCACGACTACCCCGAGGGGATCAAGTACCACGAGCGGGCCGGCCGGCTGCTCTCCCCGGCCAACGACATCGACCTGTGGGCCCGGTTCAACAAGGCCTCCGCCGCCGTCCGCCTGTCCTCGGGAATCGTCGAACCCGAGACGCTCTCATCGATCGAGCGCGCCGAACTGGCCCTGTCGATTGTCGGCGGCAACAAGACCGACCAGCTGGAGGTCGCCTTCATCCGGGCGCGCTGGCTCTACCTCACGGGCGACATCGTGGCCGCCGTCCAGAAGCTGCGCGAGATCCATGCCGAGCGGGAGGCTCTGGCCCGGCACACGGCCGGCGAGGTCTCCCTGCTGCTGGGGAAGGCGCTCAAGGCTGCCGGGGAGGCCGCGGAGGCGCTGGTGTACCTCGAGGAAGCCCAGAAGGAGTTCAGCGCGGCGGGCGCCTCGGACCGGGTCCAGCAGGCGCTGGACGCCGTGCTCGAGATCAAGCTCGCCCAGCGCCGGGCCGAGGCCGCTTCCGCGGAAGCCTAGCCCCGGCCTTGCCAGGCGAACGGCCCGGCTAGGCGAACGGCCCGGCTAGGCGAACGTCCGGCCGGTGAGCTTCTCGTAGGCCTCCACGTAGCGGCTGCGGGTGCGCGCTACGACGTCGGCCGGAAGGACGGGCGGAGGCGTGTCCGAGGCCTTGTCCCAGCCCGACTCCGGCGAGGTCAGCCAGTCGCGCACATACTGCTTGTCATAGGAGGGCTGCGCCTGCCCGGGCTGGTACGTGGCCGCATCCCAAAACCGTGAGGAATCCGGGGTCAGCACTTCGTCGCCCAGGGTGATGACACCGGTCGCCGTGTCGAGGCCGAACTCCACTTTGGTGTCCGCCAGGATGATGCCGCGGCCGCGTGCGATTTCCTCGGCCTTGGTATAGATCATCAGGGTCAGCCTGCTCAGGTCCGCCGCGACGTCCGCACCCACGAGGCCCACGACGGCGTCATAAGTGATGTTCTCGTCGTGCTCGCCCACCTCGGCCTTGGCCGACGGCGTGAAGATCGCCTCCTGCAGCCGTGACCCGTCAACCAGGCCGGCGGGCAGCGGGATGCTGCACACTGTGCCCGACGCGCGGTACTCCGCGAGCCCGGTGCCGGTGAGGTAGCCGCGGGCGATGCATTCGACCGGGAACATGTCCAGCTTTTTGCAGATCATTGCCCGGCCCTCGACGGCGGCGGGGACACCGTCGTCGGCCGTGGAGGCGAGGACGTGGTGCGCGACGTCGAGCTGGTCGAACCACCACAGGCTCAGCTGGGTCAGGATGCGGCCCTTGTCCGGGATCTCGCTGGCCAGGACGTGGTCGAACGCACTGATCCGGTCGCTGGCCACCACCAGGACACAGTCCTGGCCGAAGCGTTCCGCGACGGCCGGATCCGCGGGGACGTAGAGGTCGCGGACCTTGCCGGAGTAGACGTGCCGCCAGCCGGGCAGGTCCTGCGTGGCGGTGTCGAGCCCGCCCTTGGGCACGGTCTCAGGCACGGTCTCAGGCAGGGTCTCAGGCATGGTCTCGGGCTGGGTGCCGGGCTGGGTGCCGGGCGTCGGCGCTGCGGATTCGGTCACGTTTATGCCTTCGCTTTCGACGCGGCCGCGGTTCCCGGCGCGGCGACCCGGATCTGGCCGCGGGCGGCCTTGCCGCCGATGTCGGTGCGGAACTGGCTGCCGTCCAGCTGGACGAGCTCGACGCCGTCGTACGCCCGCTCCCGGGCCTCCACGAGGTCCGTGCCCAGCGCCACCACAGCCAGGACGCGGCCGCCGGCGGAGACGACCTTGCCTTCGCCATCGAGCTTGGTACCGGCATGGATCACGTGGACGCCGTCCAGGGCGTCGACCTTCTTCAGGCCCCGGATTCGGTCGCCCGTCCGCGGAGTGTCGGGGTAATTTTCGGCGGCCACGACGACGGCGACGGCCGTGTCCTTGGACCAGCGCAGCGGCTGCACCTTGTCCAGCTCTCCCTTGGCCGCTGCCATGAGCAGCCCGCCGAGGGGCGTCTTAAGCCGGGCGAGGACGGCCTGGGTTTCGGGATCGCCGAACCGGACGTTGAATTCGATGACCCGCGTGCCGCGCGAGGTCAGGGCGAGGCCGACGAAGAGGACGCCGACAAACGAGGTACCGCGGTGCGCCATCTGGTTGACCGTGGGCTGGGCGACGCGGTCGATCACTTCCTGCACGAGGCCTTCGGGGGCCCATTCCAGCGGTGTGTACGCGCCCATGCCGCCGGTGTTGGGGCCCTCGTCGTTGTCGAAGATGCGTTTGAAGTCCTGCGCCGGGGACAGGGCCACGGTGTTGGTGCCGTCGCAAAGGACGAACACGGAGACCTCGGGTCCGTCCAGGAACTCCTCGATCACCACGGTGCCGCCCGCGTCGAAACAGGTCTGGGCATGCGCGAGGGCCTCGTCGCGGTTGGAGGTGACCACGACGCCCTTGCCGGCCGCGAGCCCGTCGTCCTTGACGACGTACGGGGCGCCGAAGGTATCGAGGGCGTCGGCGGCTTCCCCGGCGTTGGAGGCTACGCGGGCCATTGCGGTGGGCACGCCGGCCTCGGCCATGACTTCCTTGGCGAAGGCCTTGGACGCTTCCAGCTGGGCCGCGGCCTTGCTGGGGCCGAAGACCGGGACGCCGGCGGCGCGGACGGCGTCGGACACGCCGGCGGCGAGGGGCGCCTCCGGCCCGACCACCACCAGGTCAACGGTGAGCTTGACGGCCAGCGCGGCGACGGCGTCGGGATCGTTCGCGTCGATCGCATATGTGGGGACCAGCGCGCTGATGCCGGCGTTGCCCGGGGCCGCGTGGACCTCGGAAACGTTCGGGTCTGCAAGCAAGGATCGGACAATGGCGTGTTCGCGGCCGCCGGGGCCGATGACAAGTACCTTCACAGTCTCCAAGGGTACGTGGTGCACCCCGCAGGCTCCTAAGCTGTGTCGGCCGCTGGACATGCTCAATTTTCGCCGCGGCGCCTCGCGGGGCGCCGGGCAATCCGCAGCTCAGCGCTCCCGGCGCAGGGCGGCAATCCTGAGTCCGGCAGCCCGGGCACCGGGCAATCCTGAGCTCAGCAGCGCCGGGGACCGGGGCCAACCCGCGGGACATGCCCACGCCCGGCCGCGGCCAGTGGGCACAATGCCATCATGCCCATGCCCGGGTCCCAGGACTGGACATGTCCCGTGGTGCCGAAAATCAGGCCCACGCCCGGGTCCCAAGACTGGACATGTCCCGGGGACCGCGGGGCATGTCCACGCCAGGGTCCGGCAGGAGGGCATGCCCACGCGCCGGAGCCAGGCCCGGCGCCGGACAATCCGCGGAGCGGGCGGCTACGAATGGCATGTATGAACAAACCCAGCATGAAGCCCAGCAAGCGGTCCCGCGGCGCCACAGCCCTGGCCGCGGTGGCCGGAGTGGCTGCGGCCGCCGTCGTCCTGTCCGTCGCGGAACTGATCGGGGCGTTCTTCACCACACGGGCGACACCCCTGATTGCGCTGGGATCGACGTTCATCGACTTCACGCCGCTGTGGATGAAGAACTTCGCCGTTGAAACGTTCGGCACCAACGACAAGGCCGCATTGTTCGTCGGCATGGCGGTCACGATCCTGCTTTTGGCGTGCGTGCTCGGCATCGTGGCATACCGGAAGTGGGCCCTGGGTGTGGCCGGGGTGGTGCTGATGGGCGCCGTGATCGTCGGCAGCGTGGTGACCCGGGCCAGCGTCAAGCCGATCGATGCCATCCCCTCCCTGATCGGCACCGTCGCCGGGCTGGTTGTGCTGCGGCTCCTGATCACCCGGCTCTGGCGGATGCAGGAATGGCCGGACCAGGAGGCCGATCTCGCCGCGAAGGAACCCGACCGTCCGGCAACCACCCGGCGCGCATTCTTTGCCGCCGCCGGCATCACCGCCGCCGCCTCGGGCATTGCCGCCACCGGCGGACGCCTGCTGAGCGCGGCCCGCAGCAACGTGGCCGCGGCCCGCGAGTCGCTGCAGCTGCCCGCGCCCGCCAAGGCCGCCGCCGCGGTCCCGGCCGGGGTCCAGTCCAAGGCGCCCGGCGTCACGCCGTGGCTGACCCCGAACAAGGACTTCTACCGGATCGACACGGCGCTGAGTGTGCCGGAGATCAACGTCCAGGACTGGGAGCTGCGCATCCACGGCCTTGTGGAACAAGAGGTCCGGCTCACTTTCCAGGATCTGCTCGACGCCCAGCTCATCGAATCCCATGTGTCCCTGACCTGTGTGTCCAACCCGGTCGGCGGCAACCTGGCCGGCAACGCCAAATGGCTGGGCATGCCCATCCGCGACGCCCTGAAGCTGGCCCGCCCCACACAGGGCGCGGACATGGTGCTCTCCACCTCGGCTGACGGCTTCAGCGCCTCCACGCCCCTGGAGGTCCTCCAGGACGACCGCGACGCGATGCTGGCGATCGGCATGAACGGCGAGGCGCTCCCGCTCGAGCACGGCTACCCGGTGCGGATGGTGGTTCCCGGCCTGTACGGCTTCGTCTCCGCGACCAAGTGGGTGGTGGACCTGGAGGTGACCCGGTTCGCGGACAGCAAGGCGTACTGGACCCAGCGCGGCTGGTCCGAACGCGGCCCGATCAAGACCATGGCGCGGGTCGAGGTGCCCAAGTCCTTCGCCAAGGTCCCCGCCGGCAAGATCGCCATCGGCGGCACCGCGTGGGCCCAGACCCGCGGGATCACCAAGGTCGAGGTGCAGATCGACAGCGAGCCCTGGACCGAGGCGGTACTCTCCGACGAGGCCTCCCTCATCACGTGGCGGCAGTGGTCCCTGGACTGGGATGCCACGCCGGGCCCGCACTACATCAAGGTGCGCGCCACGGACGGCAAGGGCGAGGTCCAGACGGACAAGCGGGCGGATCCGGTCCCGGACGGCGCCTCCGGCTGGCAGTCGGTGATGGTGACCGTGGAATAACCGGGGTATCAGCACCGGGCACCATAGACTTGCAGCATGGCTTTGAACCCGCATGCAACCTTCACAGTCGACTCCGCCGTCGAACTGGCAGTCATCGAACGCAGCGGCTTCGTGGAGTCCCGCCACATCGGCTCGGCCGTGGTGCTGGCCGCGGACGGGACGGTAGTGATCGAGCTCGGCGATGTGAACGCCCCGATCTTTGCCCGGTCCACGCTCAAACCGTTGCAGGCCCTGGCCTCGATGCAGTCCGGCGTGCCCCTGCGCGGCGCCCAGGTGGCCATCGCGTGCGGCAGCCACGTCGGATCCCTGGACCACATGGACGTGGTCGAAGGCATGCTCAAGGCGGCCGGGGCCAAGGAAGACCAGCTGCAGTGCCCGGCCGACTGGCCCCAGGATGAGACCGCCCGGAACTGGCTCGTGCAGACCGAACGGGGCAAGTCCCGGCTGGCCTTCAACTGTTCGGGCAAGCACGCCGCGTTCCTTTGGGCGTGCACGGAGAACGGCTGGGACAAGAACAGCTACCTCGAACCCAACCACCCCCTGCAGCAGCGCATCCGCTCCGTGATCGAGGAGTACTGCGGCGAACGCATCACCCACCTGGGCATCGACGGCTGCGGCGCGCCGGTTGCCGCCGTCTCCCTGATCGGCCTGGCCCGGGCCTACTCGAAGCTGGCCAAGGCCCCGGGCGACAAGAACTCGAACGCGCGGGCAGCCACCATTGCCACGTCCATGCTGGACTACCCGTGGGCCGTCCAGGGGCGCGGGCAGGCCAACACGATCGTCATGGACGAACTCGGCATCCTGGCCAAGATTGGCGCCGAGGGCGTCCTGGTCATGGCCACCCGCCAGGGCGTCTCGGTTGCCATCAAGATGCTCGACGGCAACATCCGGGCCACCACGCTGGTCGGGCTGACGCTCCTCGCAGCCTCCGGCGCCGTCGAAATCCCTGAAGTGTCCAGCGTCCTGGACAAAGTGGTGGACCCGGTACTGGGCGGGGGACGCCCGGTGGGCAAGATCCGGCTCGGGCGGGCCGTCGCGGCTCTACTTGACTGACCCGACTGACCGGCACCGCCCGCCAGCGGGGCGCCCCACGGCGGGACAGTCTGAACTTCCGAACGCGCGTCCGGGAGGGAAGGTCGTCACTCCGTGTAGGCCTGGAGTTCGGCGAGTCCGACGTTTTTGGTGGTGCCGGTGACGGTGGTGACTGTCATGCGCAGGCTGGTCGTGGCGCGGGCCGGGAAGGAGACGGTGATCGCTTTGCCCGCGTTGTCCAGGGCTGGCACCGGGACGGTGGTGCCGTCGGAGAAGGTCAGGGTGCCGCCGGTGATCTGGTCACCGGGATTGGGTCGGTCGTAGAGCACGACCCGGTTCAGGGTGACGGCGGTCCGGAAGGCGAGGTGGAGATAGCTTCCAGCCCTACCGCCGACCGTGGCCCATTCCCGGGTCGGGGCCGTGGGGTAGCCGGCGGTGACGCCGTCAACGGCTTTCGGGGCGGTCTGGCCCGACGTCGCGTTCTGGGTGCTGGCTGTGACTGTGGCGGAGGCCGCGACGTTGGTGCTGGTGTAGGCCTGGAGTTCGGCGAGTCCGACATTTCTGGTGGTGCCGCTGACGGTGGTAACGGTCAGCCGCAGGCTGGTGGTGGGGCGGGCGGGGAAGCTAACGGCGGTTGCCTTGCCCGCGTTGTCCAGGGCTGGCACCGGGACGGTCGTGCCGTCGGAGAAGGTCAGAGTGCCGCCGGTGATCTGGTCACCGGGGTTGGGCCGGTCGTAGAGCACGACCTTGCTGAGGTTCACGGCGGAGGGGAAGGCGAAGTGGAGATAGCTTCCAGCCCTGCCACCGACCGTGGCCCATTCCCGGGTTGGGGCCGTGGGATAGCCGGCGGCGACGCCGTCGTTGGCCTTCATGGCGGTCTGGCCGCTGGTGGCGTTCTGGGAACTGGCGGTGACCGTCGCCGGTGCCGCGACGTTGGTGCCGGTGACGGTGGTGCCGGCCTCGGTGACGGCCGTGGCGGCGGCGTTGGTGCCGCTCGCCGGCGGTGAGGTAGGCACAGGAACGGTGTATGACCGGGAGAATCGGGCGCCCATCGCCCAGGTAGAACAAACTTCGGCCGTATTGCACGTCCTGTAGTCGTATTGGGCGTAGGTCAGGAAGGCGTTGGTCTTGGTCGTCAGATCGGGTTCGAACACGTTGGACGGACGTTGGGTGATGCCGTATCCCTGGTAGCCGGTGATCGTGTGAGTCAGTTTGTACTGCTGCTGTGCGGCCAGCACCAGGTAGGCGACGGTGTGGTGGTCGCTGTGGTCGCCGTCTCCGTAGCTGCCGGCGAAGTCCAGCGTGGCGATCTGGTCCGGCTGGTAACTGTTCATCAACGCCAGCAAGGTGCCTTGAAGCGTCGAGAGAGTGTAAGAGGAGGAGGCGTCCACCGTGGTCATGGTGCTGATTACACCGCCGTACAATTTCTGGAGGCTCTGGTATCCGCTATTTGATGCGCCTGCCCCAGTTGGGAATCCGTCAGGCAACCGCATGAATGCCAGCGAAATGTTCGTCGCACCGTCGAGCGTCGCCACCGGAATCGGGTGGCCGTCAATTCCGGCATCCGTTGTCGTCCAGGTGTTGGCGACGCCGGCGAGCTCGGCGTAGGCAGCCTTTACTCCACTCTCTCGCGATGTCCAATAGGCGGCGTTTTGATTTGCATCGCCGGCGGTGACGTAGACGGTACGAACGCACAGTCCTCCACGGATCATGGAGATGAGCGCGAGGCTCTGGAACAGCAGGTCGTCGTCCTGGTGGGCGACGATGTTCATTGCAGTTCCGGCCGGGCACCCGGGGGCCGCGGAGGCGCGGGGGGCGGTCGCCATGCAGCCCGCAAGCGCAACGACTACCGCGGACGCAAGCACGGCGAAGGACCATCTACGAAACCGGGGAAAAAACATCTGGCTCATCCTTTGGTCATTTTGACGGCTGCTCCTGGTGACCGCCCGCCGGCTCGTGAAGGAGACCTAACTGTCGAGGATCGTGAGCCCGCGGCACGTCACACCACGAAATCGGCTACCCGATCGGGACGGCGCAGCACACCACTTCTTGAAGCGGCTGTTTGCCTTCTCGGTCACGACCACCGGCAAGGGTTCCTGGAGGGGGAACCCGCAAAGTAAAACTACATCCGTTTTACTTAATATTCAAGCTACATGGTTTTCGATGTATCCCTGGTGCGGGCGGCGGCCGCCGGGACCGCCGAGCTCTCGCTGAAAAGGGTTGGGAGTAAGGTGGATCCCGATGCGGCCGGACAAGGGCTTGCCGCTGACGGTTTTGATCGGCTGGGAGGCAAGTTAGTGGTGGTTCCGCGACGTCGCATCGCCCTCGATGAGGGCCGCGCAGCCCTCACCGCGTGGCAGGCAGCCAACGCTCCTATGCCGGACGCCGCGCATCCCGCCAGCCGCACAGCTGCCGGCACTCCAGTCCCCCGCAACACGGTTGCGATGGCCGTGCGCTACTCTCTGGAGGAGGTCACCGCCCGGGCACCCGGAAATTCTGTGGAGGTGCGCGTCCCGCCGTTCGGGGTCACGCAGTGTGTGGAGGGCCCGCGCCATACCCGCGGCACTCCCCCGAACGTCATTGAGTGCGACGCCGCCACGTGGCTGGCGATGGTCAGCGGGCAGTTGAGCTGGGCGGACGCCGTCGCCGCCGGCCGGGTAGCCGCCTCCGGGCTGCGCGCCGACCTGTCCGGATTGCTTCCGCTCTAAGCGGGCTGCGCCTGGCTACCCGCGCCCGATGAACGGCATGCCCGCGGCCGTGACCACGAGGGAACCCACGTTGGCCGACGCCGGCATCCCGGCCATCAGCAGCACGGCCCGGGCGGCGTCCTGCACCGCAAATGTCGGCTCGGCCCGCAGGCTGCCGTCCGCCTGAGTTGCCCCGGAGCCGACGCCGATCTCCTCCATGAGATCCGTGGCCGCATTGCCGATGTCGATTTGTCCGCAGGTGATGCCGAACCCGCGACCGTCCAGGTCAATGCTCTTGGTCAGCCCCGTGATCGCGTGCTTAGTCACCGTATAGGCCACCGTCCGCGGCCGGGGCGAATGCGCCGCGATCGAACCGTTGTTGATAATTCTTCCGCCCTGGGGCGACTGCGCCTTCATGGCCCGGACGGCGGCAGCGGCGCAGAGGAGGGACCCTGTGAGGTTCACGGCGAGGGTCGCGTCCCAGTCCTCCACGGTGATCTCGTCCACCGCGGCGGCGGGGCCAAACACGCCGGCGTTGTTGAAGAGCACGTCCACGCGTTCCCACTGCCCCAGCGCGGCGGCGAAAAGCCGTTCGACGTCGGCGGGGACGGTGACATCGCACGGGACCGCGAGTGCCTGGCGGTGGCCGGCCGCGGTCTCGCGGAGCGTTTCTTCCCGCCGCCCCGCCAGGACCACCCGGTATCCCTCGGCCAGCATGAGCCTGGCCACTGCGCGGCCGATGCCGGAACCGGCTCCGGTGACGACGGCGACCCTTCCGGGGGTGTGGTGCTGGCTCATGAGGTCCTCCTCGAAGGTTAGGCGCTGCCCGGCCAGCGTACCGCCGAGACGGCACTTCACGGCAGTGTTTCGCGCCCGGACTGCCGCGAACTGTGTTGTCGGCGGCGGCGGGAGAGCGGCTGAAGGCGCTTCAGCCCGGCTGCGGGGCGGACGGCCGAGCGGCGGCCGCCTAGCGGGAGTCGTCCCCGCGGCCCCGGGCCTGCCGGCCCGTGCGGTAGCCGGACCAGAACGCCAGCAGGAGCAACCCGATGCTGATCAGCGCGACCCCTGCCCAGATCCACGGGCCCATGATCATGAGCCCCTGCAGCACGACGGGCCCCGTGGCCAGCGGAGCATACGCGACCCAGCCAAAGTCCTCCTGCGTCACCGGCCGGGCAAGAAGGGCCAGCCCGGCGAGCAGCATGGCCGCGGCAGTGAGCGGCACCGCCACACGGCCCAGCAGATTCTTCCGGGCACGGCCGGAGTTCCGATTCCCCCGCTGCTCCATGGCCATACTGTAACCGTTCGGCGCGGCGAACCGGCTGGGGAAACGGCCTACTCGATGATCAGGTCAGGTACGGGCCTGCGCCCTCTTGCCCGCCAGCGAGCCCCCCAGGGTGGAGTTTGAGCGCCCGGCACCGCCGCGCCGCCCCCTGATCACCCGGGCGGACGATCCGGGCACGGCGGCCCGGCCATCGGCGCTGCGGTCCCTGATCAGGCCGGTTCCGGCGATTTCCCTTGCCTGGGCGACGCCGGCAACGGCGGCTTTCTTGGTGGGAAACGTCACTGAGACTGCCATCAGTTGCCCTGCCCCGTCCATCATGCGAATGCGGTAGCCGCCTTCGGGCGCGTCCACGAGCTCAAAATATCCCGCCATTTGCAACACTCCTATGTTCCCTCGTATCCCCCGCCGGGATATTAGTAAGTGTACTTATTTTACGGTGCGGGGAAAGTGCTGAAGGTCCCGCCCTTCGTCCGCCGGCGGTCGCGGCGGCGGGGCCGCGGGGGCGGGGCGGGGCGGGGCCGCGGGTCACGGAAGCGGGGTGTCGCTGCGGCGGACGCCGTCTTCATGCAGTTCCAGCGCGCTCATGACGAGGGCGAAGTGGCTGAAGGCCTGCGGCGTGTTGCCCAGCTGCCGGCCGGTGTCGACGCCCCACTCCTCGCTGAGGAGCCCGACGTCGTTGCGCAGCGCCAGCAGGCGCTCGAACAGCTCCCGGGCCTCGTGGCGCCGGCCAGCCCCGATCAGGGCCTCGACGAGCCAGAAGGAGCATGCCAGGAACACCCCCTCCTCGCCGGGCAGCCCGTCATCGCTCTGTGCCGGCAGGTAGCGGCGCAGGAAGCCGTCGTGCGTCAACTCGCGCTGGACCGCGTCGATGGTGCCGATGATGCGCGGATCATCCGGCGGGAGGAACCCCACCCGGGGCAGCAGCAGGAGGCTTGCATCCAGCTCCGGCCGCCCGTAGGACTGCACGAACGTGTTGCGGTCGGCGTCGAACCCGTTGGCCATGACTTCGGCGTGGATGGCGTCACGCAGCTCCTCCCAACGGTCCGCCGGGCCGGTCAGGCCGAAGTCGCGGACGCCTTTGACCATGCGGTCCGCCGCCACCCAGGCCATCACCTTGGAGTGCGTGAAATGGCGTTGCGGGCCGCGCATTTCCCACAGCCCGTTGTCCGGCTGGCGCCAGGCCGTCTCCAGGTGTTCCATGAGGGCCACCTGGACGTCCCAGGCGTCGTCGGTGTGTTTGAGCAGGGAGTTCCGGGTCAGGGACAGGCAATCGAGGACCTCGCCCCAGACGTCGAGCTGCAGCTGGCCGGCCGCACCGTTACCGGTCCGCACCGGAGCGGAGTTTTCGTAGCCCTTCAGCCACGGCAGTTCGAGCTCCGGCATCCGGCGTTCGCCGTGGAGCCCGTACATGATCTGCAGATCCGCCGGGTCCCCGGCGATGGCGCGGAGCAGCCAGTCGCGCCACGCGCCGGCCTCCTCCGTGTAGCCCGCGGCCAGCAGCGCCTGCAGCGTGAGCGTGGCGTCGCGGAGCCAGCAGAAGCGGTAGTCCCAGTTCCGGGTGCCGCCGATCTCCTCCGGCAGCGACGTCGTGACGGCGGCCACGATCCCGCCGGTGGGGGCAAACGTCAGGGCCTTGAGCGTGATCAGCGAGCGCTGGACGGCGTCGCGGTAGCGTCCGGTGACCGTGCACTTCGCCGACCAGCGAAGCCAGAACTCCTCGGTGGAGGCCAGGACCGTTTCCGGGTTCACCGACCGCGGCCGGCGGAGGTGGCTGGGGCTCCAGGTCAGCACGAAGGGCACACGCTCCCCGGCCTTGACCGTGAAGTCGCTGACGGTATGCATCCGCTCACCGCGCAGCGGCGCCTCGGTCACCAGATAGGCGGCATCGGGTCCGGCGACGGCGTGGATCCCGAGCTCGTCGTGGCGGACCCACGGCACAATATGGCCGTAGTCGAACCGGAGCGCCAGTTCGCCGCGCATCCGCACCGTGCCGCGGACACCGACCACGATCCGCACGATATCCGCCACCTCGTCGCGGGGCGGCATGAAGTCAATGATCCTGACCTTGCCCTCGGGCAAATCCCACTCGGTTTCCAGGATCAGCGTGCCCTTCCGGTAGCGGCGGCGCGTGCATTCCCCGCCGCCCGCCGGTGCCAGGAGCCACCGGCCGGCCGCGGGGGAATCGAGGAGGGCGCTGAAACAGGCCGGCGAGTCGAAGCGCGGCAGGCACAGCCAGTCGATGGAGCCTTCGGTGCTGATCAGGGCAGCGGTGTGCAGATCGCCGACCATTGCATAATCCTCGATGCGTACCATGACACTTACAGTGCCACACCGCCGCCCCCGGCACGGCGGAGGGCGCACGGCGGAGGGCACACCGGGTCGGCGCACCGGGCCGGCCGGAAGGACGAGGATTCATCGTCGGGCGGAAGGGGAAGGGGCATGACAGGGCACGTGGCCGCTGTGCGGATCGGCACATCCGGCTGGAGCTATGACCACTGGGACGGAGTCCTCTATCCGCCGGGCCTGCCGGCCCGGGACAGGCTGGCATATTACGCGGCCCGCTTCGACACCGTGGAATTGAACGCCAGCTTCTACCGCTGGCCGAAAGAGGACTCGTTCGCCAGCTGGCGCCGCCGCCTGCCCGACGGTTTCGCCCTCTCCGTCAAGGCGCCCCGCGGCCTGACGCATGCCAAGAAGCTTTACGCCCCCGAGGTCTGGGCGGACCGGATCACCCGGTGCTGGCACGAACTCGGCGACAAGCGGGCCGTGCTGCTCGTCCAGCTGCCCCCGGGTTTGGCGCGCGACGACGCCCGGCTGGACTACTTCCTGTCGGCTCTGCCCGGCTGGATCCGCGTCTGCGTGGAGTTCCGCCACCCCAGCTGGGACGACGACGCCGTATACGACCTGCTGGAACGTCACGGCGCGGCCTACTGCATCATGAGCGGCGCCGGGCTCCCGTGCGTCCTGCGCGCCACCGCGGCGTTCGTCTATATCCGGCTGCACGGCCCCGACCACGACGTCCTGTACGGCGGGTCCTATTCCGATGACGACCTGCGCTGGTGGGCGGACCGGATCCGCGAGTGGCAGGCCGGCGGCAAAGACGTCTACGCGTATTTCAACAACGACGGCGGCGGCAACGCCGTCCGCAACGCCGCCACACTGCGCGGGCTGCTAGGTGAGCCGCCACGCTGGTAATCCGGCGTGGCGGGGGGCCCGGGTCCGGGGACCCCGCCGGCACGGCCGGAGCCCGGCACTGTGGGAGAGTGGAGGCATGGAATTGGCCTCGCAACCAGCGCAGCAGCTGCCCGTGTCCGGCAACAGGGCCTTCCGGCTCGCCCACTGGGTGTCGGACACCGTCAACGGGTTCCGGCTCAAGACGGCCCGGCGCTGGAAGTTCAGCCCGCAGACAGTCGCCTATCAGGGCTACGGCTCGACCGAGTGGGTCAGGGTACTGGGCCGCGTGGTCCTCACCAGCCGGCCGGTGCCCGGCGGCAAGGCGGAGCGGCTGGCCCTGAACGGCAACCAGAACTTCCGCGGCTGGCGGGCGTTCACGAGTGTCCCGGTCCAGTTCACCGAGGTGGAGATCCAGATCGGCGGCGTCACCACCCGCGTGCATGCGGACCGCGGCGGCCTGGTGGACACCCTGGTTCACGTGGCGTTGACCCCGGGCTGGCATACGGCCGTGCTGCGCGCCGAGGGAACGGAACCGGTCGAGGCCAGGATTTTCGTGATCTCGCCGGACACCAGGCTCGGCATCGTCTCGGATATTGACGACACCATCATGGTCACCGCCCTCCCCCGGCCCTTCCTGGCGCTGTGGAACACCTTCGTCCTGAACGAACGGGCCCGGATGGCGACACCCGGCATGGCCGTCCTGCTGGATCGGCTCAAGGTGGAGCACCCGGAGGCGCCGGTGATCTACCTGTCGACGGGGCCGTGGAACGCAGCTCCCACCCTGGCCCGTTTCATTGCCCGGAACCTCTACCCCTCCGGCGCGCTGCTGCTCACGGACTGGGGGCTGACGCACGACCGCTGGTTCCGCAGCGGCCAGGAACACAAACGGCGGAACCTTGAGCTGCTGGCCCAGGAGTTCCCGAACATGCGCTGGCTGCTGTTCGGCGACAACGGCCAGCACGATGAAGAGATTTACTCCGGCTTCGCGCAGAAGCACCCGGACCAGGTGGCCGCGATCGGCATCCGGCAGCTCTCGGCCAGCGAGGCCGTCTTCGCCGGCGGCCACTCCGACACCGGGGACCACTCGGAGTCCTCCGTCCCGTGGTTCTATTCGCCCGACGGCGCCGGGCTCGCCAAGGGCCTGCAGGACCTGGATCTGCTCTAGGTTGTCCCGGTTTGAGGGGCGTCAGCCCGCCGGGTGTGGCTCTCCGACGTCGTCGGTTTCGTCCTGCCCGCCGGCGCCGCCGGGCTGCGCGGCGCTGCCGGGCTCTCCGGCGGACGCCGCGCTTCGGGCCGCAATGACCTCCTGGAGCCAGTAGTAGGAGGCCTTCGGCGTGCGGACCTGGGTATCGAAATCGACGTGCACCAGACCGAACGGCTGTTTGTAGCCGGCGGACCACTCGAAGTTGTCCATGAAGGACCACACATAGTAGCCCCGAAGGTCGATGGCCTCGGCGGCGCCGCCGGGACGTGTCGCTTCCAGGGCCGTGCCGATGTGGTCTGCGAGGTAACGCAGGCGCCGTTCGTCCGGGATTATCCGGCGGTCCGTCCCGGCAGGCTGGACCACGACGTCCTCGAAACTGGCTCCGCCTTCGGTGATGAAGACCGGGGGCAGATCCGGGTAGCGCTCAGCCATCTCGGCCAGGGCGACGGACATGTATTCGGGCTTGACCGGCCAGCCGTAGGCCGTGGTCTCGGTGTCCGGGAACGGTGCGATGTGGAAGGGCGCACCGGGTGTCCCGCTGAGGTCGTCCCCCATGGCCTCCGCCATGCCGGGCGGCACGGCCCCCTCACCCGGACCCGCCCCGACAAGGGTGGGCATGTAGTAGTTCAGGCCATAGAAATCCAGGGGCTGGGAAATCAGCTCCATGTCTTCGCTGGACGGGCTGAAGGACGACGAAAAGAAGGTGGCGGCCCGGATGACATCCGGGTATTTGCCGAGCAGCACCGGATCGGCGTAGAGCCGGTTTTGCGCCACATCCATGAGTCCGGCACTGACCTTGTCCAGCGGGTTCGCGGTGGCCGGGACCATCGGTGAGTAAACGTTGGTGATGCCGATGTCGCCCGGCACCTTGGCGGCACGCAGCGCCTGGAGCGCCAGGCCGTGGCCCAGCAGTTGGTGGTGCACGCTGGGGAGGGCCTTGAGCATGAGGGCCTCGCCGGGCGCGTGCATGCCCAGGGCGTAGCCGTTGGTGGTGACTGTGGCGGGCTCGTTGACAGTCACCCAGCGCCTCACGCGGTCCCCGAAAGCAGCCGCGGCGATGGCGGCGAAGTCCCCCAGCCGGTAGGCCGTGTCACGGTTCATCCAGCCGCCCGCTTCGTCCAGGGGCAATGGGGTGTCCCAGTGGTAGAGCGTTGCCATGGGGGAAATGCCGTTGGCGAGCAGCAGGTCGATCAGCCGGTCGTAGAAGTCCAGCCCGGCAGGGTTCGCGGGTCCGCTCCCGCCGGGCTGGATCCTGGACCAGGACAGCGAAAACCGGTACGAGTCGATCCCCAACTCCTTCATCAGAGCCACGTCCTCGGGCATCCGGTGGTAGTGGTCGCAGGAAACGGCCGGGCTCTGGTCCTCCACGATCGACCCCGGCTTCGCGGCGAAGACATCCCATCCGGAAGGGCCGCGGCCGTCTTCATCGAGTGCACCCTCGATCTGGAAGGCAGAGGTCGCCACACCCAGGGTGAAGCCGGGAGGAAGAAGGGAAGCCAGACCCTTGGCGGAAGCGTTCATCGACGGGGACCTCTATGTAGTTTCGGTGGTTGGTTGACTGATCTTAGGCTCCCCCGGGGGTGAGCGCCACGACCCTGGCCGTTTGACGGACGCGATGCCAACGGCCACTGTTGATCGGTGCACGTGAAAATTGAACAAGGCGTCAACCGCCGGCCGCCGTCGGCGCCGCCCAGCCCCGGCCGGCAGGCGGCAGCCCTCCTTTGCTTCCTGGCGGTCTCCCATGGGGTGTCCTTCGTAGCGTCGCTGGTCATTATCGGCAACGCCGACGGCTGGTACGCGGCGGCAGAGAAAGCTCCTTGGACTCCGCCGGGCTGGGCCTTCGGAGCGGTCTGGACGGCGCTCTACACGACCATGGCAGTGGCGGCGTGGCTCGTCTGGCGCCGGGGAACAGGACTTCGCTCCGGGCGCGGCCGGGGGGCCATGACCGTCTACGCCATCCTGCTGCTCGTCAACCTCGCCTGGGCGCCCCTGTTCTTCGGCATGTACCCCATGGCCGGCGGGGCCGCGCTCTGGCTGGCCCTGCTGCTCATCGCCGTCCATGCGGTGGCTGCCGCCGTCACGGTGGTCCGGTTCGGCCTGATCAGCCGGGCGGCGGGCCTGCTCATGCTGCCGTACCTCTCCTGGATCGTGTTCTCGCTGAGCCTGAACGCCTATGCCGCCGCCAGCAATTGATCCCTGGCATCCACTGGTCCTTGCCGCTCAGAACACCGAGGTCTCCGGCCCGAACAGGAAAACCTTGGCGTGCTCCACGGCCTTGCGGAAGGCATCGTTCCGCAGCGTCACGAGCTGCTCTGCCTCGTCCATCGAGGGTTCCAGATACTCCGTGAAGCCTGGTCTCAGCACCCAAATATCACCTGCGGGCGGCAGGTAGAACACGCCGAAGGATCGATGCTGGCTGTCTTCATCTGTCCAGATCGGGACTACCGCCAGCGCTGCACCCGTGTCGATGTTGATCCATTGCGCACGGGGCAACGGGGCCTCATGCGCCTCCGGGTCCAGGAACGGCGCCGTTCCCCCGCCCCAGCGCGCTTCGAAGCGCTCGTGGAACACCGGCATAAGGTGTGAATCGTAACGGCGCCATGCGCTCATGGCTGGTCTCCTCCTCAGTGGATATAACTGCCGGGTGGGACTGCTGGGTGGGTTCCTGCCCGGGTCAGCGGCCTGGCCAGGAGTGTTTCCCCGTCACGGCCCGGGTTCCCAGCGGACGGGGAGCACGCGCACAAGGGGATCCCGACGCCGGATGATGCGCACCGGGATGTCGCGGCTGCCTTGGCCTTCATGGTCGTTCCGGTGCTGGAAGGTGTCGTCCTCGACGGCGGGACGCCAGCCGCCAGCGTCGTACTCCGCCCGGCTCCTGGCGTCCCGCAGCACGGCGAAAGCGTGCAGAATGGCGCTGACATCGGCCGGGTCGAGGCCTGCCTGGCCGACGTCGGGATGGTGCCGGCGCATCAGCGCCCGGAAGGCGCGGCCAATCTCCTGCCGGCCCGCCTCCGGCGAGACGTGCAATAGCGCATAGTAGCCTCGGGGATCAGTGTTCCTGCCGGGCATGATCGGCCTCCGTTGCATGCAGCCGGTGCCGGAGCGACGCTGCGGGCGCCGCGCCGGCCCGGGGCTACTTCCCGATCTCCTGCATCTTGTCCTGCGAACGGGTGACTTCAATCTTCCGCGGCTTGGCCGCCTCCGCCACCGGGATGCGGAGCGTCAGGACGCCGTCGGCGTAGTTCGCCTTGACGTTCTCCGTGTCCAGGGTGTCGCCGAGGATCAGCTGGCGGCTGAACACTCCACGGGGACGCTCCGAGACCGTCAGTTCAACGTCGGGCCGCGCCGGGTCGCGCCGTTCCGCCCGGACCGTCAGGACGTTGCGCTCAATGTCGAGCCCGATCGAGTCGGCATTGACCCCCGGAAGATCGAACGCGACGACGAAGACGCCGTCTTCCTGCCACGCGTCCATGGGCATGGGCGCTGGGCGCGCCACGGTCCCAAACACCTGCTGCGCGAGCCGGTCGAAGTCACGGAACGGGTCCGTCCGAATCAACATCATTTCCCACTCCTTCAGCGAGCCTTGATCTGCATTCCTTCCACAACCCACCACAATTTTCCTGTGGTATCGGGTATAGATTTTTTATAGCACCGGTGAAACACTGATGCAAGGGAATTTTCGGAACGGGAGGAAGACCATGGCGGACCGGGGCGCGAATTCAGGCCTGTACGCCATCTCGGTAGTGGCGCAGCTGGTGGGCACGGGGCAACAGAATATCCGGCTCTACGAGCGCCGGGGGCTCCTCGCGCCGGACCGCACTGCGGGTGGCACCCGGCAATACAGCGACGCAGACCTTGTGGTGCTGCGGCGGATCGGCCAACTCCTGGCGGAGGGGCTCAACCTGGCCGGCGTGGCCAAGGTGATGGAACTCGAGGCCGCCAACGCCCGGCTGCGGGCCGAACTCAAGCGGGCGCGCAGCCGCTGACGGTGCTCAGTCCTGGCTGGTGTCGGCGGTAGAGAGCGTCCCGGTGACCTGTTCGCCCGGAATCCGCGCCGTCCGCCAAGTGTCCAGCGCAATGACGCCGCCCAGGATCACGAGAGAGATCGAGAAGGCGCCCAAGGCATCGGTCATCCAGTGGTAGCCGAGGTAGAGGCGGCTGACGGCGGCGAAGAAGATGCCGATCCCCGCCACAATGAAGGCGATGACAGCGGACATGGGGTTCTTCCGGCGCGAAAAGACCAGGTAGGTGGTGACCAGCAGGAAGTCACACGCGCCGAGGACGTGGCCGGACGGAAACGAGAACGTGGAGTCGGCACCGAAGAGCATGAGGTCGATCGGAGGCCGGTGGCGTTCGACGATGTGGCCGATGACCTGTGCCAGAATGACGCCGGTCAGCATGGCGCCGGCCAGGAGCATCGGCCGCCAGGCATGCTTGGCGAGCAGGCCCCAGGCCACCGTCACGATCAGGACGATGATTGGCAGGCCGATGGGGCCGAAGATGACCGCCAGGATGATCATGATGATGGTGGTGGGTTCCGCCCGCAGGGTCAGGAGCCAGGTCCGCACGGGCTCATCCGCCGCCGAGATGCCGCCGTGCTGCAGGACTCCGGCGAGGATTACCACGAACAACACGGCGCCCGCGATCATCAGGACGACTGCGGTCCGGTAGAGATTCCGGCGCGCCGTCACGCTCATGAAGCGCTCCTCCACGACGAACTTTTCGTGGAAGGTCCGCCACCGCCCCTGGGGTTTGCCTGCTTGAGCCTGTGCCATGTCGCTGTGCCGCCTTTGCGCCGTGTTGTGGATGGTCCCCGTTGAAGATTATCCCTGTTATTCACCGGGCGGCGGGCACATCGGCCGCCCGGGCTTCCCGCGGCAGGGTCCCGGTCCGGCGGCCGGTTGCGTAAACCGCCGGCCGGACAGGGCGGGGCCTTGCTGTGAGCCGCTTCACAATGTAGCCTCCAACACAACTTGTGATGCTTATAAAGCAACTCTTAGGAATCAATGATGAGCGGGATGGAGAACAATATGGTCGAGGAAAAGCCTGACGGCGCCGGCGCAGGGCGGAACCGCGGCAAGGTCACCGACGTGGAGACCTACGGCATTGAGCGGATCCCCGAAAAGGACCGCAATGCCAGCGCCTTTGACTTGTTCAGGGTTTCGTTCGGCGGGGCCAACACCTTTGCCACCGCCTTCCTGGGCGCATTTCCGATCCTGTTCGGCCTGTCGTTCTGGCAGGGGCTCGCCGCGACGGTGACGGGCCTGGTTGTCGGCGCCCTCCTTCTGGCGCCCATGGCCGTCTTCGGCCCCACGAACGGAACCAACAACGCGGTGTCCTCCTCCGCCCACCTGGGCGTGCACGGCCGGGTGGTCGGATCATTCCTGTCACTGCTGACCGCGCTGGCATTTTTCTCCATCTCGGTCTGGAGCTCCGGCGATGCCCTGGTCGGCGGGCTGAACCGGCTGGTTGGCCTGCCGCAGGACATGGGATCGTTCGCCGTCGCCTACGGCCTCTTCGGTGGACTCGTTCTGGTGGTCTGCGTCTACGGGTTCAAGTTCATGCTGCTCGTGAACAAGATTGCCGTCACCGCGGCCACCCTGCTGTTCGTCGTCGGCTTCATCGCCTTCGCGGGCGACCTCAACCTGAACTTCGAGGGCGCCTTCGGAACCGGATTCGACGGCGTCGGCGTCGCAGGGTTCATCCCGGCGTTCATCGGCGCGGCCCTGATCGTCATGTCCAACCCCATCTCCTTCGGCGCGTTCCTGGGCGACTGGGCGCGCTACATCCCCACCGGCACCCCGAAGCGCAAGGTCATGGGCGCGGCGCTGCTGGCCCAGCTGGCCACCCTTATTCCGTTCGTCTTTGGCCTGGCCACGGCGTCCATCATCGCCACCAAGGCGCCGGAATTCATGGACCCGGCGGCGCCGAACTACGTCGGCGGCCTGCTGGCAGTCTCCCCCGCCTGGTACTTCATCCCGCTCTGCGCCATCGCCCTGATCGGCGGCATGTCCACCGGGGCGTCCTCGCTGTACGGGACCGGCCTTGACTTCAGCAGCGTCTTCCCGAGGTTCAACCGGGTCCAGGCCACCCTGTTCATCGGGGTCCTGGCGATCGCCTTCATCTTCGCCGGCCGCTTCGCCTTCAACCTCGTCCAGAGCATTTCCACGTTCGCCACCCTGATCGTGACCTGCACCGCGCCCTGGATGGTGGTGATGATCATCGGTTTCATCACCCGCCGCGGCTGGTACGACGCCGACGCCCTCCAGGTGTTCAACCGGCGCCAGACCGGCGGACGGTACTGGTTCAACCACGGCTGGAACCTGCGCGGCATGACGGCCTGGCTGGTCAGCGCCGCCGTCGGGTTGAGCATGGTGAACATGCCCGGCCAGTTCCAGGGGCCCCTGGGCAACCTGGCCGGCGGTGTGGACATCAGCCTGCCGGCATCGCTGGGGCTTGCAGCCGTCCTCTACCTCGGGCTGCTGTGGATCTTCCCGGAGCCGCGCGGCGTGTTCCCGGCCGCCGGGCCGCGCTGGATCCCCTCGAAGGACACCCCGGTGCCGCCGGTCATCGATGCGGCTGGAAACACCGTCGCTAACGGAACACCGGAGGCAGCCGCGCCGGACTTGCACGGCGACTTCGACACGGAACTGGTGGGCCAGCGGTGACGTGGTTCGATCTCAGCGTCCCGCTGCGCACCGGAATGCCTGTCTATCCCGGCGACCCGGAGGTCCGGATCGCATCGGCACTGACCGTGGAGGCCGACGGCGCCAACGTGCTCTCGCTCGGACTGGGCTCCCATTCGGGTACCCACGCCGACGCACCCCTGCATGTGGGCGACGGCTGGGCAGGTTTGGACGAATTGCCGCTGTCCCTTTTCGGCGGCGTCGCCGAAATCGTGGACGTCCGGGACGTGGCCCGCGGCGGCGCCATCACCGCCGCGCACTTGGCGGGAATCGCCCCGGCGGGCTCAGCCGGGGAGCCAGGGAAACCCGGGTATCGGGACAGTCCAGAGAAAATCCTCCTGCTGCACACCGGCTGCGCAGCGGCGTGGGGAACGGAGGAGTACCTCAAGCACCCATGGCTGGAGGCTGCGGCGGCGCAACTGATCGTGGACCGCGGCTACCGCGCCGTAGGCCTGGATGCCCTCAGCGTGGATCCCACCTCCCCCGGCGCCACGCACGGCGACCAGCAGGGCAACCAGGACGGCGACCCGGCCGGCGGCGGTTTCCCCGCCCACGCCATCCTGGCCGGAAACGGCTGCATCATCGTGGAAAACCTCACCGGGCTGGAACAGGTCCAGCGGGCCACAGACGCAGGATCCGACGTCGAGCTCTTCCTCTTTCCCCTCAATATCCCCGGGGCCGACGGCGCTCCGATCCGGGCCGTGGGCCGGCCGCTGCCGGCGGCGCTGCAGCCGGCAGCGCCCCGCGCCCTCAGCCGCGAAGAGGTCCAGGAGGCAGCCGACCGCCTGGTCGCCGCCTTCGCCGCCACGGACACCGAGGCCTACTTTGCGGCCTTCAGCCCGCAGGCGACCTTCATCTTCCATCCGGAAGCCCAGCGCCTTGGGTCCCGCGGCGCCTACCGCACCCTTTGGGACAGCTGGCTCGCCGGTGGTTGGCGTGTGCTCGAATGCCGGAGCAGGGAGCAGGATATCCAGCTCCTCGGGGCTACCGCGGTGTTTTCACACCGCGTGGCCACGACGGTCCGGGTTGACCGCAACGGTGGCCGCGATACGAGCGATGAACGGGAGACCATCATCTTCTCCCGCGCCCCCGACGGCGGCATTGTTTGCGTCCACGAGCATCTTTCGGCCTGCCCGCAGTGATGCCGGGTGATTAGACTCACTGGGACCACCCGGGCCTGGGTGGATCTGCAGGTCAGCCGCCCGGGCCGCAATGTGCGGGCATTTGGCGTCCGCACGGGCCACGCGCACACGCGGCGTGGTGATTTGACGGGCCAATAAATATGACGTTACTGTTCCTGAATCCATTGGGGCCGACTAGAAGTACTCCAAGAAAGACAGAGCGATGACCACCATTACCGAGCCCATTGAGATCCAGGTCGACAACCGGCGCGTGCTCGACGACCGACTCAACGACGCCGTCCGCGGGCTGCAGCAGCTCGCCATGACAACCGGGACGCACGGCATTTTGCTCACGCGGCACAAGCCGGGCCACTACACCGCGGCCCTCTCCGACCAGGTTCCCTTCGGCATGACCCGGGAACAGGTTCACTAAGCAACCAGCACACCGGACGCTGAGAACCGGACTCAAAAGAGCCAGGTCCCGGGCGGCTGAGCATCGACTCGCCGCCCGGGACCTTTTTGGTGCTTAATGCACTGCCACCCGTCAGTGCCAGTTACCCGTCGTGGACGGTTTGCCGGTCGTGGTCGGGTTACCAGTCATGGACGGTTCCATCCACGAGGCGGTTGTAGGGCAGGTAGGCCTGCTGGTAGGGGAACGCGGCGGCGGCTTCCTCGTTGAATTCGACGCCGATGCCGGGCTTGTCGCCCGGGTGCAGGTAGCCGTCGACGAAGGTCATGGATTGTTCGAAGACCTCGTTGGTCTTGTCCGAGTGCTGCATGTATTCCTGGATGCCGTAGTTGTGGATCGCCAGGCCCACGTGCAGCTGCGCGGCGAACCCGACCGGGGAGATGTCGGTGGGGCCGTGGAAGCCGGACTTGATCTGGTACTGCGCGGCGTAGTCCATCACCTTCTTCAGCGGGCTGATCCCGCCGAAGTGGGTGGAGGCTGCCCTCACGTAGTCGATCAGCTGTTCCTTGATCAGGGCCTGGTAGTCGTAGACGGTGTTGAAGATTTCCCCGATCGCCAGCGGGGTGGTGGTGTGCGCCCGGACCAGGCGGAGGGCTTCCTGGTTTTCGGCCGGGGTGCAGTCCTCGAGCCAGAACAGGTCGTAGGGTTCGAGCGCCTTGCCCAGCTTCGCGGCCTGGATCGGGGTCATCCGGTGGTGCCCGTCGTGCAGCAGCGGGAGGTCCGGGCCGAACTCGTTGCGCACCGCCTCGAACACGGTGGGCAGGTGGCGGAGGTAGGCGCGGGTGTCCCAGTCCTCTTCCTGCGGGAACGCGCCGCGCCCGGCCGGTTCGTAGTCATAGCGCTCCCCGGAGGCCTGGGCCTGCGCCGCGACGCCGTAGACGGCCTTGATCCCGGGCACCGCGGTCTGGATCCGGATCGACTTGTAGCCGAGCTCCAGGTGCTCACGGACCGAATCGAACAGGGACGGCAGGTCCGCGCCGGAGGCGTGCCCGTAGGCGCGCAGCCCGTTCCGGGACGCCCCGCCCAGGAGCTGGTAGACCGGCATTCCGGCGAGCTTGCCCTTGATGTCCCACAGCGCCATGTCCACGGCGGCGATCGCGGCCATCGTGACCGGGCCACGGCGCCAGTACGAGGACCGGTACAGGAACTGCCAGGTGTCCTCGATCCGGTGCGGGTCCTTGCCGATCAGCAGCTGCGCGACGTGCTCCTTCAAATAGGCGGCCACGGCGAGCTCGCGCCCGTTCAGGGTCGCGTCCCCGATCCCGGTCACGCCGTCCTCGGTGGTGATCCGCAGGGTCACGAAGTTCCGGGAGGGGCTGGTGACGAACACTTCAGCGGCAATGATTTTCACAACAGGTCCTTTTCTGCTCTAACGGGGGGTGTCTTAGTTGCCCGGCGCCAGCGGCCCGGCGCCGGCCGGAACGGTGGGGGCGCCGTCGGCGGTCCCGGACGGCCGGACGACGGCCGAAGAACCGTCGCCGCGAGGCGGCGGGCTTAAAACGGGGGCTTAGCGCTGGGTGGTTCCGCCCGGCGTCCCGAGCAGTGCCAGCTCCGCACGGCCGGGCAGGCCTTCCCAGTCCCCCGCGGTGCTGACGGCAAAGGCTCCCGCCAGGGCGCCGCGCTGCAGGCGGCCGGCGACGTCGGCGCCGTCGAGCAGGGCGGACAGGTAGCCGGCGGTGAAGGCATCCCCGGCGCCCACGGTATCGATGCTGGTCACAGGCACGGCGGGCACTTCCCATCGCCCGTCGGCGGTGTGGACACCGGCGCCGGCGGCGCCGCGCTTGACCACGACTTCACGGACGCCGCGCTCCAGCAGTTCGGCGGCCATGGCTGTTTCGGCGCCATCTGCATCTGTATCGGCATCGCCGGGGTGCGGTGATCCCTCCGGGCCAGCACCCACCGGGGCCGCGACCAGCCCGAGCTCATCGTCGGAGGCGATCACGATGCTGGCGTGCCGGGCAAGCGGCGTGAGCGCGGCGCTGGCCTCCTCCCGGGTCCAGAGCTTGCTGCGGTAATTGACGTCGAGAGAGACCTCCATGCCCTCGGCGGCGGCGCGCTCGGCCGCATACTCCACGGCCTTGCGGGCGTCGGGGCTGAGGGCGGCGGTGATGCCGGTCAGATGCAGGATCCGTGCCCCGGCCGCCAGGGCACGGTCCAGGTCCTCCCGGCCGAGGGTGGACCCGGCGGATCCGGCACGGTAGTAGAAGGCCCGGGTGACATCCGCGGTGCGCTGTTCAAGGAACATCACCCCGGTATTCCTTGCCGCGTCAATCCGGTGCCGCAGCCCGATCCCCTCGGCGCGCAGCTGCCGCAAAATGTACTCCCCGTGCGGGTCGGCGCCGACAACCCCGGCCCAGGTAACGCTGTGCCCGAGCCGGGCGACCCCGACGGCCACGTTCGATTCGGCCCCGGCCACGTGCATGCCGAGGCTGCCGCCGGCGGACAGCGGGCCGGTGGACCGCAGCGAGACCATGGACTCGCCAAACGTCAGCAGGTCGACTCTCTCTTCGGCCAAAGCCGGGCCGACGGCGGCCATCACCGGAGGCTCTCCGCGCGCGGGCTGCCGAACCCGGCGGCCAGGGTCACGAAACCGCGGGCCCGCTCCCGCATCGGGGCGAGGTCGCCGCCGGAGCCGGCATCGCCGAAGAGCGGTCCACCGAGCCCCACGGCAATGGCACCGGCTTCCCAGTAGCCCTCGGCTTCATCCAGCCCGACGCCGCCGACGGCGATGAACGGGATCCCGGGGAACGGGTCGCGGAGCGCCTTGAGGTAGCCCGGACCGCCGATGGAAGCGGGGAAGAGCTTGACAGCCGTGGCGCCGCGGTTCATGGCTTCGTGGGCCTCGCTGGGTGTCAGCGCACCGGCGAGCACAGGCAGTGCCAGCCGGGCCGACTCGGCAATCGACTCTGCCAGCGACGGGGTCACCATGAACTGGCCGCCCGCCTCGGCGACGCGGGCAACGTCCTGGGCCGTCAGCACCGTTCCGGCACCGACGAAGCAGCCCGCGGGGGCGGCCGCGCGGACTTCCCGGATGGCTTCAAGGGCCCGGGGCGTGGTGAGCGCTATTTCGACATACCGGAAGCCCTCCTCCATCGCCGCGAGGGCTGCCTTCGCGGCGGCCGCGCCGTCCGTGCCGCGCACAATGGCCACCAGCCGGCTTTCCTGGATCCCGGCCAGCAGCAGTTCGGGCGTCAGGGTGTTCTCCATGTCAGGCTTCTCCTTCGAGGCAAATACGTCGGGGCAAATACGTCGGGGCAAATACGCCGGGGCAACAGGTCCGGTCCCAGCGTTCCGGCGTTCACCACTCGGCGAAGGCGCCGTCGGGGTGCCGCCAGACGGGACCGCGCCAGGCATGCCCGCGCTTGTCCGCGGCCCGGACCACGGCCTCGTCGATCTCGATGCCCAGGCCCGGGCCGGTGAGCCGTTCGATGTGTCCGTCCACGAACTTCAGCGGGGACTTGTCCACGACGTAGTCCAGGACTTCGGCGCCCTGGTTGTAGTGGATGCCGATGCTTTGCTCCTGGATCAGGAAGTTGGGCGTCGCGAAGCCCACCTGCAGGCAGGCGGCGAGCGCCAGCGGGCCCAGCGGGCAGTGCGGGGCGAGCTGGACCTCGTAGATTTCGGCGAGCGAGGCGATTTTGCGGACCTCGGTGATGCCGCCGGCGTGGGAGAGGTCCGGCTGGGCCACGGCGATGCCGGCCTGCAGCGCGGGCAGGAATTCCTGCCGGCTGTAGAGCCGCTCACCGGTGGAGACCGGCGTCGCCGTGGAGGACGTGAACTCGCGCAGCAGGTGCGTGTTTTCCGGGACCACCGGCTCTTCGAGGAAGAACGGCCGGTACGGTTCCAGCAGCGGCGCCACCCGGCGGGCGTTGGCGAGGCTGAAGCGGCCGTGGAAGTCCACGGCGACGTCGCGGTGGTCGCCGAGGACCTCGCGGGCGGCGGCGACGCGGCGGACGACGCCGTCGAGCTCGGCCACGGAGGCGATGGGGCTCATCCGGCCGCTGGCGTTCATCTTGACCGCCGTCAGGCCGACCTCCAGCTGCGCGCTGATCTGGTCCGCCACCTCATTGGGCTCATCCCCGCCCACCCAGCCGTACATCCGGATCCGGTCCCGGACATGGCCGCCGAGAAGCTGGTGCACGGGCGTGTTGAAGTGCTTGCCCGCGATGTCCCAGAGCGCCTGGTCCAGGCCGGACACGGCGCTGGCCAGGATCGGCCCGCCGCGGTAGAAGGACCCCTTCGTCATGACCTGCCAGTGGTCCTCGATCCGCAGCGCATCGTTGCCGATGAGCAGCTCCGAGAGCTGGTCGACGGCGGTGCGTACGGTTTCGCTGCGGCCTTCGCAGCTCGCCTCGCCCCAGCCGACGATCCCGCTCTCGGTCTCGACCCGGACGAAGAGCCAGCGCGGTGCGACGAGGAACGTTTCAATCCTGCTGATGAGTGTCATCTGTTGCCTAGCCCTTGGTCGCGCCGGCGGTCATGCCGGAGACGATGTACTTCTGCGTGAAGAGCGCAATGATCATGATCGGAATGGTGACCACGGTGGCGGCCGCCATGAGTCCGCCCCAGTCGATGCTCGCGTAGGAGACGAAGTCGAAGATCGCGACCGGCAGGGTCTTGGTCTTGGAGCCGGAGAGCACCAGGGCGAACATGAAGTTGTTCCACGAGAAGATGAAGGACAGGATGCCGGCGGTGGCCATGCCGGCGACGGAGAGCGGCAGGGTGATGCGGCGGAAGGCGCCGATCGGGGTGAGGCCGTCCACTTGGGCCGACTCCTCCAGCTCCAGCGGCAGGGAATCGAAGTAGCTCATCATGATGTACACGATCAGCGGCAGCGCGACGAACATGTGGCTGAGGATCAGCACCTCGAAGCCGCCCACCATCTTCAGGTTGGAGAAGACGTAGTACCAGGGCACCAGCAGGGAGACGCCGGGGATGACGCGGGCCATCAGGACCACAAGGGCCGAGCGGTGCATCGTGAACCGGCTCATGGCGTAGGCGGCGGGCACGCCCAGGACCAGCGACAGGGCAGTGGAGACGAAGGCCACCCAGAAGCTGTTGAAGATGAAGACGAAGTAGTTGTTCCGCTGCAGCACATTGGCGTAGTTCTCGAACGTGGGGGTGAACAGGAACGACTTGCCGGTGTCGTAGATGTCCACGTTGGTCTTGAGGGATGCCAGCAGCATCCAGAACAGCGGGGCGATCAGGAACAGCACCACGGCCACCAGTGCCGCCACGCGGAACACCTTGTACGCGCGGGTGCCCAGCGGCTTCCGGGGGCGCGGCGCGATCTTGGCCGGCACGGCGGCGACCGTTTGGGGTTCGGTGTTTTCGGACACTACGGTCATTTGCTTACCGCTTTCTTGCGCATGGTCAGCAGCCACATGGAGCCGATGATGATCATGAAGAACAGGATCAGCACCGCGGAGGAGAGCCCGTACTGGTTGTAGTCGAAGCTCAGCCCGTAGGCGTAGACGTTGAGCGTTTCCACTTCGTGGAAGGACCCGCCGCCCTTGCCCTTGGTGGCGTAGAGGATGTCGAAGGTCTTCAGGGCGTCGATGCCCCGGAGCAGGATGGCGACGATCACGGTCGGCATCATGAGGGGCAGCGTGATGAAGAAAAACCGCTGGAAGGCGTTGGCGCCGTCCATCCGGGCCGCCTCGTCGGGTTCCTCGGAGAGCGAGGTCAGTCCGGCCAGGAGGATCAGGACCACCATGGGGGTCCACTGCCACACGTCCATGAAGATGGTGGTGCCGAGCGCCGTGTCCTGGCCGGAGAGCCAGGGCTGGGCGGGAATCCCGACCATGCCGAGCAGCTGGTTGACGAAGCCGATGTTGGGATCGAAGATCAGCCGCCACATCATGCCGACGGCCACGGGGGTGGCGACGAGCGGGAGCAGGATGGCCACGCGGACCCATTTTTCGCCGCGGAACGGGCGCCACAGCAGCAGCGCAATGCACATGCCGAGGACCACTTCGCAGACAAGGGCAACGCCGGTGAAGCTCAGCGTGCGGCCGACGGCGGGCCAGAAGCGTTCGACGTCGGAGAGGACCGTGAGGTAGTTCTGCACGCCGACAAACTCGGAGGCCGCCCGGACGGAGCCCTGCGAATCGGTCAGGCTCAGGTACAGGGTCCAGCCGAGGGGGAAGACGATCAGGACGCCGACGAAGATCATGGCGGGGGCGGCGAAGAGCCATTTGCGGTGCCGGTTGGCCCAGCCGGAGAAGTTCTCGCGTGCACCGGGGGTGCGGGCGCCCTTGCGGCCGGACGGCGGCTGGGTCTGGGCGCTGCGGGGAGTGGTCAATACAGACATGGTTCACCTAAGGAGTTGGGGGTGAAGTGAAAAGCTGGCCGCGGCGGGACGGCATCGGACCGCCGTCCCGCCGGGCTGTTTGGTGCTCAGGCGCAGTGCTCAGGCGCGAAGCCTGGCAGGGGCGCCTGGGGCGTTACTTCTTTTCGCTGTCCAGGAACTTCTGGAAGGCGTCGTGCGCCGTGTCGGCTGCGGCGGACGAGTCAGAGCCGGTGATGGTGGCGACGATCGGGCCGCCCACGATTTCGCGGGCCTTGCCTACGGTGACAACCTGGGGACGGTCGTGCCCGACGCCGTTCTTGGCGCTGGCGGAGATGGCCTCGGCGAGGTCCTTCGGGTAGGTGGAGGTGCCGGCCTGGTCAGCCCAGACCGACGCGCGGGGTCCGGGGACTCCGGCCTTCTGTGCCTCGAGGGTGCGTTCCTTGCTGGTGGCCCACTGGATGAACTTCCAGGCGTTGTCCTGGTTGCTGGATGCCTGGTTGATGGCGAGGCCCCAGGACGGGATGTTGTACGGCTTGGAGCCGGCGGGGCCGGCGGGCAGTGCGGCGAAACCGACGGTGTCGGCAACCTTGGACTTGGCCGGGTCGGTGGCGTTCTTGTAGAGCGAGTCGGCCTCCGTGTAGAAGGCGGCCTTGCCCTGGGTGAAGATCGCCATGGCCTCGGGCCAGCTCATGTCGGTGCTGACGTTGGCGGGGCCGTAGTTCTTGATCAGGCCGCCGTAGAACGCGTAGGCCTTCTTCGCGGCCTCGGAGTTGACGGCGGACTTGCCGCTGGCGTCGGTGAAGTCGCCGCCGAAGCTGTACAGGAAGCTGGAGAACTGGGTGACGGCGGCGGACTTGCCGGTGCGGGCCACGAAGCCGGCCGTGCCCGGGGAGGCAGCCTTGATGGCCTTGGCCGCGGCCTCGAGCTCGTCCATGGTCTTGGGAACCTCCAGGCCGGCGGCCTTCAGCAGGTCCTTGCGGTAGTAGAGGACTTCGCGTTCGGTGATGATCGGCACGCCGACCACCTTGCCGTCAGCGGTGGTGGCCTTGACCGGGCCCTCCTGGTAGTCCTTCCAGTCCCACGCGGCGTCCGAGGAGACCTTGGACGTCAGGTCCGCAAGGTAGCCGTTCTTCGCGAACGCCTTTCCTTCCTGGAGCGGGCGGTACATCATGACGTCGATCTCGTCGCTGCCGGCGTTGAGCTTGACGTTGTACTGGTCCGAGAGCTGGTCTTCGCCCAGCTGGGTCAGTTCGACCTTGAGTCCGCTGGACTTCTCGAATTCCGGAATGGCTGCCTTGATGCCCTCGGTCCAGACGTGGTTGGCGAGGGTGACCCGGACGGTGCCGGAGGTCTTGGCGTCGGCGCTGCCGCTGGCCCCGCCGCAGGCGGTCAGGCCCAGGGACAGGACGGCGGCGACGGCCGCGTACTTCGCAATTGAACGTCGCTTCATTACGACTTCCTTTGGTTTTCAGGGCTGGGCGTCTCTGTCCAGCCGGCTGCAAATGCATCTTTACATCTGCTCTGGAAGTGATCTTAGGTAAATAAAGCAGATTTATACAAGACCTTGTGGGCCGCCAGTATGATTTATTTATGAAAACTCCAAAGGCGGAGCCAACAGCAGACCTGCATGCCGTGCTGCTCCAGAACCTGGGGCTTGCCATCGCCGAAGGGACGCTGGCACCGCACTCGATCCTGCGCCTGGACGAGATCGAGGCCCGGCACAACGTCTCCCGGTCCGTGGTGCGGGAAGCCACCCGCGTGCTGTCCTCCAAGGGGATGCTGGAGTCGCGGCGGCGGCTGGGGACGGTGGTGCAGCCGGAGGAATCGTGGAACGCGTACGACCCGCAGGTAATCCGCTGGCGGCTGGCCTCGTCAAAGCGGCTGGAGCAGCTGCAGGCCCTGAACGAGCTCCGCGGGGCAATCGAACCGGCGGCCGCCCGGCTCGCTGCCGGGAGGGCTTCCTGGGATGCCGGCAGCGACCTCGTCTCGCTGGCCGCACGGCTGTGGGCATCCGGCCAGCGCGGAGACCGGGACGAGTTCCTCCGCCTCGACATCGAATTCCACGCGTCGGTACTCCGGGCCTCCGGCAACGCCATGTTCGCCCAGCTGCATAACCTGGTGACCGAGGTGCTGACCGGGCGCACCCAGCACGGACTCATGCCGCACTTGCCACACCACGAGGCCCTGCAGCTGCACGTCGATGTGGCCAGCGCTATTCAGCGCGGCGAGGCGGACGCCGCGCACGCCGCCATGAGCAGGATCGTGGAGCAGTCCACGGAGGAAATGGGCGACATCTGGTCCAGCTATCATGCCGGCGGCCCCGCCTCCCCCGAAGGGCAGCGCTTCCCCGAATGACAACGCGGGGACACTTCCCATCCCCACCCCCCGGACCGGCGCTAAGGGGCCCCGCGTTGCCTTGTCAGCCCGTTGCCTGGTTAGCGGCCGCCCTCGAGCTTCCGGCTGCGCTGTTCCTGGGCCATCGGCCCGTACGGATAGACGCCGACGCGCGGCCGGCTGGCCTCGGTCAGCCGCTCCGTCTCCTCCGCGGTGAGCCGCAGATCCGCGGCCGCGAGATTGTCCGCCAGCTGCGCGGTGGTACGGGCGCCCAGGATCACCGAGGTGACCGCCGGCCGGTCCGCCAGCCAGGCCAGCGCCACTTGGGAAGGGCTCACGCCGTGGCGCCCGGCGGTCTGCCCCACCTCGGCAATCACGTCCCAGGTGCGCGGATCGGCGTTGCGGGCCTCCCAGGCTTCCATCCCCCGCTTCGGGTTTTCGCCCAGACGGGTGGCCCCGGCCGGCGGCTGGTCGCGCTTGTACTTGCCGGACAGCCACCCGCCGCCCAGCGGCGACCATGGCAGCAGCCCGATCCCGGCGTCGAGTGCGGCCGGCACAATTTCCGACTCGATCTCACGGACCAGCAGGCTGTACTGCGGCTGCAGCGTCACCGGGGCACTCCAGCCATGGGCCTTCGCCACATGGACGGCCTTGGTCAACTGCCAGCCCAGGAAGTTGGAGAAGCCGTAGTAGGCGATTTTGCCGCTGGTGACGGCGTCGTGCAGGAACCGGAGGGTCTCCTCGAGGGGCGTGACAGGATCCCACGCGTGCAGCTGGTAGAGATCAATCTGTTCTACGCCGAGCCGGCGCAGCGAGTCATCGAGTGCCCGGACCAGGTGCCGGCGGGAGGTTCCGACGTCGTTGGGGGCCTGGCCCATCGGGAAGCGGCCCTTCGTGGCCACCACCGCCCGGTCCCGGACCTCGGCCCGGTCCGCCAGCCACCGGCCGATGATTTCCTCCGACACCCCCGAGCTGTAGACGTCGGCGGTGTCGATGAAGTTGCCGCCCGCCGCGAAGTAGTCATCCAGGATCGCGCGGGATTGCTCCTCGGTGGCCTCGGCGCCAAAAGTCATGGTGCCCAGCGCATAGTTGGAGACGACGGCGCCGCTGTTGCCCAGGGTGCGGTATTGCATGGAGCTCCTCAAGTTGGGGTCAGTCTTCCGTGGGGGTGGTGCGCAGCGGGTGGTAGTTCCGCCAGGTGTGCTCCGGCGCGTAGCCCAGCAGCCGCCTGGCCTTGTCGATCGAGAGCATGGTCTCGTGCTCGGCCAGGTCCTTGACCACTTTGACGTTCGGGAACACCTCGGCGGCGAGGCTGGCGCTGGAGCGGCTCATCACCGTGTCCTCGTTGGCGATGATGAACGCCTCGAACCCGGGCTGGCCGTGCTCCAGGGCTCGCGCCACGGCCTGGGCGCCGTCCCGGCCGTCAATGTAGCCCCAGAGATTCCATTTACGCGCCCGCGCGTCGTGGTCGAAGGAGGGGAATTCCTCATAGTCCTCCGGGTCCATCACATTGGAGAACCGCAGGCCGGTGATGCTCAGGTCCGGGTCCCAGCGGGTCAGCTGGATGGCCATCTGCTCCTCAAGGTGTTTGACCAGGGAGTACGTGCTTTCCGGCCGGGCAGGGTACTCCTCGTCCACCGGGATGTAGGGAGGGTCGACGTCGAAAGGCAGCCCCAGCACCGTCTCACTGGACGCGTAGACGATTTTCTTGATCCCGGCCCGGCGGGCAGCCTGGAACACGTTGTACGTGGACTGCATGTTGTTCTCGAAGGTGGCGGCATCAGGGGCGTGGCCCGGTGCAGGAATCGCGGCCAGGTGCACCACAGCGTCAAAGCCGGCATGGCGGTCCTCCAGGCCGAGGAACACATCCACCACCTGGCCGTAGTTGCGCAGGTCCACCTCCGTGAACCCCGGGCCGCGCACGCCGGTGCGGTCCAGGTTGGTCACCTCGTGCCCGTCATCGCTGAGCCGCCGCACGACGTTTCGGCCCAGCTTTCCGCTTCCTCCGGTAACAGCAACTCTCATCAGGAACTCCTCGGGTGGCAGGCTCGGCTGGACGTCATGGTCCGGCCAATGGGCCGGCACCTGCTCCGGTGCCGGCAATCACCGTTCCACCCTAAGCGGAGGCGGCCGCGGTGCCCAGCCCCGCGTGACTTTCGGCCCTAGGCAGTCCCGGGGGCAGGGGCAAGGCTGGGGACCATGAACGGTGATCAGCGCATTGTCGTGGGTGTGGACGGTTCGGAGTTTTCGACGACGGCGCTCCGCCTCGCCGGGCGCATGTCCACCGCTCTGAACATCCCGTTGGACGTCATCACGTGCCTGGGAACTTCCGATTTCTTCCTGGCCTCCCACCTGCCCGAGGACAGAACGCCCACCCTCGATGAGCTGGAGGAGACCGCCGAACGCCTCGTGGACCAGTCACTGGAGCGGGCCTTCGGCGAATCGCGTCCGGAAGGACTTACCCGCTCGGTCAAGTTCGGGGCGCCCGCCAAGGTCCTCGTCGAGGAAAGCCAGCACGCCGAAATGCTCGTGGTGGGCCGGCGCGGCAAGGGCGGCTTCCTCCATCAGGTCATGGGCTCGGTGAGCGCGGCCGTCGCGGCCCACTCCCACTGCCCGGTGGTGGTGGTCGGGCCGGAATCGGACGACGCCAGGGGCCGGACCAGCGCATGAGGTCCCTCGCGTGAGCGGTCAGCACGTCCCCGGCCGGTTGCGCGGACCGCTCGCGGCGCTGGCTGCGGCATCGGCGGGCGCAGCCTACGTCCTGGCTGTCCGGCCGCGGCTCCTGCGCTGGGGGGCCACCACCCAGGAGGCCGCCGGCCCGCTCGCCGGGGACGAGATCGTGCCCGCCCCGCGCATGCAAAGCACCCGCGCGATCACCATTGCGGCCCCGGTGGCAGAGGTCTGGCCGTGGCTTGTCCAGATGGGCGCCGGGCGCGGCGGCTTCTACTCCTACGACTGGCTCGAACGCGGCGCGGGTCTGGGCATCCGGAGTGCGGACCGGATTCTCCCGGAGCTGCAGCGCCTGAAAGTTGGCGACGTCGTTCCGCTGTCCCCCGACGGCGGGATTCCGGTCCGGCTCATCCGGTCCGGGGCGGCGCTGGGGCTGGGCGGAACCATCGATCTGCGCACGGGGAGGATGTCGCCGGCAGGGGTCCGTCCCACCGGGCGCCGGCTGGACATCGGCTGGACGTTCGTGTTGCGACCTGCCGGGCCCCAGGCCACCAGGCTTTTGTCCCGCACCCGGTACGACTTTTCGCCCCTGGCGGAGGGTCTGGCCCTGCGTGCACTGCTGGAACCGGTGCAGTTCCTGATGGAACGGCGGATGCTCCTGGGGATCCGGTCCAGGGCAGAGGGCCGCCGGAGCTAGGGTCCGCGGAATTCGTGGTCCCGGCCC
This sequence comes from Arthrobacter sp. P4_F11, assembly GCF_056401395.1. Lineage (NCBI taxonomy): Bacteria > Bacillati > Actinomycetota > Actinomycetes > Micrococcales > Micrococcaceae > Arthrobacter > Arthrobacter sp. P4_F11. Next base: position 49,905 of record NZ_JBFUJK010000016.1, read on the forward strand.
TCCCCGGCTGTGGTCACCTCAGACGCCCGCGGCCCCTCAGACGCCCGCGCCCCGCGCGCCGGCACCGTTCGGGGGCAGCAGGTAGTCGATAAACCAGTCCCGCGCCAGGATGGCCGCCGCCGCGAGCGTGCCCGGTTCTTCAAACAAGTGCGTTGCCCCCTGCACGACGGCGAGCTGGCTGGGACCGCGCATCATCGCCTTCGCCCGGCGGTTCAGTTCCAGGACCTCGTGGTCCAGGCTCCCCACAATCAGGAGCGTGGGCGCCTTGACAGCGGACAACCGCGGGCCGGCGAGGTCGGGGCGGCCACCACGGGACACGACAGCCGCGATCCGCGCCGACGGCTCCGACGCCGCCCACAGTGCAGCCCCGGCTCCCGTGCTCGCACCGAAGTACCCCACAGCGCAGGAGGCCGTGTCCGCCCGGGTGGACAGCCAGTCCGTGGCCGAGGACAGCCTGCGGGCCAGGAGTTCGATGTCAAAGACGTTGGCGCGGTGGCGCTCCTCCGCCGGCGTCAGCAGGTCCAGCAGCAGCGTGCCGAGACCGGCCTGCTGCAGGACACCGGCCACGTACCGGTTCCGGGGGCTGTGGCGGCCGCTGCCGCTGCCGTGGGCGAACAGCACCACGGCGCTGGCCGGCACCGGAAGGTGCAGCTGGGCCTGGAGCCGCACCCCGCGGGACGGGATTTCCACTTCCTCGTTGACGTCGGCGGCAGTGTCGGCGCGGATCGCGGTCGAGGTCCAGAAGGGCGGCGGTGCGGCCTCGACGCGTTTGGCCGCAAGATCGAGCAGGCGCAGCACCTCGTCGTCGTCAGTCGGCGAGAAGTCCCGGTAGTGGTATCCGACGGCGGTGAACTGGCGCGGCGTCGCCAGGCAGACCACTTCGTCCGGTTCCGTCAGGTCGGCGAGGGTTTCGGCTGGGGCAACCGGAACCGCCAGGATCACGCGGGCCGCACCCTGTTTACGGGCGACCCGGCAGGCCACCCGGGCAGTGGAGCCGGTGGCGATCCCGTCGTCGACGATCACCGCGATGCGTCCGGTCAGGTCGTGCCGGGTCCGGCCCTTCCGGAACAGGACCACCCGGTTTTCCAGCACGCCGCGTTCGCGTTCTTCAACAGACTGGAGTTCCGCACCGCTGACCCGCGCATGGGCCAGGACCTCCTCGTCCAGGACTTTGGCGCCGCCTTCACCGATTGCCCCCATAGCGAGCTCGGGCTGGTAGGGAAGCCCAAGCTTCCGCACCACAATCACATCCAGGGGAGCATCCAGGGCGGCGGCGACTTCGAAGGCCACGGGCACGCCGCCTCGCGGCAGGCCCAAGACCACAATGTCCTGGCCACGCAATTCCGCCAGACGCCTGCCGAGCTGCCTGCCGGCGTCGACCCTGTCTTCAAAGATGCTCATGGGCTATGGCTTTCAAGTCGAAGCGTGGGCCATCGGCCATCAGTCGTGTGCTGCTGAAACTGGTGCGCTCCTACGGGTTCCCCAAACCCGAACAGGACCAGGTGGCCGCTGCCTCCAACTATCCGCCCGCGCCCGAAACCCTGTGAGGGCCTTTATGCCCGAGTTTGCGTCGACGGCGCCAGCCCGGGCCCCGGTGGACGAGCAGCGGCCTGGCCGCCGGGATGCTGAAACGGGCGGCCCGGCGGGCAATGCGGTGGGTCTCGCCGCGGTGCCGGAGCACCGCCGGTCCGCGTGAAACAGGCTGCTGGGCGGCCCGGGCGTAGAACCAGACTTTCGCCACTTCCACCAGCACCAAATACACCACTGCCATCCCGAGCAAGGCGAGGAAGAACGGCACGGGCAGCGGATCGAAGCCCAGCACGCCGGCCAGGGGCGAGAACGGCAGGTACACCCCGAGGGCCACCACGCCCAGGGAGGCACCGACCAGGCCCAGCGACGGCCTGCTCCGGAAGAAGGGCACGCGCCGGGTCCGGATGACGAAGATGATCAGCGTCTGCGTCACGATGGACTCGATGAACCAGCCGGCCCGGAATTCGCCCGGAACCGCGTCGAAGACGAAAAGCATGAGGGCGAAAGTCGCGAAGTCGAAGATGGAGCTGATGGGGCCAAACAGGAACATGAAACGCCGGATGAAGCCGATGTCCCAGTGCGATGGGGCCACCAGCTGTTCCTTGTCCACCCGGTCGCCCGGAATGGCCAGCTGGCCGGCATCGTAGAGCAGGTTGTTGAGCAGAATCTGGCCCGGCAGCATGGGCAGGAAACTCAACACCACGGAGGCCGTTGCCGCGCTGAACATGTTGCCGAAGTTACTGGACGTGCCCATGAGAACATATTTGATGGTGTTGGCGAAGATCCGCCGGCCTTCCATGACACCCTCGGCCAACACCCCCAGGTCCTTGTCGAGCAGCACGACGTCGGCGGCGTCCTTGGCGACGTCGGTGGCGCTGTCGACCGAAATGCCGATGTCCGCGGCATGCAGTGCAAGGGCGTCGTTGACGCCGTCGCCCATGAACCCGACGGCGCCGCCACTTAGCCGCAGCAGCCGGATGATCCGAGCCTTCTGCTCCGGCGACACGCGGGCGAAGATGCTCGCCTCCCGCGCGGCGGCGGCCAGCTCCGGATCGGACATGGCCTCGACGGCAGCGCCGCTGAGCGTCCCGCCGGAGAGCACGCCGAGTTCGTCACAGACCTTTTCGGCGACCCTGGCGTTGTCGCCGGTGGCGATCTTGACCGTAATGCCGAGCGCCTCGAGCTGGTCAAGGGAGGCCCGTGCATTGGCTTTGGGGCGGTCGAGGAAGATGAGGAACCCGGCAAGGACCAGATCCTTCTCCTCGGGCGGCGTCAGGTCCTCCAGGCCGCCTGCAGGTCGCGTTCCGACAGCCACCACCCGGGACCCGGCGTCGAACTGCTTGTCCAGCATCGCCTGCACGTCCGCCGGCGTGCCCACGCAGAGCGCCAGGACATCTTCCGGCGAGCCTTTTGTGATGATGCGGGCAGGTCCGTTCGCTTCGCGCACCAGCACGCTGGTCCGGCGGCGCTGGTGGTCGAAGTCTATGACGTCCAGGCGTTCGTAGAGCTCCGGCCGGAAGCCCGCCGCGTCGGGTGATTCCCAGAGGGCGGCATCCAAGGGGTTCAGGCCGACCGTAGAGAGCCTCGCCTCGGCGTATTCGGCCTCTGTCGCCAACAATCCGAGCGTGAGTAACTCAGCGGGCTCGATGCCCGCGCCGACGGGCAGCGCGGCGGTGAAACTGATCCGGCCCTCGGTCAGCGTCCCGGTCTTGTCCGTGACCAGGATGTCCATGTCGCCCAGGTCCTCGATGCAGACCAGGCGCTTCACCAGGACCTTGCGCCGGGCCAGCTGCCGGGTGCCCGTGGCCAGGCTGGTGCTGACCACCGCGGGCAGCAGCTGCGGAGTGATGCCGACCGCGATCGCCAGGGAGAACAGCAGGGATTCGATCACGGGCCGGTGCAGCATCAGGTTTGCGACGAAGATGAGCGAGCTCAGTCCGATGGCCACCTGCAGCAGCAGGAAGGAGAACCGTTTGAGGCCCAGTTGGAACTCGGTCTGCGGCTGCCGTTCGCCCAGGCCCAGTGCAATCCGGCCGAATTCCGCCCGGCCCCCGGTGGCGACCACCACTGCCGTGCAGCTGCCGGACTGGAGCACGGTCCCCATGAAGAGGCAGCTGGTCAGGTCCGCCAGCGGGGCATCCTGCGGCACTGGCGCAGGATCCTTGGCGACCGGCAGCGATTCCCCGGTCAGGATGCTTTCGTCACACAGGAGGTCCTTGGCCGTCAGCACCCGCATGTCCGCCGGAATGATCGCGCCGATCCCCAGGTGGACGACGTCGCCAGGCACCAGCGCGGTGACGTCGATTTCGCCCGGACTTCCGTCGCGGACGACGACGGCGCGGTGCGTGACGCGGGAATGCAAGGCCTCCGCAGCGCGTTCGGCCCGGTATTCGTTGCTGAACCCCAGCCCGACGCTGACCAGCAGGATCACGCCGATGACGATCGCGTTCGTGGCGTCCCCGAGAAACAGTGAAAGCCCGGCGGTGATGAGCAGGAGGAGCAGGATGGGGCTGGCCAGCTGCCGGCCCAGCACCGACCACCCGCTCGCCATGTGGGTCCGCACGGCGTTAGGCCCGATTTCCGTCAGGCGCCTGCCCGCTTCGGCACCCGTCAGTCCGTTCCCGCCCGAGCCCAGCTCGTCCAACACGGCGGCAACGGGCCGGCCCGCGGCGCGGGCGATCGCCAGCGGGGCGGAGGGTGAGTCCTTGACGTCCAGGTCTGGCATGGGGAATCCGTTCGCGACATTTCGCCTAAGGCACAGCTTATGCCCGGGACGAACGGTTCAGGAGCCGTCGGGCCCGGAGCCGGTGTGGAACCTGCGTTTCCCGGATGTATATACTCTCCCGGTACGGTTTTGCAGCGAGCCGTTGGATTGTTCTTCGATCCGGCCGCTGCCGTATCCGCCCCTTGCCGCGGTGGGAAGCACAGCCGGGTCGTCTTGACCTGAGTGAAACGGCACAACAGACAAGTGGTCAGCGAGTCAACCGCAAATTCAATAAACCAGCAGCTGCATGAACTGGTGCTCAGCAGCTCCGACGTCGAGGACTTCCTCTGGGAGCTGGCCCGTGTATCCGCGCGCAGCCTGTCCGAGCCCGGGGATGAGATCCTGTGCGGCATCACGCTCCTTCGGGAAAAGAAGGCGGCCACCGTCGCGAGCAGCAGCCCCGCCGCGCAGGCCATGGACGAAATCCAGTACACCTTCGGTGACGGCCCTTGCATGACGGCTTCCCGGGAACAGGAAACCGTCCACGTTGAGGACCTTGAACTCGATGGCCGTTGGCCGCAGTACGCCGCGGCGGTGCGGGGGCACGGCTTCCGGTCGATCCTGGCGCTGCCGTTCCTCCTGGAAGGCGAGACCCGGGCCGCCCTGAACCTCTATTCGCACCGTCCTTGCCGGTTCGATGACCGCGCCACGGAGCTGGCCCGTGACTTCGTCCACCAGACCTCCATGGCCCTGCGCCTTGCCGTCCGGTTCGCGCACAGCAGCGATACAGCCGCCAACCTCAAGGCCACCCTGGAGACGCGGACCGTGATCGACGTCGCCGTCGGCATCATCATGGCGCAGAACCGCTGCAGTCAGGACGAGGCGTTCGAGCTCCTGAAGTCGGCCTCCAGCGCCCGGAACATCAAACTCCACGCCGTCGCGGCCGGGGTGGTCGATTCACTCGGGCAGGGCCCCACCCGGACCCACTTCGACGTCTAACCCTGCCCCGGTCAGGCAGTGCGGTCAGGCCGGGCTTCCGGGCAGCGGCTCGCCCGCCGCCGCGCCAAGGCCCGTGAACGCCAGAATGCCGTCCCGCACCTCGAGGGCCCGGTTGTGCTGGACGACGTGCCCGGTTCCCTGCACCTCCAGCAGCCGCCCGCGGCTGGCGAGCCCGGCCAGCCGGCGGCACCAGCCTGCATCCGCGATGGGGTCGTTGGCGCCGCGCACCACGAGGACCGGTGCGCTGACGCCGGCGATCTTCTGTTCCATCGGGTACTCCATCATGACCTGCAGGGTCTTGAAGTACCAGGAAGGGCCGCAACGCAGGTAGTCGGTAAAGACCAAGGCATTCGAGGAGGGGCTCTCGTAGAACAGGCAGTCACGGCCCAGCGCCAGGGCCATCTGTGCCACGGATCCGTGCCTGGGGTCCACCACGGGACCCATCAGCACCACATTCGAGATCTGTTCCGGCTGCTGAAGGGCCGCCTCCAGGGCCATCTGTGTTCCCATTGAGTGCCCCACCAGCACTATTTGCGCGACGCCAAGCTGCTCCATGGCGCCGAGGATGTAACGGGCGTGGTCGGCAATGGACAGCTGGTACGCAGGCTTGGGTGTGGCACCGAATCCCGGCAGATCGATGGAGTAGGTCTCCATCGACCCGGCCAGGAGCCGGTGCAGCCGGCGCAGGTAGCGGTGTGACGCGCCGATTCCGTGGATGAGCACGACGGCGGGCGCGGACCCGCCGGCCATTTCGCGCGAGGCGAAGACGTGGCCGGCGTGGCCCGCGGCTGAAATCTCCAGGCGAACCGGACCTGTCATGCTGTGAACGACCGCGGCGGGGAGCACGGGTACAGGAGGGACCACGTGGCAACTGCCGGGGTCATGAAGGGCTCGTTTCGTCGCCGGGTGGTCAGCCCAGTCTAGTAAGCCTGCTGGCCTGGGCCCCGACGCCGTGCGGGGCGGGCGGCCCTTTCAGGATGAGCCCGCGGATCAGTTGTCCCGTTTGTCCCGCTCCTCGAACTCCTCATCGAGGTCAAAGTGCCGGAATTCCGTCTCCGGATTCGGCTCCCCCTCCACCACGTACTCATAATCCAGTTGGCGCTCGACTTGGCTGTCGAGGACCTGAAGGTCCTTGTCCGGCAACTTGCTGAGATCTTCCGGGAAGTCATCTTCCGGGCTGAGGTGCAGCTTCTCGGTCATTGCATGGCTCCCTTGGCCAGGGGATGGACTCGTGCTTGCACTGTCCTGGCTGCATTCAGGATAGCCCTTACTGCCGGCGCGGCCGAGGGCCCGTCCTAGGCGGGCTCGGAGCCGACGTTCACCAGCCAGTCCACGCCAAACCTGTCCTTGCACATGCCGAAGATGTCGCCCCAAGGTGCCTTCTCCAGCGGCATGGCGATTGTGCCGCCATCGGCCAGCTTGTCGAAGTAGCCGCGGAGCTCAGCTTCGTTGGATCCGCTCAGGGACACGGAAAAGTTGTTGCCCGGGGTGAAGTCCATGCTGTTGGGCGTGTCCGCGCCCATCAGCACCATGCCGGCGTCCGTCCTGAGCTGGGCATGCATGATTTTCTCCTGCTCCGCCGGGTCTTCGCTGGCGTGGTATTCGGCGAAGGTACTCATGGTCAGTTCCCCGCCGAACACCGACTGGTAGAAGGTCATGGCGTCTTTCGCGTTGTCGCGGAAGCCGAGGTAGGGATTGAGCGTAGTCATGTCCGAAACTCCTTGCTGTTGGGGCGCCGGCCGGGCGGCAACGACGACGGTGCGCGGTACAGGGCATATCCTGCCGCAAAACCAACAGCGTGGATAGGTGTCCGGCCGCGGAACCGGGCAGCCGGCGACCACGCAGGTGAACGGCCGGCCGAAAGCGTCCGACGGCGGCCCGTGCCGCCGTCGGACGCTGCGGCGGGAGTACGGCTACGGCGTCTGGCCTGCGTGCTCGCCTTCGGCGATTTCCTCAAGGAGTTTGGCGTTGAAGGCCGGAAGGTCACGCGGGCTGCGGCTGGTCACCAGGCCCTGGTCCACCACGACCTCATGGTCAGTCCAGATCGCGCCGGCATTCCTCAGGTCCGTCTGCAGCGTGTGGTACGAGGTCAGGTTCCTGCCGCTGACCACGCCGGCGTCGATGAGCAGCCACGGGCCGTGGCAGATGGCGGCGACGGGCTTGTGCTGCTCGAAGAAGGCACGCGTGAACGCCTGGGCCTCCTTGTCGACTCTGAGGTGATCGGCGTTGACCACGCCGCCAGGGATGACCAGGGCGTGGAAATCGGCGGCATCGGCCCGCCCCACGGCGAGGTCGACGGCGAACCGCTGCCCCTTGTCGGTGCCGTCGTAACCCTGCAGCTCTCCGCTCTTCGGCGAGACCAGGGTTGGCACACCGCCGGCTTCCTTGACGGCATCCCACGGGCTGGTCAGCTCCACTTGCTCCACACCGTCCGTCAGCAGGAACGCGACCTTCTTGCCGGAAAGATTGTGCTCTGACATATGTTCTCCTCGTGCCGGGCGCGGGCCGGGCAACATTCGTTCAGTGCCGGCGCCAGCGCAGTGTCCCACTTGGTTTGCAGACTTAACTCTAGAAAACCACCAAGTCGTAAGCAAGCTGATGATGCATTGCAGGGACCCCGCCGGCACAGGACGGGAAGCTGAGAGAATAGGCCAATGGAAGTCGCTTTCGGGCTGCTGGCCCTCGTAGCCATCATCTGTGCCTGCAGCGCACTGGGCCAAAGGATCAACCTCTCCGTCCCCCTGCTGCTGGTGCTGGTCGGCGTGGTGTGCTCGTTCCTGCCGTTCGTACCGACCATCGAGCTGAACCCCGAAATCGTTCTGGTCGGGCTGTTGCCGCCGTTGCTCTATGCGGCGGCGCTGCAGACCTCGCTGTTCGATTTCCGTTCCAACCGCCGCTCCATCGGCCTGTTGTCGGTGGGCTACGTCATTTTCGGCACCGTCAGCATCGGGCTGGCGGTCGCCTGGCTGTTTCCCGAGATCCCGCTGGCGGCCGCCATGGCCCTGGGCGCCGTCGTCGCGCCCCCGGACGCCGTGGCTGCGACGGCGATTGCGCGAAAGGTGGGCATGCCCCGCCGGGTTGTCACCATCCTGGAGGGCGAATCGCTGGTCAACGACGCCACGGCGCTGGTCTGCCTGCGTGCTGCCATCGCCGCGATCGCCGGGGCTGTCTCCGCCGCGGAGATTGCCGGCGGCTTCGTCCTGGCCGCCGGCGGGGGCGTGGCGGTGGGCGTTGCCGCGGCCTTCGTACTCACCGCGCTCCGCAAGCGGATCCGCAACGTGGCCATCAACACTTCCACCTCCCTGATCGCCCCGCTTGTGGCCTATCTCCCGGCGGAAGCGATCCACGCCTCCGGCGTCCTGGCCGTCGTCGTCACCGGGCTGATCATGGGGACCAAGGCGCCGTCCATGCCAAACGGGGCGGCACGGCTGAGCCAGCGCAGCAATTGGCACACGGTCCAGTTCCTGCTGGAGAACTCCGTTTTCCTGCTGATCGGGCTGCAGGTCCGGACCATCATTGAGGGCGTCCGGGATGACTCGCTGGGGCCGGAACGGATTTGGTTCGGCTGTGCCGCCGTGCTGCTGGCCGTGCTGGTCCTGCGCCCGGTTTGGGTCTTCCCCGCAACGTACCTGCCGCGGCTCATTCCCGCGGTCCGGCGCAAGGATCCCGCGCCGCCCTGGCAATTTCCGGCGATCGTCTCCTGGGCCGGCATGCGCGGCGTGGTGACGCTTGCCGCCGTCCTGGTCCTGCCAGCGGAGCTGGAGCACCGGTCGGTCCTGATCCTGATGGCCCTCGTGGTGGTGGCCGGCACGCTGACCCTGCAGGGTTTCACGCTCCCGGCCCTGGTCCGGCTGCTGCACGTGAAGGGACCGGACCAGCGCGAGGACGCGCTCAACGAGGCGTCGCTGATGCAGATGGCTACGGCGGCGGGCGTGCAGCGGCTCCAGGAACTGCGTTCGGACGCCGATCCCCCCGAAGTCGTGGCGATGCTGAAACGGCGCACCCAGGAGCGCGGGCTGGCCGCATGGGAGCGGCTGGGCCGGCCGTCCGCCGAAGCCGCCACCCCCAGCCAGCGGTACGCCCAACTCCGGCTGGCGATGCTGGACGCGGAGCGCACCAAGGTCCTCGAGCTGCGGCGCGGCGGCGGATACGCGCACGAGGTCCTGGTCAACGTCCTTGACCGCCTCGACGTCGAAGAGTCCATGCTGGACGCCGCACTGGAGGAACCGGACGCGGACGGCGGCAGCGGCGGCGAGGGAATCGCCCGGCCCCGCGGCGTTTGTCCGCACCTGGAGTCCGCCCCGGATCTCACCGTCCCGTCTGGTCCCTCCTGTGAGGCGTGCGAACGGGAGGGGACGACGACGGTGCATCTGCGGATGTGCCTGCAGTGCGGCAACGTGGCCTGCTGCGATTCCTCGCCGGGAACCCACGCGTACAAACACTTCCAGCTCAGCGGCCACCCCGTCATGCGCAGCGTCGAGCCGGGCGAGGACTGGCGCTGGTGCTACCCGGACGAACTCCTTGGCTAGGCCGCAGACGCCAGACAGCGCCGTCCGGCGCCGGGCCCGGGCGCCCCTGTTCACCGCACCATCCCCTCCGTAGGCTGGAAGGGGACCTGCTGGAAGTGGACCCTGCGAAGAGAAGGCGGCCCGCCGCCGTCGGACGAAAGAGGACACCATGGACAACCAAGACATCCTGGAGCGCATCAAGGCCCTGGTGGAGGAGGAACACGGCCTCCGCGAAGGCTCAACCCAGTCTGGCGGGACCGGAGGCCCGGACGTCCTCCGGCTGCAGCAGGTGGAAGAACAACTGGATCAGTGCTGGGACCTGCTCCGCCAGCGGCGCGCGAAAAAAGACTATGGCGAGAACCCCGACGAGGCGGAAGTGCGGCCGGTCAGCGAGGTCGAAGGCTACCAAAGCTAGCCCCCGGCCCTGACAGGCAGGCAGGCAGGCAGTCCATGCTGATCGCGCTGCTGGGAGACGTCATGCTGGGCCGGCTGGTGAACCGGCACCTGGCAGCGGCCAGGCCTGCCTACCCGTGGGGCGACACGCTGGCGGTCCTGGAGCAGGCCGATGTCCGCGTCGCCAACCTCGAGTGTGTCCTGGCGGCCGGCGGCGAGCCCGAGCCCGGCAAGATCTTCCATTTCCGCTCGGACCCGAAGAATGTGGCCAGCCTCCTCGCGGCCGGGATCGACGTCGTCTCGCTCGCCAACAACCACGTCATGGATTTCGGCCAGGACGCGTTCGGGGAGATGCTGCCGGCGCTGGACGGCTGCGGCATCCTCCATGCCGGGGCCGGCCCCGACCTGGAGACCGCCCGCCGCCCGGCCGTGTGGCGCGTGGGCGCCGTCGCCGTCGGATTCATTGCCTTCACAGACAACGAGCCCGGCTGGGAGGCGGGCACCGCGGCTCCCGGGGTCTACTATGTCCCGGTGGACGACGTTTCCGTTCATGACGTTCCCGTGACCGACGATCCCGTGACAGGCGGCGGCGGCCGGCGCCGGGCGCGGCGGGACGGACTCTTGGAACTGGTCGCCAGGACCAAGGCCCGCGTCCAGGTCCTCATCGTGTCAGCCCATTGGGGCGGCAACTGGGGCTACGACGTCCCGGCCGGGCACCAGGACCTTGCCCGGGACCTCATCGAGGCCGGGGCCGACGTCGTGTTCGGCCACTCGCCGCACATATTTCGCGGCGTCGGCATCCACCGGAACCGTCCCATCATCTTCAGCGCCGGGGACTTCATTGACGACTACGCTGTGGACCCGGTCGAGCGCAATGACCAGTCTTTCGTGTTCATGCTCGACACCGACGCCGGCGCACCCCGAACGCTTCGGCTGCATCCGACCATCATCGCCGGATTCCAGGTGCGCCTGGCCCGCGGATCGGCACCCGGCATTGCCGCCCGGATGCAGCGGCTGAGCGGTCAGCTGGGCACGCGCGGCCACTGGAACGCCTCCGGCCGCTGCCTTGAGATTCCGCTGGACAGGCCGGCGTTTTAAATCACAGGTTCTGGAATGCAGACCAAGGTTGGTCAAAGGTCCCCCTGTTACCGTTCCGTCAGGCCGTGTCATCCCGCAGGCCGGATTTGGAAGGGGACAGCATCATGGGCGAACACGCCATGACGCCTCGGCAAGCACGGATGGCACCGTTATACTGGCCGCGATGGATCGTGCTCATCATGGTTGTGGGGATGGTGGCGGTCTTGGCCCCAATTATCGTCATCTCCGGATCAGCCACCGCAACGGCGCCTGCCAAGGGGAACTACGTGCCGCAGACGCGCACGTACTTCATCGGCGCGGATGAGGTCGACTGGAACTACGCGCCGACCGGCAGTGACCAGATCACGGGTAAGTCGTTCGACGAAACCGCCGCCGTCTTCACTCAGCAGGGACCGCAACGCATCGGCAGCACCTACATCAAGTCCCTGTACCGGGAGTACACCAATTCCTCCTTCCGGACGCTCAAGCCAAGGACCGCTGCCGACGGGCATCTAGGCATGCTGGGGCCGGTCATCCGCGCCGTCGTCGGAGACACCATCAAGGTGGTCTTCAAAAACAACCTGGACCGCCCCGTCTCCGTGCATACCCACGGCGTCTTCTATGACAAGGGCAGTGAAGGTGCCCCGTACAACGACGGGACCAGCCCGGCAGATCATCGGGACGACGCTGTCGCCCCGGGGATCGTCTACACCTATAGCTACAAAGTTCCGGACCGTGCCGGCCCCGGCCCGATGGACGGCAGTTCCGTAATGTGGATGTACCACTCGCACACGGATGAAGTTGGCGATGACTACGCCGGCCTGGTTGGTCCCATGGTCATAACGAAGGCCAGCGCCGCGCGCACGGACGGCACCCCGTTGGATGTGGACCGCGAATTTTTCGTGCAGTTCAAGGTCAGCGACGAGAACGCCAGCCCATACCTGCAACGCAACATCACCAGGTTCGCCGGGGACCCGGCTTCGGTGGACCCGGGCAATGAAGAGTTCGAGGAGAGCAACTTGATGCACTCCGTCAATGGCTACGTCTTCGGCAACCTGCCACTGGACGCCATGACCATGAAAAAGGGCGAACGGGTCCGCTGGTACCTTATGGGCATGGGCACTGAGGTGGACCTGCACACCCCTCACTGGCATGGCAACACCGTGACGGCTTTGGGAATGCGCACCGATGTAGTGAGCTTGCTCCCGGCGACCATGGTGACGGCCGACATGGTCCCTGACGACCCCGGCACGTGGCTGTTCCACTGCCACGTCAACGATCACATCAGCGCCGGAATGCTGGTCCGCTACCGGATAACCAACGCAACGGCCCCCCGCAACGGCAACAGCGTCCACTCCGGCCACACGTCGTAACCGGAAATTCGTCGCGCCGGTGGCCCGCGGAGCGCCGGCAGTGGATCAGCGACGCGCCGTCCGCCGCCCCGGCCCTCCGGCGCCGCAGAACGGCATGCGTCCGGCGGCCACATGAGGTCCCGTTTACATTCCTGAAACATGCCGGTCACGCGAACTTCACGCCGTCGCGATTCCCGTAACGTGCCCGCAACTTTTCGCCTCACTCCCGGAAACATGGCTCCGCGAGGATTAAATCCGGATCGGGGGGCCGGCGGCGACGTGTCCCGGTACGGAAGACTGACGAGAAGGGACCCGCCGGTGGAGCTCACTGCTGGAAGCGTCTGGATGATTGTGTCGGCAGCGATGGTTCTGCTGATGACCCCGGCCCTGGGCCTGTTTTACGGCGGGATGACCCGGGCCAAGGCCTCGCTCAACATGATGATGATGAGCTTCGTCGCGGTGGGGATCGTCGGCGTGGTGTGGGTCCTCTGGGGCTACTCGATGAGCACCGGGCAAGGCGTCCTCGGCGTGGTCGGAAACCCGTTCGCCAGCTTCGGCCTGAGCGGCCTCATTGGTTCGCCGGACCTGATCAAGGCCGGCTACAGCGCCACTTTTGCCATCCTCACCGTGGCCCTCATCAGCGGCGCCATCGCGGACCGCGCGAAGTTCACCTCCTGGGCCCTCTTCGTCCCCATCTGGATCACCCTCGTGTACTGCCCCCTGGCCTTCATGGTCTGGGGCGGAGGCCTCATGAGTGCCGGCGGCGCCGTAAGTGCCGTCTTCGGCCAGGTCATCGATTTCGCCGGCGGCACCGTAGTGGAAATCGCGTCCGGAACCGCGGCGCTGGTCCTGGTCCTGATCCTGGGCAACCGGCACGGCTTCGGCAAGGACCCCGGTCACCGCCCCCACAACATCCCCTTCATCATGCTCGGCGCGGGCATCCTGTGGTTCGGCTGGTTCGGCTTCAACGCCGGCGCCGCCACCACCGTGGAGCAGGCCGGCCTGATCTGGGTGAACACCCTCGCCGCCCCTGCCGCAGCCATGATCAGCTGGCTGGTGACCGAGAAGGTCCGCCATGGCCACCACACCTCCTTGGGCGCGGCGTCCGGCGCCGTCGCCGGCCTCGTGGCGATCACGCCGTCGTGCGCCAACATCAGCCCGCTCGCCGCGCTGGGCCTTGGCTTCGTGGCCGGTGCGGCCTGTGCCGTGTTCGTGGACCTGAAATTCACGTTTGGCTTCGATGACTCGCTCGACGTCGTCGGCGTCCACCTCGGCGGCGGCCTGATCGGCACGCTCGCCCTCGGTTTCATTGCGCTCCCGGTGGACGGTGCCGGCGGCGGGCTGTTCTACGGCGGCGGGCTCCACCAGGTCATCGCACAGACCGTGGCCGTCCTCATCACGGTGGCCGTGTCCGGCCTCGGGACCGCGGTGATCGGACTCGCCATCCACAAGACGCTGGGTTTCCGGGTCAGCCGCGAGGACGAACTCGCCGGAGTCGACCGGTCCGAACACGCCGAGACCGCGTATGCCTTTGCCGAGCTCGGTTTCAGCCGGTTCAACCCGTTCGGCCACCACACCGGCGCGGCCCACACCGGCGCGGCCCACGCGGCCGGCCGGGCACAGGAAAACGCCTCCGCACGCGCAAAGGAAGACAGCCTCGTCTGAGCCGGCCGCCGGGGCCGGCTCAAGTTTTTCCAAAGGGCCCGGGTGTAAGACGCGGTCGGAGGCTTAAGATATGGGCGGGGGGCACTCGAATTAGCGAACTCGCTTAATGGGAGGCCACGATGTTCAGCCAAGCCAGCCGCAAGGCATCAAAACCGAAGCTAACATCGGTGGCGCGGACCCCGCGCAGACACCGGCGCAGGTCCCTTCCCAGACCGGACACATTTTGGTTCGGGCGCGGGCTGGCCTCACTGGCGGCCTTTGCCCTGGCGGCTGGCGGCGGCCTGGTGGCGGCAGCCCCTTCGAACGCCGTCAATCCGGCACAAAACTACATCGTGGTGCTCAAGGACGGCGTCGTGGACGCCGGAGCGGCGGCAGCCGCCCAGCAAAGCGCCTACGGATTCACGGCATCGAAGGTCTACCGCAACGCTGTGAACGGCTACTCTGCCAACCTGACGGCGGCCCAGGCGCAACGCGTCCAGGCCGACCCCAACGTCGACTTCGTCACGGCGGGCCGGACCTTCCAGCAACCGCGGGATCTTGGAACCGCGGCCACCCAGGAGACGCCGTTTTGGCGCAAGCGGATCGCCGGAACCAGCTCAGACGTCCGGAAGGCCCTCGACCGGGGGCCAAGCCGGATCAACGTCAACGTCGCCGTGATCGACAGCGGCATCGATGCGACCCACCCGGACCTGAACGTCAAGGGCGGCGTTGACTGCCAGTCCGGCTCCCCCGTCGATGTGACCCCCGTTGACGTCCTGGGGCACGGAACTTTCGTCGCTGGCGTGATCGGCGCCCGGAACAACCGCCTGGGCGTCATCGGGACCGCCCCGGGCACTCCGCTGTGGTCTGTCCGTGTGGTTGACGACGCCGGCCTGATCTCCGAGGAAAGCCTGATCTGCGCGATTGACTGGGTGACCTCGACGCGCAAGGACGATGACGACAGCAACGACATCGCCGTGGCCAACATCAGCATCGCCGGCGGCGCCGCGGACACTCCCAACTGCGGCAAGGGCACGGACCCAATGCACTACGCCATCTGCCGCTCGGTCCGGGCCGGTGTCACCTATGCCGTCGCGGCCGGCAACGCCGGTGAGGACTTCGCCAACACAGTGCCGGCCACGTACGACCAAGTACTGACCGCCACCGCCATGGGCGATTTCGACGGAAAGTCCGGCGGGGATGCCGCCCCGATCTGCGGCCCCGACGACTTTTCGAAGTACGGGCAAAAGGATGACCAGCCGGCATTCTTCTCCAACTTCGCCACCACGAGTGACGACAAGGCCCACACGGTCGCCGGCCCCGGCGTGTGCATGCTCTCCACCTGGCCCGGCGGCTACAACGTAAGCAACGGCACCAGCTTCGCCAGCCCGGCCGTGGCAGGGTCCGTGGCCCTCTGCATCAGCCAGAAGGCCTGCACGGGTTCAGCCGAAGATGTCATGGAGCAGTACCTGGACCTGACAAAGTCGTACTCGAAGCGGCACCACGACTACGGCTTCGGCGGCGATCCCATCCACCCGATCGGAGGACAGTACTACGGATACCTGACCCAGACGGTGAGCTTCTGACGCTACGGCAGTGAGGAATCCGGCGGCGCAAGTCGCCGCGCCAGCGGCCCTCGGCGAGTCTCAGCCGAGGGTCCAGCCGGGTTTCAGCCCAGCAGCGGGTTTCAGCCCAGCAGCCGGCGTTCATAGGCGAAGGCCACCAGCTGGAGCCGGGTCCCGAGGCCCAGCTTGCCCAGCACGCTCCTGAGGTGTGTCTTGACCGTCGCCTCGGATACGAACAGGCTTCCGGCGATCTCACCGTTGGCCAGCCCCTTGGCCGCGAGCAGGAAGACGTCCCGTTCGCGGGCAGACAGCACCTCCAGCGCGGACAGGTCCGGTCCCCCGGCCGGCACGGTCCGGGCGGCATGCTGGAACAAATCCTGCACTGATCCCGGAGCAATCACGGAGTACCCGGAGTACACGGTCCGGATCGCGGCGAGCAGGAACTCCGGTTCGGCGCTCTTGAGCAGGTAGCCGCTGGCCCCGGCGTGCACGGCGTCAACCACCGCTTGGTCCCGGTTGAACGTGGTCAGGGCGATGATCTTCGGCGCGCCGGTGCCTGCGGCCTCCGCCTGCCGCACGATCCGCCGTGTGGCACCGACGCCGTCAAGGACCGGCATGCGCAGGTCCATGAGCATCACGTCGGGGCACCGTTCGACGGCGAATGCCGCCGCCTGCCCGCCGTCGCCGGCTTCCCAGGCCATCGCCATGTCGGGCTGGCTCTCCACCAGCATCCGGATTCCCGCCCGGAACAGGGCCTGGTCATCGACAATCGCCACGGTAATGGCCGCCCTGGCGTCAGCCACGGTCGCCGGCTTCGGCCAGCGGCATTCCCGGGCGCGCTGCAGGGCTTCCCGCAGGAACCAGGTCCGGCTCCGCGCTGGCGGCGGCAGCGTCGGCGTCGGCCGTCCTTGTGCCGTAGGGGATAAAGACGGTCACCCGGTACTGCTCGCCATCCGGGCCGGACGTCATCCAGCCTCCGGCGAGGTGGGCGCGTTCCCGCATCCCGGCGAGGCCGCGGCCCACCCGCGTTTCGGCGGCGGGGTCCGGGCTGTCCCTGCCTGTGGTCTCCGGGATCCCGGAGGCCGCATGCAGGGTCAGCCCCGGGCCGCTCCAGTCCAGGTGCAGCCGCACCGCGGAGCCGCGGCCGCCGTGTTTCAGGGCGTTGGTCAGGCATTCCTGGATAATCCGGAATACGGCGAGCTGCTGCCCGGCGGAGAGCTCGGCGGGCGCGCCGGACTCGCTTTGTTCGATCTTGAGGCTGCCCTGCATGCGCGCCACGAGGGGCCCGACGTCGCTGAGCCGGGGCTGGGGCGTGACCATGCCGTCGTCGTGCACCCCCTCGATGACGCGCTGCGCGTCCACCAGGGCGCTCCGGGCCGACGTCGCGATGTTCTCCAGGGCGTTAAGCACGGCCCTCGGCTGGTCCTTGCTCAGGTAGCGGGTGCCATCCGCCTGCGCCGCGATCACGGCCAGTGAGTGGGCCAGGACGTCGTGCAGGTCCCGGCCGATCCGGGTCCGTTCCTGCTCCACGATCAGGTCCACCTCGGCTTCCCTGAGGCTGGTCTGGGCGATGGTCCTGGCCTGGAAGAGGCTGCCGCGTTCCTGGTACATCGCCAGCAGAAGTCCGACGGCGGCGCAGGCTGCCGCGATCACCAGCAGCAGCGAAAAGAGTTGCCAGCCGTAGGCTCGAAACGTCCACCGGTCGCCCATGTACAGTGGCGGGAACCAGCCGACGCCGTTGCCGTAGCGCCAGGACAGCATCAGGAAGGTCATGGCGGCGGCGAACACCACGTTGGCGGCCGCCGCAATGAAGCGTGTCCTTCGCCGGGCCGTCCATTGGATGAAGGCCAGGGACACGAACGCCCCGAGGTAGATAGCCCAGTGGTTGGCGTGCATCGCGGGAATGGCGTACCCGAGTTGGCCCGCGAGCAGCCCTGCCGTGAATCCGAGCGACGCGTAGGGCTTCCAGGCGGCGCAGGCAATCGCTGCCGTCATGAGGATCAGCGGCCACGTCCCCTCCCAGGTGTGGAGGCCCGGGCCCATCCGCCCGGCCTCGGCCACGCACCACAGCGTGAAGAAGAGAACGGCCGCCGCAGGGGCGCCCCAATGCCGCAAAACTTTCAGTAGTGGTTCCATGCTGTCACCCTATCCACGGCGGCTGTCACAGGCAGGTCACATCCGGCCGCGCTCCACCTTGGGGCCAGAAGATTCATCTTTCGAGCCAGCCCTCCGTCGACAGCGGGCGTAGTATGGCGGCCATGACCAAGGCAGCGGTTGAGGTCACAGCTCCCGCCGAAGCGGTGCCGTACTCCGTGCTGGACAGCGTGTTCTTCGTGGTGGGCGGAGTTGCGGCTGTGTGGCTGACCGCGCTGCTCGTGCAGTTGAGCTTCGAATGGGGCTGGGCGCAGGTCTGGTTCCTCTTCATCTTCTGGGCCCTGCTCGCCTATCTGGTGCTTCCCCGTCTGCACCGGATCCTGACCCGGCTCTACGTTCCGGACTACTTCATCGGCCGGGCGCGCACCAGCGACGGGCTGCTGGGTGATCCCGTGAACATAGCCCTGCTGGGATCGGAACCGCAGATCCATGGCGTGATGCGGTCCGCGGGCTGGACAAGGGCCGATGACGTGACCCTGGCCAGCAGCCGGCGGATCGTCTCCTCCACCCTCCTGCGCCGCAGCTATCTTCAGGCCCCGGTCAGTCCGCTGTTCCTGTTCGGCCGCCAGCAGGATTTTGCCTACCAGCAGGAAGTCGACGGCACCCCGGGCAAACGGCACCACGTCCGCTTCTGGCGGTGCCCGCCCGGCTGGCTGCTGCCCGGCGGGCTGGCCGTCGACTGGTTGGCGGCCGGCACGTATGACCGCAGCGTCGGGCTGTCCCTGTTTACCCTGCAGATCACCCACAAGATCGATGAGAACACCGACGCCGAACGCGACCATGTGGTCGGCGCCATTACCGGGGCCGATCCCGCGGCCGGGCTCAGGGTGATCCGTGATTTTTCCACCGGCTATCACGCGCGCAACGGCGGGGGTGACACCATCAGCACCGACGGCAATCTCCCGATCGTCGATCTCCGGCAGACCGTCGCGGAGCCGACCGCTGCGGGCTTGCTTGCGTCCGTCTCTGCCCCGGGCGAGGGCCGCACCAGGCGTCCTTCGACCACGATTGTTGGGGCGGTCTTCGTTGGTGCCCGCGCGGCGGCGGCCGCGCTGCTGGCCCTGTCCCTGGTGCTCTTCAAGGACGCGCACGTCGGCTCACTCGTGCAGCCCGTAGCCGGCCCGGCGGTCACGGAGGCCCAGGCGGAATTGGCCGTCAGCGCCGCAACGGTGGTTGTCCTGCTCTTCGCCGTGGCCGAGATCCTGCTGGCGTGGTTCGTGTTCCGCGGCCGAAACTGGGCCCGGACGGTGGCCATGGCGCTGAGCACGGCCGCCATCTGCTTCCAGGCCGTCGATGTTTTCTACGGCGGCCCGGACATCACCCTGAAGTCCAATCTCCCCGGCCTGACCCTGGACATCCTGTTGCTTCTGGCGCTCTCCAGCAAGCGGTCCCGCGACTATGCCCTGCGTCCCCGCAAGGAAGTCAAACGGGATTCCAGCCGTCCCGGCGGCCGGACGCCCTGAATCCCCAGGATCCAGGGGCCCTTGACAGCCCTCTCGCTGCGGGAGCTAGATGTTCAAATAGCCAGCAATCCACCGCAGGAGCAGCTAAGGAGCGGACATGAGCGACGACTCACAGGCGCCCGAGCGTCACCACAGCGAGACCCCCGCCGAAGGTGATGCAACGGCTGAACCCTTCGACGACCGCGCCCATTCCCAGGACGCGGCAGAAGGCCCGGACACCGACGACGAACCGGGCCCCACGGCCTAGCCTCGCTACGCGCTAGCCTCCCTACGCGCGAGCCTCTCTACGCGCGAATTCGCCGGAACGCTGCGGGCTCGCCGGAACTTTCCGGCGAGCGGGGAGGCTTCCGGCGAATTGGACTCGCCTGCCCCGGCCGGTCTCCTGACGGTCCCAGCCGCACAGCGTCCTTAACCGGCGAAATATCTTCGCTCGCCCGGGTGTTGCTCCCGGCATGACAACAATCGGAATCATCGGTGCAGGACACATTGGCGGCCAGATCGCCCGCAAGGCCGTGGAGCTCGGCTACGACGTCGTGATCAGCAACTCGCGTGGACCGGAAACCCTGGCGGACCTCGTCGCGGAACTGGGGCCCCGGGCCCGGGCCGCAACGCCGGCCGAGGCGGCCGCAGCCGGCGACTTCGCCGTCGTCACCGTGCCGCTCAGGAGCCTCCCGGACGTCCCCGTGGAACCGCTGGCCGGCAAGATCGTCCTCGACACCAACAACTACTACTGGGAACGCGACGGGCATATCCCGGCCGTGGATGCCGGCGAGGCCACCACGTCCGGCCTGCTGCAGGAGCACCTTCCCCAGTCCAAGGTGGCCAAGGCCTTCAACCACATCATGTTCTCCCAGATCACCACGGACGGGACGCCGGCCGGCACCCCGAACCGCCGTGCCCTGGCCACGGCGAGCGACTTCCCGGAAGCGGCCGAGCTGGTGACCAGGCTCTACGACGAATTCGGCTTCGACACCGTCAACATGGGCCCGCTCGCCGAAAGCTGGCGCACGGAACGGGACCGCCCGGCCTACGTGATCCGGCAGAACGCGGCCGAGCTCACAGAGAACCTGGCCAAGGCACCGCGCACCATCTGACCCGTCCTGGCCCGGGCGCGCGAATTCGCCGGAAGCCCGCGAGGTCGCCGGACTTTTCCGGCGGGCTCGCAGCCTTCCGGCGAATTCGGCCAGGGGCTAGGCGCTTGGCAAGCAGGCCGGCGTCGGCGGCGGCCGGGTCGAGGGTGGGCAGGATGGCGCCGGACTTCATCTGAGGAACCACGCCGTGGGACACGACGCCCAGGACGGTGTCCGGGACCGCGAGGATCACGACGTCGGCGTCCTTGATCGCGTCCTCGGTGGTGCTGATTTCCCGGACTTGGGCGCGGACGCGGCCCTGGCCTGCCGGCGAGTTTTCGCGTAGTAGATGGCATCGGCCCTGGCTGAGCACCGCGGGATCTTCCTTGCCCTGGAATCACGCGATGAGGCCGCCGTGACGGCGGCCATGCGCTTCCACATGGACACGGCCTCCCGGCGTCTCCTGGCCGGATTCGACGCGGACCAGGGCTCCGCCGGAGGCTAAAACGGACTAACGCCTTCGCCTCGACGCGCGAATTCGCCGGAAGCCTGCGAAGTCGCCGGACCTTTCCGGCGCTCTCGCAGGCTTCCGGCGAATCCGGGCGGGAGCGCGCGGCGCCACCGCAGGACCCGGGGAAATCCTGAACGGGGACGACTCCCGGATGGTCATTCCCCTATGCTGTAGGGGATCCATCTGGGGAGATGGGTCGCATGCAACGAGGGGGACAAGTTGCGTTCAGACTTTGGCGGCCGGGACTATCCGGCTGGGGACGACTCACGCTTCTATGAAGGCGCCCCACGGGGCGGCGTCCGCCGCTCCGCCAGCGGGCGAATTCCACAGTGGGCAGTCGACGAGGCCCTGGGCAAGCTCGAGGACCCTGCCCCGTGGCGCGAAGTCCCCGGCGCTGGCGGCAAAACTCCGAAAATTGTCCGGCCCCGCCGGAAGCGGCCACGGCGCGCACGTCACTGGGGCAAATCCGGCACCTTTGTTGCCATTGCCCTGATCGTGGGGTTGAACTTCCTCCCTCCGCTGTTCGAGCAGTTTGTAATGGCCCCTGTGCGCCCCTACCT
This sequence comes from Arthrobacter sp. P4_F11, assembly GCF_056401395.1. NCBI lineage: Bacteria > Bacillati > Actinomycetota > Actinomycetes > Micrococcales > Micrococcaceae > Arthrobacter > Arthrobacter sp. P4_F11. The sequence goes on from NZ_JBFUJK010000016.1 coordinate 71,435, forward strand.
GCCCGGCGCCACCGCGCCGCCGCCCGGGGTTGACGCCGCAAATTCCCCGCTGGGAAGGCCGCCGGTCAGCAGCGGCTCGCATGCTTATGCACTGCATCCGGCCCCGGACGGAGTTCAGGGCTTCACTGCCTACGACCCCTGCCGGCCGGTCCACTACGTCGTCCGGCCGGACAACGCGCCGCCCGGCGCAGAACGGTTGATCAGCGAGGCCGTGGATGAGGTCTCGGCTGCCACCGGGCTGCACTTCGCGGCCGATGGCGTCACCTCCGAGGCACCCACCGAGCAGCGCAAAACCTATCAGCCGGACCGCTACGGCCGGAGGTGGGCCCCCGTGCTGATCGCGTGGTCTTCTCCGGAGGAAGTCCCGCAGCTTGCAGGAAACGTTGCCGGGCGTGGCGGGAGCACAGCCGTGAGTGTCTCCGGACGCCCCGCCGTCCTGGTGTCGGGCCAGGTGGCTTTGGACGCTCCCGATCTCGCCAGGATCATGCTGCGGCCGGACGGTCCCGCCTATGTCCGTGCCGTCATCCTGCATGAGCTCGGGCACGTTGTAGGACTGGACCACGTCGACGATCCGACTCAGCTGATGCACGCCGAAAACAGTGGGCTGACCGGGTTCGCCGCCGGCGACCTCGCCGGACTGGCTTTGCTGGGCTCCGGCCCCTGCGTCCCGGAACTCTGACGGACACGACGACGACGGCGGCTGAACCTCCCGCCGTCGGGGTCCGCCAGCCGCGTCACCGGTCGCGGGCCGGCGCGTCCTTCCCGAACCAGGCCCTGACCAGGAGCCACACGGACCACGCCAGAACAAGGACAATGCCGGCCAGTGTGGGAACGGAGTTGGCCGGGGAGAAGCCTTCGGCCCCGATGATCCAGCCCTGCGCGAGGTAGGCGAGCCCGGACAGCGCCATGAGATAGCCGATTACCCGGGAGATGCGGCGCGCCCCGACAACCACGGCACCGGTCAGGACCAGGGCCACGCCCAGCACGACGCTCTGATAACTGCGCATGCCCCACTCCAGCCAACGGATACCCTCGGCCGTCGCAAACCGCGCAGCTTTCTCCGGTTCCGGAGCCGCAACCCAGGCGTCCACTGCGTGCTTGAGGGCAACGCCGTCGACGGCTTGGAGCGCGGCGTAAAGTGCCAGCGCGGCGACCGCAGCGACAGCGCCGAAGCGGGCCGTCCAGGCCAGGGCCCCGTCCGGTGCTTCCAGGACCACCAGCAGGACCAGCAGCCCGGAGATGAGAAGCGCCATGCCGGCGAACTGGCCGAGGTGGACCGCCGTCCAAATACCGCTGCGGGCGTACTCCGCGAACGTCGCCGGGTGGTCGTTTGCGCTGGCCGTGTCGGCATGGAGCAACCCGGCGGCCACGGACATTACGAAGCCGGCAAACGCCAGGGTGGCGGCGAGGCGAAGCGGTGCACGGGCTGATGACGGGCGCCCAGACCCGGCCCAAGCCGCCGGCCGCGGATTATGATCTGTGCCGTATTTTTTCATGGCATCGCCCGTTTCGTGCCGACGCGCGGGTGCGCGAAGTGCGCGCCTAAGCGCAGGCTACGCCGATTGCGTCCGCGGAGCCACGGACCTTTGACCGGCATGTCGCGGCCGCACGTGCGACCCGGCGGGACCGCCCGCTAATCCGGGCCCGCTGCACCCATTAGGACTGCGCTCGTCCATGGCCCAACCGCGCAGCGAAGCGCGCCACCGCGTCTTCCGGAGTTGGCGCGGGACCGAAGAGTTCTGCCTGGCGGCTCGTCTTGGCCACGTAGCGGCCGGTATCGAACCAGGCCGCCATGGCTCCCATGTCTTTCATGAGCGGGGCTGACTTTCCCGAAACCTTGCCTACAGCTCGGAGCAGTCCGGCGGGAATGGACACGACCCTGATTTTCTTGTTCGCCAGCCGCGACACCAGACCAGCGCCTTCCTGCATGCTGATCGGCCGGCTCCAGCCCAGATCGATGCGCTCCCCGGCGACGATGTCCGCGTCAACGGCTTCCGCGAGATAAGTCGCGACGTCGCTGACCAGAACGAATGTCAAAGGCACGCTTTTAGAGCCAAGCCAGACGATGCGGCCCTTCTCGAACGGGTCACCGCCCATCTGGGCGATCTGATCGAAAAATGCTCCGGGACGCAGGGCCACGAACGGGACGCCGAGTTCTTCAAGTTTGTCCTCGGCGAGCTTCTTGTGCCAGAAATGCGGCACATTCGGTGTCTGGTCGCTCGTGAGGATGCTCGTTAGCACGAAGCGCGGCACCCCGGCTTTGCTGGCGGCGATGGCGAGATTGGCGTTGCCACGCGTATCGATCTCGTGGGCGTTCTTATTCTTCCCGGTGTACCCGGCCGCCGTCGTGATCACAGCGGCGGCGCCGGTCATCGCGGCGACGAGCGAATCGAGGTCGAGCATGTCGCCGCGGGCTATCTCGACGCCTTTGGCCTCGAGTTTGCCCGCGTCCGAGCTCGGGCGGACAAGCGCCCGCACCTTCTTGCCCCGGTCAAGAAGCTGGTCGACGACCTGCCCACCGAGCGATCCCGTTGCACCGACAACCAGCACGGGTTCCTGTTCAGACATTGTTATCTCCTAAATGTTTTCTCTGCGGCAGCTGCGAAGGGCGGGCACCCGGGTAACCCGGGTAATGAGCCCAAGGAGTTCGACGGCGCCCGTAGCCTGTGAGCGTTTAGTTCGGCGGCGCCTGGCCCGCCCCGCTCCACAGCCGCCGCCACCAGGACCGCTTCGGCTCCGGATCCGGTGGGGCGACGGCGGCCACGGCAGCCCGGCGGCCCCGCCAGCGGTCCAGTTCGACGTCGACGTCCCGCGTCTTGGTGATCACGGGCGGCCCGCCCTGGAGCTGCCGCCGGGCATCGATGACCCGGGCATTGAAGTCCTCCACAATCTCGCGGACCTGCTTTTCGCTGAACTGGGCATCGAGCCGCGCGTCGAGCTCGGCGTCCTCGGTGCGGAGCAGGATCGCCTTCGGGCCCAGGCCGGAGATGTTCTCCCGCTGGATCAGGCCCTTGACCCACCAGTCGGGGTCGTACGCCTCGCCCAGCCCGGGAATCGGTTTGCCGGCGTACTTGAGGTTGTCGAACTTGCCCTGCGCCATGGCGTCCCGGACCAGGTACTCGGCCTTGGCGGCGTCGTCGATCTTGGCGCGCTTTTGCCGGAGTTCCTCCTCGGCGGCGTTGAGCTCGTCGTTCTCCTGCGCGGTGCTGCCGGAGGCCCGCACGGACCGGAGTTCCGCGGCACGCTCCACCCGGCGCCGGAACGCGCTGTTGGAACCACTGACTCCGCTGCTCATCAGTCACCACCGTCCTGTCCTGTCGGAATCGCGGATCTGCCTTCCAGTATGAGGAACAGCCGGGCGGCGGCAAAAGGTCCGCGCGGCGGCGAACCGCGGCCGTTGCACCCCGCTCCCTCGCCGAGACGGGATCCTTACACTCCCGTAACCCGGTGTTAACCCACCCGTGCGAAGCTGGGGACTTCGGATAAAACTAAGCATCCTTCCCATCTTTTTCTGCACAGCAGATCCCGAGGAGTTGCAGCCGTGAACAGCCAAAACCAGAGCGCGTCCGGAAGCCCCCTGCAAACCAGCCGCGAGGAAGCGCCAGAGGACCAGAGCAGCACGCACGTCACGCATGTCCGCGAAGACGTGGCCATGGCGGGCCGGTGCGCCAACGTCCACCTGCCCACCGGGCGCACGTGCACGTTGCCCAAGCGCCACCCCGGCTCGTGCAATTTCGTCGGACCCGAGGACGCGGAACACGTTGCAAAGCAATAGATCAAAGCAGTAGGACGAAGCGCACTCCCTACGCAGTTTTGCGCAAGGATTCCGGCGGATCCGGTCCCGGGTGCCACGCCGCGGCTACGCTGATCGGACATTGAGCACCGGATCTAGCTGAGGGAGATCACGTGCCTCGTGAGAATCTGCGTGAAGATCTGCGGCAGCGCACCGAGAACGCATCGGCTCAAAGACTGCCGACTGGAAAATCATCCGCTGCGCCGCGGCCCGTACCACTGGACGCCACAGCCCTGACCCGGGCCGGCATTGCCGGCTGGGCCGCCCGGCTCGGACCTCCCGGAGCGGAAGCACCCCGGTCCCGGAGGCTGGCCCATATCGGCGGTATCGCGGCCATCGCCGCCCTGGTCCTCTACCTGACGTGGCGTGTCCTGTTCACGATGCCGTCGGGGGAATGGAACCTGGCCATCGCCTGGATCCTGGTCACCTTCGAGGCCTTGCCGCTGGCCGGCCTCATCCTGAAGGCGTGGTCAGTGTGGAACATCGACAGCCATCCGCCGGCGCCCGTGACGGAGGCCCCGAACGGCATGCGGGTGGCGGTGCTGATCCCCACGTACAACGAGCCCATCGAGGTTCTGACGCCCACGGTCGCGGCGGCCTGCGAGCTGGCCCCGGCGCATGAGACGTGGGTCCTCGACGACGGCGATCGGCCTTGGGTCGAAGAAATGTGCGTCGCCTACGGCGCCCGCTACGTCCGGCGGGCCGTCCACGACCACGCCAAGGCCGGCAACATGAACCACGCCCTGTCCCTGATGGCCTCGGAGAAGGCCGCCGGCGGCCCGGGCATCGACATCATCGCCGTCCTGGACTGCGACCACGTCCCGCTGCCCACGTTCCTCACCGCCACCCTGGGCTGGTTCGAAGACCCCGAGATCGCCCTGATCCAGGGTCCGCAGTCGTTCTACAACGGCGGCGCGTTCGACGACGACGGCATCACGGGTGAGCAGGGCACCTTCTTCAACGTCCTCATGGCGTCCCGCAACGTACCCGGCGCCGGACCCTTCTGGTGCGGGTCGACGTCGTTGTTGCGCCTGAGCGCCCTGGAGGAGGTGGGCGGCGTGGCGACCGAGACCATCACCGAGGACATGCACACCACGCTCAAACTCATCCGGCGCGGCTGGCGGACCGTCTACCACCACGAGACGCTCGCCGTCGGGCTCGCGCCGGCGACGCCGGACCAGTACCTGCTGCAGCGCCGGCGCTGGGGCATGGGTGCCATGCAGATCCTCGTCCACGAGAAGCTGTGGGCGGCGAAGGGGTGGCTGTCGTGGCGGAATTACCACGAGTACCTCAACGGCACGCTGTGGTGGCTGGAGGGCATCGCCACGCTGGTGGCCTTCCTGATTCCGGTGGTGATCATGCTGTCCGGGGCGCAGACCTCCACCGCCGGGCCGCTGCTTTTCACCGGGGTCTTTCTGGTCATGTTCACCGTGCGCCTGTGGGGGTCCAAGCAGCTGATGCGCAACGAAATCCACTGGCCCACGGCCTTCGCCCTGCGGATTTTCCGCGTCCCGGTCGGCCTGGCGTGCCTCTGGTGGCTCATGTCCCGGAACATCCTGGAGTTCCAGGTGACGCCCAAGGGTGCCGCCGACCTCCGGCTCCGGGGCCGGACCCCGCGCATCCTGATCGTGATGGTTGTCCTCATCGCCGCGGTGATTCTTTACGCAGCCGCCGGGCTGGCCGGGCTCGTGCCCTGGCGCACGACGCCCGGTTCCACGGTGGCGTCCGGTGCCTGGCTGGTGCTCGCCGGCGCGGTCCTGGTGCTCGGAACGCGCAGAATCCGGGCCGCCGAATTCGCCACATCCCGCCGCAACGCCTACCGGATGGAGGTGTCCGCGCCGGTAGAGTCCGAGGGCACCAGCGGAGAGCTGCTGGACATTTCGGTCGGCGGAGCCGCAGTCCGCTTCCCGCACGGCACGCTGCCGGCTTCGGGGTCAGTCATGCTCCGGTTGCCGGAGGCCGCGCCGGTCCGGCTGGAGGTCATCCGCACCACCGGGCAACCCGACGGCACCGAGATCGCGTCCCTGCGGGCGGCCGACGACGACTGGGCAACCTACCGTGCGCTCTCGTTGTGGATCTTCCACACGCCCGCAGGGGCGCTCCCCGATTTCCCGCCCGGCGTCCCGGCCGCGGCGTCGCTGCGGGGGCGCTGAGGGCTGGAGGCCGGCGTTCCCGCCCGCTCACTCCCCCTCGAGGCAGAGGATGAACCCGGGAAACACGTGCCGGCCGGGGCGTCCGCCCACCTCGTCAATGGCCCGGCGGATTTGCCGGAGCTGCTCGACGGTCATCTGCAGCGGTGGTTCGTCGGGCTGGTAGGTGGTGAAGATCGGATAGTCGACGCCGGGCTGCCGCGACATTTCGATGTGGCAGCCCAGGACATGGGTGACGGGGTGGGTGGCGCAAAAGCCGATCAAACGGTCGATGGTGCTCACGAACGCTGGCCAGTCCTGGATGTAGAGCCGGCCGGGATAGACCGTGTCTCCGGTGAGCAGTAACCCGGTGTGGGCATCGTAGAACGTCACGGCCGCGTTGTGGTGCCCCGGGCTGGGCCAGCATGCCAGGACGCGCCCGCCGAGGTCCACCTGCGCGGACTGAACGGCGCCGCCGCGGTCGCCGGCGTCCGGGTCACTGGCGTCAGTGAATCCGAAGAATTCCCAGGCATTGTCCCGGGCCGCGTCCACCAGAACGGTGTCGGGACGGGCCGCGAACTGGGCATCGCCTGCGACATGATCGCCATGCGGGTGGGTGTGGAGGACAAGGAGGCCGTAGCCGTCGCGGGGATGGGCGGCAAGCCAGGTCTCCATAAGGCCGTCGACAACACGTCGCAGCGGGAAGAAGTCCGCGGATGCGGTCGCGCCGGTATCGATGAGGACGGCCCTGGCGTTGCCGAACAGCAGGAACATGAACGGCGCCTCGTAGTTGACCGCCATGTTCTGGCGCAGGATGAAGGTGTGCCCGTCGTAGGCGTGGACCTGGATGTCCGGGTCCGTGTTGTGCTTCGCCGACTCCGAGCCGTGGATCCAGGCCACCTCCAGGTCTCCCGACCGGGCGCCACCTGCCGTGAAGTCGGTCAGGTTCGGGGGCGTCTCCATGCGTTCTCCTAGGGGCGTCAGCGCCAGTGGCGGCGGGTGCGGCGGACGTCGGTTCCGCAAAGACGCACCAACACTCCATGATGACCGGTCCCCGTCCGGTCCTCAAACCCCGTCGATTGCTCCGTAGATGCCCTTCTGACAAGTGTTTACGGCACTTACGGAGCAATCGATGGGGCCCCGCAGCTCTGCAGACATCGCCTTGGTCCGCAGACCTAAAACGGGCCGCTTAATTTAGGAGCTTTTCCATACTTTCGGCGCTGCCTGCTGGATAGGCTGAGGTGTCCGGACAAAGCCGTCCGGGAAGGGTGCCAATGTCAGAAAGAAGCCCATGGCCGCAGCTACAGTGGACGACATCCTCGCGGATCTTCCGCTGGGGTTCGCCAGCCTGATGCTTCGGCCTTCCCGCACGGATGCTTCGATCGAACGCTTTCTGATCGTCGACGCCGACGACGAGACCGCCGACGGCGCGACTGCGTTCGTCCTGCTGATCGGCGTTCGCGGACGCTCCGCGTTGCCCGCAGTGCGGCGCCTCTTGAAAAGCCCGCCCCTGATCCTGGCCGTCAAGGGCAGCCCCGACGAACTGGCGGAAGCCGAAGAGCTGCTCCGCGCCGCCGGAACCGGCCTGCTTCTGGTGGACCCGGCGGCAGACTGGGACCGCTTGCTGTCCATCGCCAAGGACCGGATCCAGCCGCCCAGCTACCAGCGCGAAGTGCTGACCCTGCTCGAAGAAGACCTCTTCGCCATCGCCCAGACCACGGCCCGCCTGACCTCCAGCCACGTGGTGATCGAGGACGCCGCCAACAAGGTCCTGGCCTACTCCACGGTCACCAACGCCATTGACGAACTGCGCAAGGCCTCGATTCTGGCCCGGCGCGGCCCGCGCAAATACGAACTCCTGCTCAAGGACCTCGGCGCCTACCGCGAGCTGCACCGGACGCGCCTGCCGGTCCGGGTTCCCGCCCGGCCCCAGGACGGCCTGCGGGAGCGCGTCGCCATCAGCCTGTTCGCCGGTGACCGCATCATGGGCTACATCTGGCTCCAGGAAACCGGCGGGGGCTTCGGCGACGACGTCGACTATGTGCTCACCGGCTCGGCCGCGCGGGCCTCCGCCGAACTGATCCGGTACCGCAACCAGCAATCCGTGCACATGCGCGAGGACCGGATCGTGCGCCTCCTTTCGGGTCCCGCGGAGGCTGCGGCGAGCGCGCACAGCGAGAAAATCCCAGCGGACCGCCCCGCGGCCCTGATCCTGATTGGCCTCTCCGCGTCCGAAGCCCAGGAGAACGACGCCGCACTCAAACACGGCGAGCTGGCCAACCTCGCTTCAATCCATGCAGCCGCCTTCAAGCCTTCAGCCATCGTGGGACAGTTTCACGGCGACACCGCCGTGATCCTTCCCGGGCTGCAGTCCGCCAACGCCGGGGCCGGTCTGCGGAGTCTGGCCGAGGCAATCGTCAAGGACGCCAACAAGCACCTCGGCATCAGCCCCTTTGCCGCCGTCGGCCCCGCTGTTCCCGATCTGCTATCAATCCATTCCGTGACCGGAATATGCGAAGCGCTGCTGGGCTGCATGCGCCGCTCCGGCGAAGTTTCGGTTGCCACGGTGGACGATTTCGAAGCCGAGATCCTCTTCCACGACGCAGTGGAGAACTTTACGACGGCGGCCTTCCGGCACCGCAGCCTCTGGGCCCTGCTCCGCGACGACGCGGAACTGGCCGTAACCCTGCGTGCCTTCTTCGACGCGTCACTCGACGTGGCCGAGTGCGCGAAGCGGATGCAGCTGCATAAGAACACCGTCTACTACCGGATCGGCAAGGTCAGCCGGGTCACCGGCCTGGACTTCGGCAATCCCCGCCATGCACTGGTCGCGCTGCTGCATGTTCAGGAGTGGTCCGGCACGCAGAAGGAGCACGTGGGCAAGAAATGATGACAACACTTGATTCGCCGCCGCTTGCCTTATTACTGGATGACATTGTCCGCGGCCACCGGCCCCGGACGGAAGCGGGGTCAGTCCCCGCAAACATTCCCCACCTGCAGTCCCCGCCGTTCGACCGTTTCGGCATCGCGGTTGCCACAACGTCCGGGGAGCTCTTCAGTTCCGGCGACGCCGATCTTCCGTTCTCGATCCAGAGCATCTCCAAGGTCTTCACCCTGGCGATGGCGCTCGGCGCCGATGACTCCGGCTCGTTGTGGTCCAGGGTCCTTCGCGAGCCTTCAGGGACGTCCTTCAACTCTTTGGTCCAGCTTGAAGTCGAGCACGGGATCCCGCGGAACCCGTTCATCAACTCGGGCGCCCTGGTGGTCACCGACCATCTGATGGAAAGAACTCCCGACGCCGCCGCCCAGGTCCTGCGTTTCCTCACCGGCCAGGTGGGACAACAGAATGGAAGACAGAGCCCCTTCATCGACGAAATGGCCGCAAAGAGTGAACTCTCCGCCAGCAGCCGCAACCTCGCCCTCGCCCACTTCCTGAAGGAATTCGGCAACCTGCGGCGGCCCGCACAGGCAGTGGTCGAGAACTACGTCCGGCAGTGCTCAATCATGATGACCTGCGTGGAGGTGGCCAAGGCGGGTCTATTCCTTGCGCAGGATGGTCGCGGCGCACAAGGCGCGGTGATCTCCAGGAGCGAGGCTAAGCGCATCGGCTCCATCATGCTGACCTGCGGCATGTATGACGCAGCCGGCGAGTTCGCCTACCGCGTGGGACTTCCCGGGAAAAGCGGTGTAGGCGGCGGCATCCTGGCAATTGTCCCCGGCCAGTGCGCCATCTGCGTCTGGAGCCCGCGGCTGGATTCCAAAGGAAATTCCCTGGCAGGCACGGCGGCTCTCGCTGACCTGTCCGACCGGACCGGGTGGTCGATTTTCTGATCTGACGTACGGCTGTCCCCACAATCTCCCTCCAGAACCCCATTTAGATCTCTGACAGATCGAAAGGAACACCCATGCCCAACAACCCCAATGACGAGGTTGGCTTGTACCAGGCCGATGGCGGCCACGCCCACGCTTCGGATGCCCTGATCCACGCGGAGGACTCGGGCTATCACAAGAGCCTGAAGCCCCGGCAGATCCAGATGATCGCGATCGGCGGGGCCATCGGGACCGGCCTGTTCCTGGGTGCCGGCGGCAGGCTCAACGCGGCAGGCCCGTCACTGGTCATCGCCTACGCCGTCTGCGGCTTCTTCGCGTTCCTGATCCTGCGCGCCCTGGGTGAACTGGTGCTGCACCGGCCCTCGTCAGGATCGTTCGTGTCCTACGCCCGCGAATTCTACGGAGAGAAAGCCGCGTTCATCTCCGGCTGGTTCTATTGGATCAACTGGGCCACCACCACCATCGTGGACATCACCGCCGCGGCCCTCTACATGAACTTCTTCGGCAAATACATCCCCTGGATGGGGGCCGTACCGCAGTGGGCATGGGCGATGATCGCCCTCGTCGTGGTCCTTTGCCTCAACCTCGTCTCCGTCAAGGTGTTCGGCGAGCTCGAGTTCTGGTTCGCCCTGATCAAGGTCGCGGCCCTGGTCGCGTTCCTGTTGGTCGGCACCTACTTCGTCATGTTCGGCACGCCCGTGGAAGGACAGGAAGTCGGAATCAGCCTCATCACCGACAATGGCGGCCTCTTCCCCAACGGCCTGCTGCCCATGATCATCCTTATGCAGGGCGTGCTGTTCGCCTACGCCTCGATAGAACTGATCGGTACCGCCGCCGGCGAAACCGAAAACCCCGAAAGAATCATGCCCAAGGCCATCAACTCCGTGGTCTTCCGGATCGCCGTCTTCTACGTCGGCTCGGTCATTCTGCTCGCCCTGCTGCTGCCCTACACCTCGTATGAAAAAGGCGTCAGCCCGTTTGTGACGTTCTTCGGATCCATCGGTATCCAGGGCGTGGACGTCATCATGAACCTCGTGGTCCTCACGGCCGCCCTGTCCTCGCTGAACGCCGGTCTATACTCCACCGGCCGCATCCTGCGTTCCATGTCAGTGGCCGGATCGGCCCCGAAGTTCGCCCAGCGGATGAACAAGGCCGGTGTCCCCTACGGCGGCATCGCCATCACCGCCGGAGTCTCCCTCCTCGGGGTCCCGCTGAACTACCTGGTCCCCGGCCAGGCTTTCGAGATCGTCCTGAACGTCGCCGCCGTAGGCATCGTCGTCACGTGGGCCACGATCGTGCTCTGCCAGATCCAGCTCAAACGGTGGGCAGACAAAGGCTGGCTTGAGCGCCCCACTTTCCGGATGTTCGGCGCCCCCTACACCGGGTACCTCTCCCTGGTATTCCTGCTCGGCGTGCTCGTCATGGTCTTCATCGACTCCCCGCTCACACTGCTGGTGACCCTGGTGGCCTGCGCGCTGATGGTAGGCGGCTGGTACGCCTGCCGGAAGCAGATCCACGACATAGCCGAAATCCGCGACGGCTTCACGGGCGCCGCGCCCGTGCTGGCCAACCGGACCCCAATTCGCTAATCGAACATCCCAGTGCCGTCCAATCCCACAACCCGGCACCCAACGCGAAAGCCTTCATGAAGCCACGAAACCCGCTGAGTCCCGGCCGAACCAGCACTCTGCAGGAACTCGACCCGCCAGCCGCAAACAAAGGCAAGCCGCCGGCGTCGAACGACAGTTGCGAGGACGGTTGCTTCTTCTGCACCGGACCGGAAACAGACTAGCCACCGTTCCGCTGGATTCAGTGGACATGCCATGCCCTCCAACCCAACCCAAGAAGACAAGTAGTGATGAAAACCGAGTCTGCATCCACAATGACCGCAACCGATACGCACCCAGTTGAAGGCGACACCATCAAACCCCTGCAGACGGCCCCAGCGGCCATCAAGGACAACTTCAACGGCGCCAGCACCCTCAAGTCCGCCGGCCATGTAATTGTTGATTCGCTCGTGGCGCACGGGGTGGAACGCACTTTTGTTGTCCCGGGGGAAAGCTTCCTGGACGTCCTCGACGGGCTGCACGGCTCGGAGATCGAGACCGTGGTCTGCCGGCACGAGGGCGGCGCCGCCTACATGGCCGAGGCCGACGGCAAGATGAACCAGCGCCCCGGCGTCGCCATGGTCACCCGCGGCCCCGGGGCAGCGAACGCCCACGTGGGCCTGCACACCGCGTGGCAGGACTCCACCCCGATGCTGCTCTTCGTCGGACTGATTCCGTTCGCGCACCGGGACCGCGAGGCGTTCCAGGAGTTCGACATCAAGGCGTGGTTCGACACCGGCGCCAAACGCGTGATGGTCCTCGACCACCCCGAGCGGGCCTCCGAAATTGTCGCGGAGGCAATGTTCGCGGCCATGAGCGGCCGTCCGGGGCCCGTGGTGGTGGGCCTGCCGGAGGACATCATCCGGGTCCCCATTGATCCGGCCCTGCATCCGGCCATCCCGGTGGCCGCGGGCGGCATGAGCAGCACCGATGCCGGTGCGCTGGCTGAGGCTCTGGCGCAGTCGAAGAAGCCGCTCTTTGTCACCGGCGGGAACGACTGGACCCAGGAAGCGGCCTCGGAACTAACCCGATGGCTCGAAAAGCACCACATCCCGGCCGCGGCGGAGTGGCGGACACAGGGGACCGTAACCTTTGACTCGCCCAGCTACGTGGGGCCGATCGGCTACGGCCGGCCCCGCCCCACCTATGACCTCCTGGAGGAAACCGACCTGCTCGTTTTCGTCGGGACGGTCCCGGGGGACGTGATCACGGACGGTTTCGTCTGCCGGCAGGACTGGAACAAGAACAACTTCCTCGTCTCCATCGATCCCTCGCTGCGCGGCCGCTCCGGTCCGGTCTCCCGCCAAATCCTGGCCAAGCCGGATGCCTTCGTCCGGGATCTGGTCAACATCGACCTGCCCGTCAAAGAGGAATGGAAGGCGTGGACGGCCCGGATGCGCGCCGAGCAGCAGTCCTTCGCCAGCCTGCCGCCGTCGACACCCGGCGGCGGTCCCGCGAAGATGGACACCCTGATGGCGAACCTTGTGCCGCTGCTGCCGCAGGACGCCATGGTGACCTTCGGGGCAGGCGAGCACACCAACTGGGCGCACCGGTACTTCCCCACCCGGCGCTACGCCTCGATGATCAGCGCCCGGAACGGTTCCATGGGGTACTCGGTGCCCTCGGCCATCGCCGCCTCACTGGCCAGCCCGGAGCGCCGGGTGGTCACCATCGCGGGCGACGGAGAATTCCTTATGAACGGCCAGGAGCTCGCCACGGCCGCCCAGTACGGAGCCACGCCGCTGATCATCGTGATGGACAACCAGGAGTACGGCACCATCCGCACCCACCAGGAACGCCACTACCCGTCCCGGGTGTCGGGCACGCAGCTGAAGAACCCCGACTTCGGCATGATGGCCCGGGCGTTCGGCGGTTTCGGCATCACCGTCACCCAGGACCGGGATGTGCCGGCCGCCCTCGAGGCCGCACTGGCCGCCATCGACCGGGACGGTGTGTTCGCCCTGGTCCACCTCGTCGTCGAACAGCGGGTCAAGGCCTACTAAATCCACCCTAACTAACCTGGTTGCGCTATCAGTCCTGGTCCTCATTCGGCGCGTCCATAACCGCCGAGACTGATAGCGCAACGGGTGGTTGGAGGGGTGCCTCGAGGCTACTCCCCTGTTTCGCCGTCCACGGCCTCGCGGAGAAGGTCGGCGTGGCCGTTGTGCCGGGCATACTCCTCGATCATGTGGCACAGGATCCAGCGCAGGCTCGGTGCCGAACCGTCGGGCCACGGGCGACGGGCCAATTGGTCCAGGCCACCGGCGGCCAGGGCCTCCGTGACGCTGGCCCGGGACCGGTCCACGGCGTCCTGCCACAGGGTGCGCAGCTGGTCCGGGGTGTCCCCGGCAGCGGAATGCCACTCCCAGTCCGGGTCGGCCTTCCAATCCACGGCGGCAAACGGGGCCTCCCGGTCCCGGGCGTGCAGGGAACGGGAGAACCATTCGCTCTCCACATAGGCCATGTGCTTCAGGAGCCCGCCCAGTGTCATCGACGAGGCAGCTGTGGTAGCCACAAAGCCGGCCGCGTCCAGCCCGGCGCATTTCCACGCCAGGGTGGCCCGCTGGTAGTCCAGGAAACCCAGGAGGGTCGCGGTTTCGTCGGAGGCGAGGGGAGGCTCGGGGCGGCCCTGTTCGTCCACAATTGTCATGCGCGTGAGTCTAGCCGCCCGGCCTCCACGTCGCCGGAAACCGTCCGCTTCGCCGGAAGAGTACGGCGAGCCGGCACGCTTCCGGCGACTTCGACGACGACGGCGGCGGCAGGTTCGGGTTCGACGACGGCCGGGACGGGGACGACGACGGCGGTGGGCATGCGCACGGTCCGCCTGGCGCGCCGGTGGATGACGTACTCGGCCACCGCAAGGTTGATCACCCAGGCTGCCCCCAGGAGCACCGCCCGGGTCGGCTCGTCGGGCGGGCCCACCAGCAGCATCCACGGCAGCCCCGTCAGCGCCTGCGTTCCCGCGGCGACGCCGATCGCGTAGCCGCGGGTCATCCATGCGCCGTGCCGCACAAAATTCCGGCGCACAACCGCCACGACGCCCAGGACAATGCTCGCCGCCATGGCCGAGCCGAAGACCAGCCGCAGCACGAAAAGTGCGGGCCCGTCGCCGGGCGGCAGCGGATAGAAGACGGCCATCCACAGACCGGACAGGGCGGCCAGCAGGCCCGCCGGCGCAAGGATGCGGCCGGCGATGCGGTGCCAGCCCCGGCGTCCCCGCAGCGCGGGGAGGAACTGGAACGCACCGAGCAGGCTGTAGGTGGTGACGCTGAGGATGTGCGTCACCACAGGCACGGGCGAGGCGAAAAACCGGGCGTTCTGGGCGGTGATGGCTGCACCGCCGGTCAGTTCCGTCAGCCGCGCCGCGCCGGCGATCACCGGAATGAGGCTGAGAAGGATCAACCCGGCGGGCACTGGCCACTGGGGGCGGCGGCGGACACGGGGGACGGGGGCGCTGCTGGCGTGTGTTGTCACGGCGTGGTCCTTGGCTGGGATGGCTGGCGGCGGCGGTACATGAATCGCGCGGTGTACGGCGTACACCTGATGCGGCCACGTTAGGTGTACGGCGTACACTTGTCAATGGGGAACCGTTAGGGAAGGGTGGCCGGATGACCCAGCAAGCGGAGCGCACGCGCCGGATCCCGTTGAGCCGGGACCGCGTCCTGGCTGCCGCCGTCGTGCTGGCCGATCAGGTGGGGATCGAGGCGCTGAGCATGCGCCGGCTGGCGCAGGAACTCGGCGTCGTGCCGATGGCGTTGTACAAGCACGTGGCCAACAAGGAGGAACTCCTTGACGGCATGGTGGACGCCCTTGTCAGCGAGATCGATCCTCCCGTCCGCAATGCCGGCTGGAAGGACACAGTGCGCCTGAGGGTGCTCTCGGCGCGGGGGGCGCTGCTGCGGCATCCGTGGGCCCGGCAAGTGCTGGAATCACGCACGAATAAAACGCCAGCGGTCCTCGGTTACATGGACTCGTTCATCGGCATGTTCCTGGCTGGAGGCTTCTCCGTGGACCTGACCCATCACGTCATGCACGCCCTCGGCAGCCGCATGTGGGGGTTTACCCAGGAGCTGTTCAATGACTCCGCCGGCGGGGACGCCGCAGGGCTGGACACCCTTCCGCCGGAAGCGCAGGCGGCCATGTTCCAGGAGATGGCCGAGCGGTATCCGAACATCCTGAAGGTCGCCACCGCCTCCGCGCACCAGGACTCCGTGGTGGGCCAGGGGTGCGATGACCAGTTCGAGTTCGAGTTCGCCCTGAACCTGCTCCTGGACGGCTTCGAGCGGCTGCACCGGCAGCACTGGAGCTCCACTCCGGCACAGACCACTCCGGCGCAGACCTCCACGCCGGCAACGCCCTGACCGGCCCCTACTCCTCCAAGAACCGCAGCAGGTACGGAAGAGTGGTCCGCATGGCCCGCAGGTCACCCCCGCTCGCGGCCAGCTCGCCCAAATAATCGCCGTGGCTACCCGGCACGATCATCAGGCGCGCCCCGGGAATGACCCGTGACATCCGCACGGCATGGTCAGCGCTGACGACGTCGCGGTCGGCGCTCAGCACCAGGGTGCGGGCCGTGATGCGGCGCAGGTCCTCGTCCGGCCAGCCGGGGAAGCTCAGGATCCGCTGGCGGTCCAGTTCGAACATCCGCTCGAGGTGTCCGGGCTCCGGGTTCAGCCGGCGGTCCGCGTCCTGGTACACCTCCGGCATGTCATCGAGGGTTGCCTTTTCCATCCCCTCCCAGAATTCATCGCCCACAGCGTCGCGGCTGGCGAAGGTGGAGGCGGCAATCAGGCACCGCACCATGGACGGATGCCTTATGGCCAGCGCGAGCGCGGTGTGGCCCCCGGCGCTGAACCCGAGCACATCCACGGAGTCCACGTTGAGCTCATCGAGCACGGCCTTGATGTCCTCTGCCGATCCTTCGGCGGTGAGCGGCCGGGCGGTAGCCGCGGTCCGGCCGTGGCCTTCCTCTTCGACGGCGATCACCTGCAGGCTCTCGGCCAGCAGCGCGGGGATGAGGCCGGCGAAGTTGGTCTCGATGCTCGAGCCTCCGCCGGGAATCAGCAACAGCGGGGGCTCGCCGGCCCGCGGGTGACCATGGACCTCGTAGTACATGCGGAGGTCGCCGTTCGCCGCGTAACCGTGGGTGAATGTCACACGGCATGTTACCGCCGCTAATACCGGGCTGAACAGGGCCTTGCGGACGACGGCGGGAGATTCCCGCCGTCGTCGTGTTGCGTTGCAGGTCAGGCGTTGACGGACTCGGCGATGATCGCGTCGACCTGGCCCAGCGCCTCCCTCATGCCTTCTTCCATGCCCATGGCGACGATCTTCTCCATCTGCTCCTCCGCCTCGAACGTGGACAGGATGGTCATTCGGGTGCGGTCGCCGATTGGCTCCAGCGTCACAACTCCGTGGATCGTGCCCATGTCGGCCACGGGGTCGCCGTTGTCGTCCGCGAAGCCATCATCGAACTCCAGCCGGTGCGGGGCGTTGATGGTCACGAACCGCCACCAGCCGCGGGCCTTCTCCCCCTCTGGTCCCGTCATGTAGTAGCTGGCCTCGCCGCCCGGGACGAACTCATGCTTCTCGAAGGTGGCCGGCCACGTGGGCGGCCCCCACCAGCGCTCGAGCTGGCGCGGGTCTTCCCAGATTTGCCAGACGCGCCCAACTCCGGCATCGAACTCGGCGACCACGGTGAGGCTCAGCGCCTCAAGATTCTTGACTGAACTGACAACCGTCATGACGAACTCTCCTATCCTTCAGTTTCCTTCAGCTTGGCCTTGCGATTTCTTGGTTGATCTGGCGCCTGCCTGTGTCTCGCCAGGTTCCGGGGCGGCCGATTCGGCAAGCAGGTCCGCAATCCGGTCGGCGCGCTGGCGCCAAATGACCTCGTAGTCGTCCAGCAGGCGGCGGGCCCGCTGCAGGCCGTCATGGTTGGCCCGCACGATCTGCTCCCTTCCCCGCTTCTCCTTCGAGACAAGGGAAGCGCGTTCCAGCACCGCCACATGCTTCTGGACGGCCGCAAAACTCATGGCGTAGAGGGCAGCGAGCCCGGAGACCGAGTACTGGCCCACTGTCACCCGGCGCACGATGTCCCTGCGGGTCGCGTCGGCGAACGCCTGGAAAAGGCGGTCGAGTTCGTCGTCGTTGAGCTGGGTTCGGAGCTGATCTACAACCATTTGGTTGTAGGATAGTCCGACCGCTCGGGGGTGTCAATGGGTCGGGAAACGACCCGGGCGGCCCCGGCGCTGGGCGGCAAGGGGCCGGTGTGCGGAGCGTGTGCCGAGCGTAGAGTGAGCCCATGAAGCGTGTGGTGATCGACCGCTTCGGCGGCCCCGAAGTCCTGCAGGTGGTGGAGGTCGACGATCCACGGCCCGGTCCGGGCGAAGTCCGCGTCAGGGTCCTGGCTTCGGGGGTGTCCTTCACCGATGCCCAGCTGCGCGCCGGCACCTACCTCGGCGGACCGAAGCCGCCGTTCACGCCCGGCTACGAGCTCGTCGGCATCGTTGATGAGCTCGGGCCCGGTTGCTCGCGGGTGCGGGTCGGGGATCGCATCGGCGCGCTGACGGTGTGGGGCGCCAACGCCGAGCGCGTCTGTGTGCCGGAGGCATACGCGGTGGATGTGCCTGAGGCCCTCGATCCGGCCGAGGTCGTGAGCCTCGTCTTCCCCTACATGACCGCCTACCAGCTGCTGCACCGGACGGCCCAGGCGAAGCCCGGGGAGAGCGTCCTGGTTCACGGCGCGGCAGGCAGGGTGGGCGCCGCCATCCTCGAGCTCGGAGCACTGGCCCGCCTCCGCCTCTACGGGACCGCCGCCGGCCGGGACCGCGCCGCAGTGGAGCGGCTGGGCGCGGTGGCGATCGACTATCAGAACGAGGATTTCCTGACCCGAGTGCGCGGGCTCACCGGCGACGGCGTAGACATTGCCCTCGACGGGATCGGTGGGCCGTTGTCTCTGCGCTCCTTCCGGGCGCTGCGGCCCGGCGGCCGGCTCGTTGTGTTTGGCCGCTACGCCACCATCGCGCAGGGCCGCAAGAACTGGCCGGGCGTGATCGCCTGGTACGCGGCAACGGGGAGCGTCGCCCTCTGGGGCTGGCTGTCACCCCGCCGAAAGGTGCTGTCCTACCGGATCCAGAAGCTGCGCATCCACCACCAGGACTGGTTCAGGGCAGACTTCTTCGCACTGCTCGAGTTGCTTCGCCGCGGCGAGATTCACCCGGTGGTGGCCGAGCGCCTGCCGCTTTCGGACGTTCGTCGCGCCCATGAGCTGCTGGGGAGCACCGCGGCGAAAGGGAAGATCGTGCTCGTACCCTGATCCGGCATGGTCGCCGCCGCCGCACTACGCGTAATGCCCCGCCGGGTTCGCGGGAAGCCTACGAGGTCGCCGCAAGGTTCCGGCGACCTCGCACGCCTCCGGCGATTTCGCGCGGGTGCGCCACGAGGGAGGATAGTTTTAGGGCATGACGGCAAGCTACAGGTACGACGTCGAGATTGTGCACCTCCTTGTCTCGCCGGCGCACGCCTACTTCGGCCGCGCCCGCGATGGTGCGGCGCAGGTCCCCACGGCGGATGCGGACCACGTGGAACTGGTGGCCGGCAAGGGCATCATCGGCGACCGGTTCTTCGGCAAGGCCGCGCACATGGACGCCGCCGTCACCCTCCTCTCGATCGAGGCCCTCGAGGCGATGGCCGAGGAGCTGGCAGCCTGCCCCTTTGACCCGCTCCTGACCCGACGCAATGTGGTCCTCCGGGGCGCCCACCTCGCTCCCCTGCTCGGCGAAGAGTTCGCGCTCGAATCGAAGGGCAACATGGTCCGGCTCCGGGCCGGACCGCCAGCACACCCCTGCGCGTGGATGGACCGGATGCTTGCACCCGGCGCGCACGCCGCCATGCGCGGCCGGGGAGGCGTGCGAAGCCAGCCGCTTTCGACCGGCCTCCTGAGCCGCGGCCCGGCCGTGCTGGTCAGCCCCCTCCCGCTCGACCCCGGGCAGGCCGGCGTCCCCACGCTGCTGCGCCCCTCCCGGCTGCCGTAGCGCGGCGGAGACGCGGGAGGCGCGGAGACACGAGCGGCGCGGACGACGGCGGGCGTTGCGTGATCCGGCGAGCGGCGATCATGCTCTTTGCCGCGGATGTGGAACAAATGCGCATCCGAATCGTCCGCAGGAAATAGGCTCGGACTCATCGATCAGGCGGCCGCACGGCAACCGTCAAGTGCAAAAACCGGTGAAGGAGCCAGGGTGGACACCCGAAAGCTGAAGTATTTTCTGGCTGTTGTTGACCACGACGGGTTCAGCCGTGCCGCGGAGCACCTGCTCATCGCCCAGCCATCGCTCTCGCAGACCATCGCCGCCCTCGAGAAGGAGCTGGGCGTGCCGCTCTTCCACCGGATCGGGCGGCGGGCGGTGCTCACCGAGGCGGGCAAGGAGCTGATCGGGCCGGCCCGGCTGGTGATGCGCAACCTCGATGCGGCGCAGTCCGCGGTGCAGTCGGTGCGCGGGCTGCGCAGCGGACGGCTGGACATCGTCACGATGCCCTCCCCCGGGATCGAGCCCCTGTCCTCGATGATCGCCGCCTTCACCCGGGCGCATCCCTTGGTCAGGCTCAATGTCAGCGCCGCCTTCACCCCGGAGGACGTCATCGAGTCTGTCCGAAGCGGCAGCACGGAGATCGGGCTGGCAGGCTCCCCCACGCCCATCAAGGTTCCCGGCGTTGAGGTGCTGGAGCTCGATCGCCAGCCGCTGATCCTTCTCGTCAATCCCCAGTCCGATACGTTTGGCGCCGCAACAACGATCCAACGCGAGGAGCTGGCCGGCCACCGCCTGGTCGCGAGCCAGCGCGGTTCGCTGATGCGCTGGCTTGTGGACGATGCCCTGGCGCGGGGAATCGACGCCGAAATCGTCGTCGAGGTCGCCCACCGGACCTCGATCCTGCCCTTGGTCCTGGCCGGGGTCGGCCACGCCGTGATGCCGTCGTCATGGGCGCCCCTGGCCCACAAATCGGGGCTGCGGACGCTGCTGATCGAACCCGTGTCCTACCTGGATGTTGCCGTTCTCAGCCGGAGGGACGACCTGACCCCCGCAGCCCGGTCCTTCCTGGCGGTGGCACGGCTGCACGCGGCCCCGCCTCCGCAAGGACGGACAGACACGCCTCCCCCGGCGCATCATCAATAGGCTGAACCTATCTAGCGGATCGGATCTTGGTCTTGGACGGCATGTGGTGCCGGCCCGTCTACTTGAAGAGGAAGGCAGTGTGACGCTGCTAACACACTCAACGAGGAGGTAGGCACATGAGCGCCACCCAGACATTCAGCATCGCTTCAATCCCCGCCGACGGGGTCGGCATAGAGGTCGTCTCCGCCGGACGCCGGGTCCTGGACGCCCTGGCGCAGAATTCCGGCGGCAAGTTCGCCTTCGAATGGACCGAGTTCCCATGGGGCTGCGAGTACTACGCCAAGACCGGCCAGATGATGGACCCCGACGGATTGGACACCCTCAAGGACTTCGACGCCATCTACTTCGGCGCTGTCGGCTGGGAAAACGTCCCGGACCACATCAGCCTCTGGGGCCTGCGCCTGAATATCACGCAGAACTTTGACCAGTGGGCCAACATCCGTCCGGTGAAGTTCCTCCCGGGCGTCCAGTCCCCGCTGCGCAAGGCCGACACCACCGAACTCGACTGGATTGTGGTCCGCGAAAACAGCGAAGGCGAGTACGCCGGCCTCGGCGGGCGCAACCTCAGCGGCCGCGGCCCGGGCAACGAGGTCGCCTTGCAGACCGCGCTGTTCACCGAGAAGGGCTGCGAGCGCATCATGCGCTTTGCGTTCGATCTCGCCCGGACCCGCACGGTGAAGAAGGTCTCCTCCGTCACCAAGTCCAACGCCCAGCAGTACGGCATGGTCCTCTGGGACGAAACCTTCCAGCGTGTTGCCCTGGACTACCCCGATGTCGCCACCGAGAGCGTCCTGGTCGACGCGATGAGCGCCAAGTTCATCCTGCACCCGGAAGACCTCTCCGTCGTCGTCGCCTCCAACCTGAACGCTGACATCCTCTCCGACCTCGGCTCAGCCCTGGCCGGCAGCCTCGGCCTGGCGGCCAGCGCAAACCTGAACCCGGAGCGCCGCTTCCCGTCCATGTTCGAACCGGTGCACGGCTCGGCCCCGGACATCGCGGGCAAGGGCATCAGCAACCCGATCGGCGCGATCGCCAGCGCAGCTCTGATGCTGGACCACTTCGGCCTGCACGAGGAAGCCCGCCGCGTCGAGGCCGCCATCGAAGAGGCAACCGGCGCCGGCCACCTGACCCGCGACGTCGGCGGCGACGCCACCACCGCGGACGTCACCGCCGCCATCATCGAGGCCCTGGCCCGCACCCTGGCGGCCGTCTAGCCCTGCGGCGCACTAATACGGACAACGGCACTGAAACGGACGACGCCGGCCGCGCGGCCGCCGTCGAACGCTACACACCGCACGGGGCGGCTGCGCCCAACTGGCTCCCGCCCCGTGCAAACCCCCACACTTAAAGCATCTCCAGAGACATTCCACAATGAGGTAGGAATCATGGGACACATCACCACCGCGGGCACGGACATCCCGGCCCCCAAGAAACGCTGGTACAGGCAGCTGTACTTCTGGGTATTGACCGGCATCGTCCTCGGCATTCTGGTGGGCTGGCTGGCCCCGGCCGCGGGCATTGCCATGGAACCGATCGGCACCACCTTCGTCAACGCCATGAGAATGCTGATCGGCCCGATCGTGTTCCTGACCATCGTCGGCGGCATCGCCAGCGTCGCGGATCTGAAGAAGGTCGGCATGACCGGGCTGAAGGCCCTGACGTATTTCCAGATCGGCACGATCTTTGCCCTGCTCTTTGGCCTGGTCGCCATCAACATCTTCCGCCTCGGCGACGGTGTCAACGCAGACGCCAGCGCGATCAAGACGACGGATTCCGCGGCCAAACTCATCGACGCCGGCGCCCACCAGGAATGGTGGCAATTCCTGACCCACGTCATCCCCACCAGCGTCGTCGCACCCTTCGTGGAAGGCGACATCCTCCAGATCATCTTCATCGCCGTGATCTTCGGCGTCGCGCTGAACGCCATGGGCAAGGTCGGAGCGCCCGTCCTGGACGGTGTCCAGCGCCTCACCGGGGTCATGTTCAAAATCCTGGGCTTCATCATGAAGGCCGCCCCGCTGGGCGCTTTCGGCGCGATGGCGTTCGCCGTCGGCAAGTACGGCGTCTCCTCCCTCTCCAGCATGGGCGGGCTGATCGCCCTCTTCTACGCCACCTCGATCCTCTTCGTCGTCGTGGTCCTCGGGTCCGTCATGGCCTTCCTGAAGCTGAACATCTTCAAGATGATCCGCCACCTCAAAGAGGAGTACCTGCTCATTCTGGGCACCTCCACTGCCGAACCGGCCCTCCCGGGCCTGATGCGCAAGCTCGAGCACGCCGGTGTGAAGAAGGAAACGGTCGGGCTCGTGGTCCCCACGGGCTACAGCTTCAACCTCGACGGCGCCGCCATCTACCTTTCGCTGGCCGCCGTCTACATCGCCCAGGCAACCAACACGAACCTGACCATCGGCCAGCAACTGGGCCTCATCGCGGTCATGCTGCTCACCTCCAAGGGCGCGGCAGGCGTCGCCGGCGGCGGCTTCATCGCCCTGACCGCCACCCTGGCCACGCTCGGCACCATCCCTGCCGCGGGCATCATGCTCATCTTCGGCATCGACAAGTTCATGTCCGAGTGCCGGGCCCTGGTGAACTTCACCGGCAACGCCGTCGCCACCTTGTTCATCGCCTGGTGGGACCACACGCTGGACGCGGACCGCGTCCGCCGCGTCTTCAACGGCGAAACTGTTGAGCCCCTGCCCAGCGAGGATCCGATCCTCCCGGACGGCTACGGCGACATCGACGATGACCTGATCGAATACGGCCACCACACGCACCCGGACAACAACCCGCAGCGCACAGAACCCGCCGACGCCGATTCGACGGGCGAGGACAACCGCCGCCCCGCCTACTCGGAAACCATCTGACATGTCCAACACCACCGCCCCGAAAACCGTGCGGACCCTCATCGCACCGGACAAGTTCAAAGGCAGCCTCACGGCCGGCGAGGTGGCCGATGCCCTGGCCGCAGGGCTCCGCGCCGGAGCCGGCTCCACCGGCCGGGCCGGAGCGGTCCACTGCGAGCTGCTTCCGCTGGCCGACGGCGGGGACGGCAGTGTGGACGCCGCCGTCGCCGCGGGCTTCACCCGGCACCGCCACACTGTCACCGGGCCCACCGGCCAGCCCATCCCGGCCGGCATCGCGTTCGACGGCACCACCGCCGTCGTCGAGGTCGCCAACACCTGTGGCCTGGCGCTCCTGCCGGCGGGCCAGCTGGAACCCTTGGCGGCCTCCAGCCGGGGCTTTGGTGAAGCGGTCCTGTTCGCCCTCAATCTCAACCCGGCCAGGATCGTCCTGGCGCTGGGCGGAAGTGCCAGCACCGACGGCGGCATGGGAATGCTCACCGCCCTGGGCTACGGCTTCCACGACGCCCGCGGCCGGCAGCTCCACGGCAGCGGAAAGTCCCTGGCGCAGATCCACACCATCCGCCGGACCAGGTTCCCCGAACTGGACGGCACGGAACTCGTGGTCGCCAGCGACGTCCACAATCCCCTGCTCGGACCCGACGGCGCGCCGGCGGTCTTCGGACCCCAAAAGGGCGCCGGACCGCAGGACATTGCGGCACTCGAGCACGGGCTGGCGCACCTCGTCGCCGCGTTGACGGACGCCGGGTTTGAGGACGCCGAGGCACTGGCGCAGCGTGAGGGCGCCGGAAGCGCCGGCGGGATCGGCTTCGCCTGCCTGCTGCTGGGTGCCAGGCAGGTCTCCGGCGCCGACTATTTCCTGGACCTGCTCGATTTCAACAACCGCAGGGACAGCTGCGATGTCGTCATCACCGGCGAGGGCAGCATCGACGACCAGACCCTCGCCGGCAAACTTCCGGCCGCCGTCGCCCGGAGGTCCGGAACCCGCCCGATCATCGCGGTGGCCGGCCGTTCCCTCCTCCCCCGGGAAAGATGGTCCGAACTGGCGCTCACCCGGGTCTACACCCTGGCCGAGTACACCGACCAGGACTCCTCCAAAGATCCCGGACTTTCGGCCGCCCTGCTGCAGAGGATCGGGAAGGACATCGCGGCAAGCCTGCTGTAGGCGCCCTTCCGCCGACGAGGGGAACGCCCGCCGGGGGGGGAAACCCGGCGGGCGTTCCTGTTGCCTTCCCTTTGATCCGCTTGTTGTCCGCCCACTGGCGGCCCGCTGTCAGCAGTAGCGCAACCTGGCCCTGCGGCCTTCTGCCTAATCGCTCCCTGGCTCTTCCCGCTCCGCGATTCCCTTCACGCTCTTCACCAGGCTGTCCCACATGCCCTTGGAGTGGTCGGCGTCCTCGGCACTGGCGTTGTTGTCCTGGGCGAGCGTCAGTTGCGTGGCACCGGCCTGGTCCTCGAGCGTCCAGGTGAGCGTGTGGTAGTTCTCCGGCGCATCCGGCTGGCCGCTCAACGGGCTGAAGTGCGTGACAACAAGCCGCCGTCCGGGTTCAAACTCGAGGATGCTGCCCCTGTCCTCGTACTCCTTGCCGTCCCAGGTGCCCCGCCACAGGATGGGTCCGCCTACCGTCCAGTCGGTCACGAGTTCGGTACCGAACATGAACTCCTTGGCTGCATCGGGATCGGTGATGACGGACCATACGCGGCTCGCGGGCGCCTCGATGGTGATGGTCGAGGTCGCCACATACATTCCAGGCATAGCCTTCCTTTCCTCGCGGAGTCGCTCGGCGCCGGCAGCGCCCGGCACCGAGACTACTCCGCCGGGCGGAACGTGCGGAAGCTCCCTAGGCCGGGTAGATCGCGATGGCGGCGGCCTTGATGACGAAGTAGACGCTCATTCCGGGGACGAGGCCGAGGTCGGCTGACGCGGCCGGGGTGATGTCGGCGGAGAGTCGACCGGCACGGACACGGATCTGATCGCCGTGGGGCTCCAGGTCCGTGATGATCACTTGGAATGAGTTTCGCGGGCTGCCGTGCTCTTCGGTGAGGAACACCGATACCGCCGAGGGCGGAAAGACCGCTACTCCGTCCTGCCCGGGCTCGACGGACTCGTCCTGGTGGCCCGCGACGACCATGCCCTGGGCCGTGGTCACCCCGGCGTTGCTGACGGTGCCGGCCACAAGGTTCAGCCCGGCCAGCCCGGCGGCGAACCGGCTGCGGGGTTTTTCCAGGACTTCGCGGGTGGGGCCCTGTTCGGTGATCCGGCCGCCCTCGAGGACGATCACCCGGTCGGCCAGCATGAGGGCGTCGAGGATGTCGTGGGTGATGATGATCGCCCGGCGGCCGGCGAGGACGCGCTTGAGGAGCCGGCGGAGCAGCGGGGCGGCATGGATGTCGAGCGCGGCCATGGGCTCGTCGAGGAGCAGCAGGTCGGGGTCGGCGGCGAGGGCGCGGGCCACGGCCACCCGCTGGGCCTGTCCGCCGGAGATCTGTCCGGGGCGCCGCGAGGCGAGGGAGTCGGCGTCGACCTCGCTGAGCCAGTGCATTGCCGTTTCGCGGGCCGCTGCGCTGGAGGCGCCGGCGCTGCGTGGCCCGAACGCGACGTTGTCCAGTGCACTGAGGTGCGGAAACAGGAGGGCTTCCTGGGCCAGCAGCGCCGTGCCCCGGGTGTGCGGGGCGCGCCAGATGTTGGTGTCCGCGCTCAGGTCGAACAGGACTTTTTCGCCGATCGTCGCCTTGCCGGCATCGGGGCGCAGCAGGCCGGAGATGATCGAGAGGAGCGTCGATTTACCGGCCCCGTTGGGCCCGAGGATGGCGATTGTCTCGGCCGGTCCGAGGCTGAGGGAGACCTCGAAACTCCGTGCGGCAAGGGTTGCGTCCAGCTGAAAGGTCACCGGAGTGCTCCTTCCGGTGCAACGCCAAGGCGAGGGCGCCGGTAGGAGAGCCCGACGACGGCCACCGCCACGGCGACCAGCAGGAGGGAGAGCGCGACGGCGGCGTCGGCGTCGGTTTCGCGTTGCAGATAGATCTCCAGCGGCAGGGTGCGGGTGACGCCCTGCAGGCTGCCGGCGAAGGTCAGGGTGGCACCGAATTCGCCCAGGCTGCGGGCGAAGGACAGAACGGCGCCGGAGGCCAGGCCGGGGAGCACCAGCGGGATGGTCACCCGGCGCAGCACCGTGCCCGGGCGCGCGCCGAGGGTCGCGGCGACCGCCTCGTACTTGTTGCCGGCGGTGCGCAGGGCGCCTTCGAGGCTGACCACCAGGAACGGCAGGGCAACGTACGTCTGGGCGAGGACGACGGCGGTGGTGGAGAAGGCGATCTGGATTCCGGCCAGTTCCAGGCTTTTGCCCAGGAGTCCCTGGCGGCCGAAGGTGTAGAGCAGGGCGATGCCTCCCACCACGGGAGGCAGGACCAGCGGCAGCAGGACGAAGGCCCGGAGCAGGCGCTGGCCCGGGAACGGGCTCCGCGCCAGGATGAGTGCGAGCGGCACGCCGAGGACGATGCAGGAGGCGGTGCTCGCCGCGGAGGTTCGCAGGCTCAGGCCGAGCGCGGTGAGTGAGGATTCGGAAGTGATCAGCGGGATGAACTCGGACCAGTTGACCCTGGCGACCATTGCCACCAGCGGAAGCAGGACGAAGAGTGCCCCTGCTGCCGCGATGGCGTAAATCCATGCCGGGATGCCTGTGTACCCGGTGCCGCTGCGCCTGTGCATGCCGTTTACGGGGTGCCGAATCCGGCGTCGCTCAGGACCGTCTTGCCCGCGCTGCCGGTGACCGCGGCGATGAAGGCAGCGGCGAGCTCCTTGTTCTTGCTCGTGCCGACCGTGGCGATCGGGTAGGTGTTTACAGCCTGGTCCGACTCGGCGAAGGGGATGCCTTCGACCTTATCTCCGGCGTTCCTGACGTCCGTGACATAGACCAGCCCGGCGTCGGCCTCACCCGAGGTGACCTTGCCCAGGACATCCGTGACGGACGATTCCTCGCTGACCGGCGCCAGGGTGGTGCCGGTGGCTTTTTCGACAGTCTCGGCCGCGGCGCCGCAGGGAACCTGCGGTGCGCAGACCACCACCTTCACGCCCGGTCTGGCGAGGTCGGCGAAGGAGCTGATCGATGCCGGGTTGGACGGCGGAACCGCGATCTCCAGGACGTTCGTGGCGAAGTTGGCCGGGGCGCCGTCGATCAGTTCCGCATCGTTCAGCTTGGTCATGTTCTTGGTGTCGGCGGAGGCAAACACGTCGGCCGGGGCGCCCTGGGTGATCTGCGTGACCAGGTCCGAGGAGCCGGCAAAGTTCAAAGTGATTTTGGTGCCGGGGCTCTTGGCCTCGAAGTCGCTGGCCAGCTTGGTGAAGGTCGATTTCAGCGAGGCCGCGGCGTAAACGGTGATCGCTCCGGACAGCGTGGGGGTCTCACTGGCCCCGGCGCTGGAGTTGGAGCCGGTTCCGGCTGCCCCGGGCGTGCCGGCGGCACAGCCGGCCAGGCCCGCGGCCAGGGCGCCGGCCGCCAGCAGTGCGGTGACGCGCTTGCGGGCAGTCCTCATATGATGCTCTTTCCGTGGGGCGTTTCGATGATGACGGTGGTGGCTTTGACCACGGCGGTCGCCACGGAGCCAAGCTCCAGGCCCAGTTCCCGGACCGCTTCGCTGCTCATCAGGGACACGACGCGGAAGGGCCCGCACTGCAGCTCAACCTGTGCCATGACTTTGTCAGCGGTGATGCCCGTGACCAGGCCGACGAACCGGTTGCGGGCGGAGCGGCCCACCTTGGTGGGGTCATCGGGAAGCTGTGCCTGGTCGCGGGCCAGGTGGGCAAGCTCGAGGCCGTCCACGGCCAGCCGGCCGGAGTCATCCTTGACCGGGGTCAGGACCCCATTCTCGGTCCAGCGCCGGACGGTGTCGTCACTGACCCCGAGAAACCGTGCTGCTTCGGAGATGCGGAATTTCGGCATGACTCCATAATCACCTATTTGCGGCAATTATGGGCATTCCTATCCGCAAATCAGTAGGAATCCTCGTTTGGGGTCATCCGAGGCGCAGCCGGGTCCGCCCCCCGATCCTCGAACTCAAGCCGCATTTCGGGCCGGCCGGTGGCGCCGTCGTCGGGCGCCGCCCGCTGGGTGGCCACCAGGAGCGACGGCGGGTCGATTTTCCCGCCGCCCGGGACGATAATCGGAGGTGACCGGACAGCTTCTGCCGAGAGGAGCCGGCCGTGGCACCCACCACCCTGCTGGCAGGATTCAGATCTGCGATCGCCGCCCTCACGCTGGGGGTGCTGCTGTTGACCGGAACCGGCTGCTCCTCCGACAACCCCGCGGAAACCACGAAGATCACGCCGGCGACCAACGGGATCAACACAGTGATCGGTCCAATGAAGCTGGCGGACATGCTCATCCTCTCCCACGGAGCGGACCAGCCGGGACGGATTATGGGCACCGTATTCAACACGTCCGCCAAGGACGCGGTTGTCACCATCTCCGGCGCTTCCGGATCGACGGTATCGATTCCGGTCAAGGCTAACGGCGAAACGTCTTTGGCCCAACCTCCGGCCATGATGCTGGACCCCACCACGGGATCCCCCGGGTCCCTGGTCACGGTCCGGGTGAGCGAGGACTCCACAGGTAAGTCGGCCGAGCTGCAGCTTCCGGTCCTCGACTCCACGCTCCCCGAATACCAGTCGTACATGCCCGCGACGCCCGGATCCGGGACTGCCTCCGGCACCCCATCACCCACGCAAACCGGGAACACCACCGCCCCATCCGGGACCGGGTCCCCCACCTCCAGCCCCTCCCCCAGTCCCTAGCCCGGTCCCAAGCGCCAGCCAACAATGGATCTGGCCCCAGGGGCAACGCCGGCGGCGCAGGAGCAGGACGGGGCTTAGGCAGGCAGGGCCGGTGAACGCCGACCTGCCTGCCTGGCGGCCTCTGGCTCTGGCTAGGAGAAGCGTCCCGGCCGGAAGGTGGCCAGCATCGGGTGCTTCGTGCCGGTCATGATCTCGCCCGCGAGAAGTTCTCCTGCGATGAGGCCGAGCGTGGCCCCCGAGTGTGTGAAGGCCACGAAGCAGCCGGGCACCTGGCCGAGTTCACCGAGGACCGGTTCGCCGTCGCCCGGGATGGGCTTGTAGCCGATCTTCCAGGAGGCCGGTTTGAGGTCGGGGTTGTCGGCGATGAGCTTGGATGCTTCATCGGCGAGTTCCTGGACCACGTCATCGGGGATGCTGAAGGAGCCGTCGGCGTGTTCGGTGATGTGCCCTTCATACCAGTCGTGGTCCAGGGCAAGGGTGTTTCCGGGGTTGGGCCGGACGGCGGCCCTGGGGGTGTTCAGCACGGCCTTCAGCTCGTGCTCTAGGGGTTTGGTCAGCACCAGCATGGAGACCGGGGATCCGTTGGGGATCTCGACGCCGAGGGGCGCGACGACGGCGGGAGTTGCGGCACCGCACGCCACGAGAACAGCGTCTGCCTCGTAGGTTTCGCCTGCGGCCGTCTCGACGCCGGTGGCCCGGCCGCCTTCGACCGTCACGGACACCTTGCCGGCGTTGAGGACGAGTTCACCGCCCAAGGCGTGGAACTCCTCCATCAGGAAGTCCACCAGATCGGGCAGGCTGACCCAGCCCTCACCGGGATTGAAGATGGCGTTCTCCGGAACTTCGACCGGATCGATGCCGGGGGTGGCTGAAGAAACTCGTTCGGGCGTCAGAAGCTTCGAGTCATAGCCGATGGATTTCTCGTAGCGGTGGCGGGCTTCCGTGGCGGCTTCCTGGCCGGCGGGATTCCACATGAGGCCACCGCCGAACTGCAGCCATTCCCGGCCGGGGTCCGCGGCGAAGAGCGTGCGGTAGCGGTCCACGCCGGCGACCCGGAGCTGGTGGTACGGCGTGGACCGTTCTCCGGCGGAGTTCAGCCAGGAGAGCGAGCGGCCGGTGGCCTCGCTGGCCAGGCCGTGTTCGGTCAGGAGGATGACGGAGGCGCCGTCGCGGAGCAGGTGGACGGCGGTGGAGACGCCGAGGATGCCGCCGCCGATGATGGCGATGCGCTTGGTTGAGGGCGTGGAGGACATGGGTCTGCCTTTCCTTAAGTAGAGGTGTCTGGGGTACCCGCCAGGGGCACTGGGAGCGGGTGTGCGGACTATACGGAGGCGCGGATATTTTCGATGACCCTCAGGACGTCGAGTGACTCTTCCGGGTCGACCGGAAGTGGGCCCTTGCCACGAAGGGCAGTCGCGAGCTGTGCATAGAACAGCGGATAGGCGCCGGGTTCAGATGCGACTGGGCGCAGGTCTCCATCGACACCCAAGGTCCCCCAATGGGTTTGGGGTTCGACGCCGTAGCCCGGGTCCGTGGGTGTCGTTCCGGCCGCGAGGGCCGGTTCCTGGCCGTCCAAGCCCCACTTCGTGTAGCCGGACTGGGAGCCCAGGACGTGGAAGCGCGGGCCGACCTGCGCCGCCATCCCGTTCATCCACAACCGTGAGCGGACCCCGGATTCGTGGAGCAGGGACACGAAGGCCTCGGTGTCGGCGCCGCCCGGATCCGGGCCGTGGTTCGCCGTTTCGCCGTAGCTTTCGGTTGCCGGGCCAAAGAGCTGGAGGGCCTGGTCGATCAGGTGGGCACCGAGGTCGTTGAGGATGCCGCCGCCCTCGGACACGGCGGCGGTGTCCCGCCAGTTTCCGAAGCCCTCCGGCCGCCACCATTCAAAGCGCGATTCGAAGCTGCGCACCTCCCCCAGCGTTCCTTCCCCGACAAGCTTCCGCAGCGTCAGGAAGTCCGCGTCCCAGCGTCGGTTCTGAAATACCGTGAGCTGCACGCCGGCGTCGGCCGCCCGGGAGATGAGCTTCTGCCCCTGGTCCGATGTGGTGACGAACGGCTTATCCACCACCACGTGGAGGCCATGGGCGATGGCCGTTGCGGCGAGGTCGAAGTGGGTCAGCGGTGGCGTTCCGAGGACCACCAGATCGAGGTCACCGGACAGCGCAAACAGATCCTCCGGCGTCGGGACGATCCGGGTATCCGGGTAGAGCCTTGCAGCCTCCGTGGCGCGGTCCGGATCCGCCGTGACGATAACGTCCAGCGAGTAGTTGGCATCCGCCGCGATCAGCGGTGCGTGGAAGACTTTGCCCGAGATGCCAAACCCGACGACGGCGGCGCGGATGGGTGCCGCGGCGGTGTTTCCCTTCAGGGTCTCCATCAAAGCACTTCCGAGAGGAATCGCTGGAGGCGTTCGCTTTGCGGGTTGTCGAAGAGGTCGGCGGGCGTGCCTGACTCGACGACCTCGCCTTCGTCCATGAAGACGACCTGGTCGGCGACTTTGCGGGCAAAGCCCATCTCATGCGTGACCACCAGCATGGTCATGCCTCGGCGGCCCAGGCCTGCCATGAGGTTCAGCACGCCCTTGACCAGTTCCGGGTCCAGGGCGCTGGTGGCCTCGTCGAAGAGCATGACTTCCGGTTCCATGGCCAGGGCCCGGGCAATCGCGACGCGCTGCTGCTGTCCGCCGGAGAGGTCACGGGGGCGGTGGTCGGCGCGTTCGGCAAGACCGACCTCGGCGAGGCGGCGCCGGGCGCGTTCCCTGGCTTCGGCCTTGGGCATGCCCTTGACACTCCAGAGGGCCAGCGCCGCGTTCTCGAGGGCGGTGTGGTCCGGGAAGAGGTTGAAGTGCTGGAACACCATGCCGATGCGGCTGCGCAGGAGGTCCGGTTTGACCTGCAGGGCGCTCTCGCCGGCCAGGAGCACGTCCCCACTCTTGGGTTCGTGAAGCCGGTTGACGCCGCGCAGGAGGGTGGATTTGCCGGAGCCGGAGGGCCCGATGATACAGGTGGTGGTGCCCGGGGCGACGTTGAGGCTGACATTGCGGAGCACCTCGACATCGCCGTAGGCCATGGTCAGGTTCTTCAGTTCCAGGCTGGAGCCATGGAACGTCTCGATGTCCGAAACTGATTCTTTGGCATTGCTGGTGCTGCTTGCGGTGTTGCTGGCGAGGCTCATGTGTTGCTCCCGGTGGTCAGCGGTGAAGCCGCGGCGAGTTCTTTGACTTCCTTGAGACCGCTGCTGGGTGCGCCGGGGAGGCGTCGGCCGGTGCGGAAGCGGTTATCGAAGTAATTGACCAGATGGGTCAGGGGAACCGTGATCAGCAGGTAGAAGATGCCGGCCATGACCAGGGGCGAGAGGTTGCCGGAAAGCACGGCGGCATCCTGGCCGACGCGGAAGAGCTCGCGTTCCGTGACCAGCAGGCCCAGGAAATAGACCAGCGAGGAGTCCTTGACGATGGCGATGAACTGGTTCACCAGCGCCGGCAGGACCCGGCGGACGCCTTGCGGAACCACCACCAGGGCCATGGACTTCGCGTAGCTCATGCCCAGCGCGCGGCAGGCCTCACCCTGGCCTTTGTCCACGCTCTGGATACCGGCGCGGAAGATCTCACCGATGTAGGCGCTGGCGATCAGGCTCAGGGCGATGATCCCCAGGGGGTAGGGCGAGGGGCCGAAGATCGATTGGCTGAAGCGGGCGAAGCCCTGGCCGATCAACAGGATGGTCAGGATGGCGGGGAGTCCGCGGAAGAGGTCCGTGTAGATCCGGGCCGGAACCCGAAGCCACCGCGAGGGAGATATCCCCATGACGGCGACGACCATGCCGAGGGCAACGCCGATGATGGTCGCCGCCACGGAGATGATGAGGGTATTGAGGAGACCGACTCCCAGAAGCTGGGGCAGGACCTCGGCCATTGCGCCGAAGTCGAAGAAGGTGCGGGTGATGGTGCTTAACCAGTCCATGGTTGCTCTCAGACGTAGGTAGCTTGTGGAACCCGGGCGGGCCGCGCAGTGCGGCCCGCCCGGTCAGGTGGCAGCCGGGCTATGTGCCGGACGTGCCGATGGTTCGGGGCCTATTGCTTGCCGGCCGCTTACTTGCTGGGCCGTTTACTTGCTCGGCGCAGGCGTTGCAGTCTGCTCGGCTTTCGGCAGGTACTGCTCGGGCATCGGGGAGCCCGGGAACCACTTCTGGTAGAGCTTCTTCCAGGTGCCGTCCTCCATGGCTGCGGCAAGGCCCTTGTTGAGAGCGTCCTTGAAAGCGCTCTTGCCCTTGGCCACGGCGAAGCCGGCGGGAGCGTCAAAGGAGGGGATGTCCGCGGCGCTGATCAGCCCGTACTGCGTTTCATAGGCCTTGGCGGCCTCGTAGTCCAGGAAGTGTGCATCGACGGATCCACTGTTGACGGCGGCGATCGCGGTGTTGTTGTCCGGGAAGCGCACCAGGCTCGCGGAAGTGAAGTTCTTGACCGCATAGGCCTCCTGCAGCGTTCCCTGCACGACGCCGAGACGCTTTCCGGCGAGACCGTCGGCGCCGGTGATGCCCGAGGTCTTAGTGGTGATGACGGTCAGGTAGCCGGCCAGGTAGCCATCGGAGAAGTCGACGGTTTGCTTGCGCTTGTCAGTGATGCCGATCGCCGCAACGCCGGCGTCGAACTGGCCGTTGGAGACAGCGGCGAGCAGCCCGGAGAAGTCCTGTCCGGTGAAGACGACCTTGTCGACTCCGGCGCGGTGGGCGACGTCTTTGAAGAGCTCGACGTCGAAGCCGGTGAAGTTGCCCTGGGCGTCGGCAAAGGTATAGGGCTTCGAATCACCCAGGCTGGCAACACGGATGGTGCCGGCCTCAATCAGGCCGTAGGGGTTGTCCGCCGGCGAGGACGAGGCGGATGAGCTGCCTCCGCAGCCGGAGAGTGCCAGGACCGCGGCCACAGCAGCGGCGATGAGCGCCCCGGGGCGCATTGTGTTTCCTGTGTTCACAGCGTTTCCAATCGTGGGGGTGAGCAGCGGGGCAGGCAGGCAGTGGGCCCCGTGGAGTGGGACTTTGTCGATGGAAGTCTTGCTGAGTCCGGTCTCAGTCCCTAGGATTGAGACCGGACTCACATCGATTGCTAGAAATGTAATCGAAGCCACATCAGGCGTCAAGGGTCCGCTACGAAAGGCCGTAATGAATAGTGATGCTTCCCGGCGCCGCGATGTCACTGTCGCCGACGTCGCCAAAGCAGCCCAGGTTTCCAAGGCCCAGGCCGCCCGCGCCCTGGGCAACTACGGGGCCGTGAGCGACGACGTGCGCGAGCGGGTGCTGGCTGCCGCCGAGGAACTGGAGTACCGGCCCAACGAGCTCGCCCGCAGCATGAACACCGGGAAATCGCACACCATCGGGGTGGTGGTCGGCGACATCGAAAACCCCCATTTCGGCCTGGCCACGCGGGGCATTACGGACACCGCCAAGCGGAGTGGATTCAATGTCATCCTGATCAATACGGACGAGGATACCGAGGCGGAAATCGACGCCGTGAGGGTGCTCCTCGACAAGCGCGTTGACGGCCTGATCGTGGCACCCGCGTCCTCCGTGGAAACGCAACATTTACGGCGCGTTCACGAATCCGGCCGTCCGCTGGTCCTTTTGGACCGCAAGGCGCCAGGGCTCGACGTCGACACCGTGGCGGTGGACATGGAGGACATCTCCCATGAATCCACCAGCTATTTGCTCAAGTCCGGCCACCGGAGGATCGCCTTCGTCTCCACGCTGAAATCAGCCGGGCCGTACCACGACGGCTTGCAGCTGGACTCGTCCCAGATCTCGGACCGGCGGGACGGAATGAAACGCGCATTCGAGGAGGCGGGGCTGGACCTGCCCGTCGATCTGATCCGCCTCAACGCCGGCGACGACGAGTCCATCAAGAAGATCACCCGCGAGCTGCTGCAGCGCCCGGACCCGGCGACGGCGATCATCGCCTCCGACGGCCTGATCGGCCTCAGCGTGGTGGAGGCGATCCACGAGCTCGGCCTCTCCATTCCGAATGATGTCTCCTTCCTCATGTATGACGACTTCGCCTGGACGCGCCTGACCACGCCCCCGCTCACGGTTATCGCCCAGCCTGTCTACGAAATGGGCGTAGCGGCCGCGTCAGCCCTGATCCGGCAGATCGAAGGCCGCAAGGCACCGGCGGCCGCACCGACATTCACGGCCGCACTGATCCGCCGCGGCTCGGTCGCGGCCCCGCCGGGGCAGGAGCAGGACAGGGCTTAGTTCTCTGGCGCGGTCCCTGGCCGGCGGATTAACTGAACTGCAGGGAACGTTTAGTGCAATCGGCGGAGGGAGTGTGATCCCTGTGGGCGGACCCAGACGGCTGCTGGAATCGGGCCGCCCTCACGCGGTGCCCACGGAAACGGGCGCCGATCCGTCATGGAGCTGACGGTCATTGTCCTCATCACCGCCCTCCTGTTCGCGTGGGCGCTGGTGTCGGCGCGGCTGCAGCAGGCGGACCTGACCGCTCCCATCGTGTTCACCGCTGTCGGCGCAGCCCTGGCCTGGTCCGGGCTGGTCAATGCCGCCTCGGCGCCCGCGCTGATCACCCCGGTTGTCGAGGTCACCCTGGTGTGGGTTCTCTTCTCCGACGCCGCCCGCCTGCCGCTGCAGGAATTGCGCCGGGACGTGGGCCGCTACGTGCGGCTGCTGGGAGTCGGCCTGCCGCTGACGATTGTGTTCGGGTGGGCCCTGGCCGCCTGGTTCTTTCCCCAGTTCGGGTTCTGGCTGGCCCTCCTCGTCGGCGCCGCGCTTGCCCCTACCGACGCCGCACTCGGAATACCCGTGGTGACGAATCCGGCGGTGCCGTCGCGGATCCGCCAGCTGATCACGGTCGAAAGCGGCCTCAACGACGGCATCGCCACCCCGGTCGTCATGCTCGCCATCGCCGGCGCGGCCGCCGCAGCAGGTCTGGAGAGCGCCGAAGGCCCAGGCAGCGCGGCCGTCGAGCTGCTCATCGGCGCCGGCGTCGGCGCAGCGGCCGGCGCCGCGGGAGGGTGGCTGCTGCAACTGGCCCGCCGGCGCGGGACCGCAACCGAGGACTTCGCCGGCATCGGCGTCCTGGCCCTGAGCCTGCTCGCCTACAGCGCCGCACTCGCGGTGGGCGGCAACGGCTTCGTTGCCGCGTTTTGCGCCGGGCTGGCGTTCGGCACCTGCGCCGGGGAACGGGCGCCGGCCGAACTGGCCTTCGTCGAGCAGATGAGCGGCCTGGTGTCCCTGCTCGTGTGGCTGGCCTTCGGAGCCATCACCGTGCCGATCATGCTGGCGAGCTCCGTCCCCCTGACCGTCGCCTACGCCGTGCTCAGCCTCACGGTGGTGCGGATGCTGCCGGTGGCGCTGGCCTCGATTGGCGCCGGCCTCGATCGGAAAACCGTCCTGTTCGTGGGATGGTTCGGCCCGCGCGGCCTGGCTTCCCTCGTATTCGCGCTGCTGGCGCTGGAAGCCCTCGGATCAGTGTCCGATCAGGCCGTGGCCGTCATCACCGCCACTGTGCTGCTCAGCGTGCTGGCCCACGGCTTCAGCGCCGCGCCATTGGCTGCCCGCTACGGACGGGCCGCTGCCGCTGCCGGTCCGGAACCCGGCGGCCCGGTGCCGGTCACTCCCGCCCCCGCCCGGGGGCTGAGCCGCATGCACATCCACCCTCCGCATTTTCGGCCGAAGCGTTCCCGTCCCTAGACCGCACTGAACCGTCCGCGCTGGACTCGGGTGCCGTCGTCGCCGTTCACGTTCCGCCACAGCGGCTGTGATGAGTCTCACGCGCAAATTTCGCCATCTGGCTTGAGCCTCCCGCGCGGCGCTGTGCACTATGGAAAGGCAAGGCAGGGACTGCGACGTTCCTGCCGGTGCAGCCTGACGAATTTCTGCGACGTTCCGCGTCCGCAGTAAACGCCGGGCACCCATCCTGGTGGACGCAATGAGGCCAAACCGGTGAGCTCGCAGAGCTGCCCACGGTCTCAGGCGTTCCTGGTTTGGCCCCTACGGCGGCTCCGCATCGGTGCGGCAGCCGGACATCCGGATTCATGAAATGGAAGCACTGAACAATGACGTTTGAAACTGCCAACTCTGTAACCCACAAGCTCTGGGACCGCTCCACCATGCACCACGAGCTGGACGCGCTGGTCCACGAGCTCTCCGAGCGCCACAACACCGCCAAGAGCAACATCGCGGTCCACGCCAGCGGCCCGAACACCTTCACCCTCAGCCTGAACCACGGCGCCTAAAGCCCAGGTTCCAGGCAGCAAGGCCAAACGACGACGGCGGGAGCCACCTCCCGCCGTCGTCGTTTGTCCTTAAAGCCCGCGCATCAACCGGCGCCCACGGCCCCGCGCAGGAACCGCCGGGGAACCGCAGACGCGGCCGCGGTTCCCCGGCGGGTTCCCTAGTTGGACGGGAAGTTGTACGAGGCTCCGGAGGCGTGGCTGGCTTCGGGCCACCGGGAGGTGACCACTTTGCCGCGGGTGTAGAAGGAGACGCCGTCGGGGCCGTAGATGTGCTTGTCGCCGAACAGCGAGGCCTTCCAGCCGCCGAAGGAGTAGTAGGCCACCGGGACGGGCAGCGGCACGTTGATGCCGATCATGCCGACGTCGACGGAGCGCTGGAACTTCCGGGCGTTGGCGCCGGAGGAAGTGAAGATCGCGGTGCCGTTGCCGTAGGGGTTGGAGTTGATCAGCTTGATTCCCTCCTCCAGGTCCTCGACCCGGACCACGACCAGGACGGGGCCGAAGATTTCCTCGGTGTACGCGGACATTTCGGCCGTGACGTGGTCGATCACGGTGGGGCCGACCCAGAACCCGTCCTCGTGGCCGGGGACCACGAGGTCGCGGCCGTCCACCACCATCGCGGCGCCGGCCTGCGCTGCCTCGGTAACGGTCCTGACGATGAAGTCGCGGGAGTCTGCGCTGATCACCGGGCCCATGTCGGCGTCGGGTTCGGTGCCGTTCTTGACCTTGACGTCCTGCGCACGTTCCTGGACTTTCTTGACCAGCAGGTCGGCGGCGTCACCGACGGCGACGGCGACCGAGATGGCCATGCACCGCTGGCCTGCGGAGCCGAATGCGGCGGCGGCCAGATGGTCGGCGGCGTTGTCGAGGTCGGCGTCGGGCAGGATGATCGCGTGGTTCTTCGCGCCTCCCAGTGCCTGGACGCGTTTGCCGTGGGCGGTGGCCACTTCAAGGATGTGCATGGCCACCGGGGTGGAACCCACGAAGGAGATGGCATCCACATCGGGGTGGGTCAGCAAGCCGGAGACGACCTCACGGTCGCCGTGCAGGACCTGGAAGACGCCCTCGGGCAGGCCCGCCTGCTTCCACAGTCTGGCCAGCAGCATCGCCGCGGACGGCACGCGGTGGGAGGGCTTGAGGATGAAGGCGTTGCCGGTGGCGATCGCCATCGGGGCCATCCACAGCGGCACCATGACCGGGAAGTTGAACGGGGTGATGCCGGCGACCACGCCGACGGGCTCGCGGAAGGAGAAGACGTCGATGCCAGTGGAGACCTGGTCCGAGTACTCGCCCTTGAGCAGCTGCGGGATGCCGCAGGCGAACTCGATGACCTCGAGTCCGCGGCCGATCTCGCCCTTGGCGTCGGAGAGGACCTTGCCGTGCTCGGCCGTGATCAGCTGAGCAAGTTCCTCCACGTGCGAGGCGACGAGTTCGCGGAACTTGAACAGCACCGCGGTGCGCTTGGCCAGGGAGATGTCGCCCCAGGAATCGGCGGCCGCCCGCGCGGCGGCGACAGTGGTCTCCAGGTCTGCCCGGTTGGCCAGCCGCAGCTCTGCGGAGACGGCGCCGGTGGCCGGGTTGTAGACGGGCTTGGTGTCGGTTCCGGTGCCTGTTGCCTCGGCTCCGCTGATGAAGTGGTTGATGACGGTCATTACTGCTCCTGTAGTAAGTGGTGTTGCACGGCGTGAACCTGTTCGACGTTCCGTGGGAGTCCTGCGGCGAGGGATTCGTGGATGGCGAGCCGGACGGCCAGGTTCTGCTCAGTGAGTTGCCGGTGGACCACCTCGTGCACCGAGCTGCGGGTCCAGACGCTGAACCTTTCGATTTCGACCTTGAATGGGTCTTCGGTGACATCGAAGGCCTCGGTGCTGCCGTCCCTGAGCGAAACGGTCACCCGTGCCGGCTCTCCGGGGTTCGGGTCGAACGCCTTGTCGAGCGTGATGTGTCCCTTGGTGCCGATGATCTGGAACGTGTTCGTTCGGGGTCCTTCGAAGCCGCAGTCCAAGGTTCCAAGGACACCGTCGTAATCCAGGATCGCTGCGACGGTAGTCTCAACCGGGTCCGTGGGGCTGGTTCCTTTGGCGTAGACGCTGACGGGAGGCCGGCCCATGACCATATTCATGATGTCCACGGCGTAGCATCCGACGTCGTTGACGGCACCGCCCTCGAGGACCGTCTGCAGACGGACCTCTCCCGGGCTGCGGTCCATGACAAAGTGGAAACGCGCGTGCATGGAGACAATCTGGCCGATCCGGCCGGCGTCGATGAACTCACGGACTTTCTGGTGCTGCGGATGGAAGCGGTACATGAAGGCTTCCATCAGGGTCACGCCGTTCCGATCACAGGCGTCCATGACGCGGGCGTAGTCTTCAAGGCTCCCGACCAGCGGCTTCTCGCACAGTATGTCTTTTCCCGCCTCGGCCGCTGCGATGATCCATTCAGCGTGCAGACCATTGGGGAAGGGAAGATACACGGCCTCGATGTTCGGGTCGGCGAGGAGCTCTTCGTGCGACTCGTACACGGTCGGGATGCCAAATCGTGAGGCGACCTCCGCCGTGCGTCCGTTCGGGCTGCTGATCGCCGAGGCGACAGCATTTCGGGTCTTCTTCATCGCCGGCAGGAAACGGTCCTGGGCGATGCGGGCGGTGGTGAGCACACCCCAGCGCACTGCGCTCATGTGGCCAGCCCGGCTTCCAGTTCCCGGAGGAAGGCCACGGACTGCCGGACGTCCCGGACCGGGCCGTCGCCGGCGGGTACGGATTCCAGGACGGTGTCCTGTTCCATCGTGAACCAGCCGCCGTATCCGGCCGCGAGGAGGTCCCGGACAATGCCGGCAATTCCGACATCGCCTTGTCCCAATGGGACGTACATTCCGGTCTTGACGCCGTCGGTGTAGGAGATTTCACCGTTCTGGACCCGTTCGGCGACGGCCTTGTGCACATCCTTCAGGTGGGTATGGCCGATTCGAGAGGCATAGTCCCGGACGAGCTGTCCAGGATCCGTGCCGCCGATCAGGAGATGCCCGGTATCGAGGCACAGGTTCGCGGCGGTGTCGTTCAGGACGCGGTTGACGTCCGACGTCGTTTCGATCATGGTGCCGACGTGCGGGTGCACGACGGCCTGGATGCCTCTGTCAGCCGCCGCCTTGACGATGGCGTCGAGGTTTCGGCCGAACAGATTCCAGCCCTCGGCATCGAGCTCGTGGCGCTGGTCATAGCCGTCCACCCCGGTTTCGGCGGCCAGGACCATGATGCTCGCGCCCGCCGCCTGGTAGGCGTCCAGTTCCGCTGAGACCGCCTGCAGCGGGTTCTTGGCGGCATCGTGCAGGATGACGGGGAAGAATCCTCCGATGGCCTGCAGGTTGTGTCGCTTGAGTACTTCCGCGCGTTCAGTTGCCTGTTCGGGCAGGAAGCCTGCGGGGCCGAATTCCGTCGCCGTGATGCCCAGGGCAGTCATCTCGGACAGTACGCGGTCTGCCTCCAGCTGATAGCCCCATCCGGGGACTTCGCACACGCCCCAGGAAATGGGGGCGGCGGCAAGGCGGCTGGTGATGGTGCTCAATCTGATCCTCCGTATACGTTTTGATCCCAGTCAATGACCGAGCCGGTGACGACTCCGCTCCTGTCGGAAAGGAGAAAGACTACAAATTCGGCGATCTCGTCCACTTGTCC
Source organism: Arthrobacter sp. P4_F11 (assembly GCF_056401395.1). NCBI lineage: Bacteria > Bacillati > Actinomycetota > Actinomycetes > Micrococcales > Micrococcaceae > Arthrobacter > Arthrobacter sp. P4_F11. Next base: position 112,525 of record NZ_JBFUJK010000016.1, read on the forward strand.
GAGCTTGCCCATCGGCACCGAGGCGTTGGCTTGTTCCAGCCAGTCGTCTCCGGCGCCATGAAACTTCCTTTGGGTTTCGGCTTCGCCGTCGGTGGCGGTCCAGCCGATGTCCAGGCCGTTGATGCGGATCTTGTCCCAGCGGTGGGCGTGCGCGGCGTTCCGGGTTGCCCCGGCCAGCCCGGCCTTCGCCGCGACGTAGGGCGCCAGGTAGGGTTGGCCGCCGAGTTCGGCGATGGAGATGACGTTCACGATGCTGCCTGACGCACCGCGCTCACGGAGGTGCCTGATCGTTTCGGCCATGATGAAGAAGGGTGATTTCAGGTTGACGGCGATGTGCGCGTCGAAGAGATCCGGGGTGGTGTTCAGCATGGTTCCCCGGGTGGTCAGTCCGGCAGCATTTACGGCGCAGTCGATCCGCCCGAACGCGGCGATGGTTTCCAGTACCGAGGCCCTCGCCTGTTCGACGTCGGCCAGGTCGGTTTTGATGAAGCGGGCATCGACACCGGACTCTGTCAGCTCGGCGGCCAGCTTTTCGCCCGAGTCGGCGTTGCGCCCGGTCACGGCGACGCCGGCCGCGCCTTCGGCTGCCGCCCGGCGGGCAATGCCGGCACCCAGGCCCTGGGTGCCGCCGCTGACAAGGAGGACCCTGTCTTTAAGGAGTGGACCGTTCATTGGCTACTCCGCTCCGATTTTGACGGCGCGGCCGGACCTGGCGGATTCTTCGGCGGCATTGGCCAGGATGAGCGCCATCACCCCGTCGTCGAATCCCGGGCTGCAGGCGGTTCCCTGGCGGATGGACTGCACGAAGCTGTCCAGTTCGCTGCGGTAGGCCTGGGCGTAGCGCTCCAGGAAGAACGGCAGGTAGGCATCAGATTCTTCGGTGCCCGTGGCGCCGTACTTGCGCACGGTGGTCGGAGTCATGTTGCCGGCAGTCAGCAGACCCTCGCTGCCGAATGCTTCCAGCCGCTGGTCGTGGCCATAGGCGCTGTGGCGGGAATTGGTGATCGTGATGAGCTCACCTTCCCGTCCGCGCAGGGTGATGACCACCGAGTCGAAGTCGCCGGCTTCTTCGATGTAGTCGCAGAAAAGGTTCGAACCAGTTGCCGAGACTTCGATGATGTCCGGGACGAAGAACCGGGCCATGTCCAGGTCGTGGATGCTCTGGTCCCGGAAGATCCCGCCGGATGTGGCGATATAGTCCTGGGGCGCTGGGGCGGGGTCCCGGCTGGTGATGGTCAGCTGCTCCAAGCGTCCGATTTCTCCGGCTTCAACCCGTGCGCGGACGGAGGCGAAATTCGGGTCGAAGCGACGGTTGAAACCGAGCATGAGCGGGGTCTTAGTGCCGCGGATCTGGTCGCGGCACACGCGGACGCGGTCGATATCCAGATCGATGGGCTTTTCGCACAGGGCGGCGACGCCGGCGCCAACTGCCCTGGAGATCAGGTCGACGTGGGTGCTCGTCGGCGAACCGATAATGATGGCGTCCAGGTCCTGGTTGGCGAAGACCTCGTCAGCGGTTTCCACAGCCTGCGCCCCGGTCGCGGCGGCAAGGGACTGTGCGCCCTTGATGAACGGGTCGGCGATCCACGCCAGTTCCAGATCCGGGTGGGCGGCGATGTTCCGGGCGTGGACCTGGCCAATGCGGCCGGATCCGAAGAGTGCAACCTTGAGGGGGCGGTCAGCGGACATGCGTAATGGTCCTTTCTAGTTCTCCACAGGCGGGTGCGGCCGTGGTTGGTTGAGGGTGATGGATCGTCATGATGTGGCCACCGCCGCCGGGCTGCGGCCGGCCAGGACGTCGACGGCGCCCTTGGCGGCGTCGCGGACGGTGTGGATCATGCCCTGCCGGGTGAAACCCATCAGGTGGGGTGTTAGGACGACATTCTGGTGGTCGAAGACGGGGTGGTGTGCGGGGGGTTCGGGATCGTAGACGTCCAGCCCCAGACCGGCGAGATGTCCGGTGAGGAGCGCACCGTGGGCATCGTCCAGGTCAACGAGGCCTCCCCTGCTGCAGTTGATGAGGATGGCCCCGGCGGGCATCAGGGCGAGGCGTTCGGCGTTGATGAGATTGTGGTTTTCCGGTGTCAGCGGCACGTGCAGGGTGACGAAATCGCTCCGGCGCAGCAGTTCCTCCACCGCGCCACAACGGATGCCGGCCGGGACGTCGGCGAACGGGTCGAAGGCCAGGACATTGAGGTCAAAGGCCTCCGCGATCCGGGCGACGCGGCGTCCGATGCGGCCGTATCCGATGATGCCGAGAGTGAACCCCTCGAGGTCTCCGACGTTCACAGAGGACCTCTCCTCCCAGCGGCCGTCCCTCACCAACGGGGTCAGGGTCGACAGCTTCTTCACGAGTGCCAGGAGGTGGGCGAAGACGCCTTCGGCGACGGAGGCGGTGTTGCTTCCGGGGGTGATCACGACGGGGATGCCGCGGCGGTTTGCCTCCGCGACGTCGACGAGGTCGGTGCCGACGCCGGTCCTGGCGATCACCCTTAGGGCGGGCATGCGGTCAAGGAGTTCACGGTCCACGCGGTAGGCGGCGCGGACGATTGCGGCGTCGGCCCGGGCGAGATCTTCCTCCGTGGGATTGTGAATCATTTGTTGGTGTGGGGCCAGCACCGGTTCGACCAGTCCGACCTCCACGTTGCCGAGAGCTACGACTATTTGGGGTGTGGTTATTGAAGCCATCGTCATCCTTGAAGATGTGAGGGTGTACCCCGTCGGCCATGGGGCCCGCGGGGGTGACTACGTGTGTGAAGTGGGTTAGAGGCCGAGCAGGCTGGACTTGCGGATGACCAGTTCAGGGACGATGGGCTGGTGGACGAAGCCTCCGCCGAAGTCGTGGTCCTGGATGCGCTGCAGGAGCGTTTTCGCCCCGGCGACGCCGATCGTCGAGCTGTCAGGATCTACAGTGGTGAGCCCGAGCCGGGGCATGGCGCCGAGGGAGATGTTGTCGTATCCGGTGATCGCGACCTGGAGTCCGCGTTCATCGGCTGCGGTCATCGCGCCCAGGGCAGCCAGATCGTTGATGCAGGCCAGGGCGGTGGGTCGCAGCCGGCCGGACGCGCCGAGCGCCCGCTGGGCCGCAACATACCCGGATTCCTGGGAGAAGTCCGCATCGACAACGTGGATGTTCCGTCCCAGCCCATGGTTTTCCATGGCGGCGGCGTAGCCGCTGACACGCGCCGCCCCGACCGAACCGCCGAGCCCGCCCAGATGTGCGATGCGTTCATGGCCGAGGCCGACGAGGTGGTCCACAACCATGGAGATGCCGTGGGCATCGTCGCTTCGGACGACGTCGGCTGTGTCGATGTAGTCCGGACCTCCACCGGCGAATACGACGGCTCCCCCCGAGACAACGCGGCTGAACGGCGCTTTGTCCGGAACGGTTCCAATCACGAGGAGCCCGGCGACCCGCAAATCGCGGAATGCCTGGAGGATGGACAGGTCCACTCCCCCGCCGGACGCCGCCGACGCCGTGACCGCGCTGAAGAGCACGGTGTGGCCGGCCTCCTCCAGCACCGGCCGTGCGGCGTCGACGACGTCGAAGGCCCAGGGGTTGTGCAGGTCGCTGACCAGCACGCCGATGGTCCCGTTGCTGCGGGTTGCGAGCGACCTGGCGGCCGTATTGAGCTCGTAGCCGAGCTCCTCCACAACTTCCAGCACCCGCTGGCGGCGTTCGGCGCTGACCCGGGGAGAGTCACGCAGTACGAGTGAAACCAAGGACTTTGATACGCCGGCGCGTTCGGCCACGTCCAAGATCGTTGGCCGCCGGGCGGATGCAGTTGCCATGGTTAGGCCCGCGCCGCTGTTGTGCCGTGGATTTCCTCGATCTTCTGCCACTGACCGGACAGTGAGGAAGCTTCGGCGGCGCTGACGATCGCGGCCGCGGAGGCGGCATCATGGATGTTCGAGTTTTCCTGGGCGCCTCCTGCGACGGCGACGAGGAATTTCTTCGCTTCGATGACCTTCAAGTCATCGAAGCCCATGCTGTTGCCGGGCCCGGGCTGGAAGTGGGCGTAGTCGCCATGGCGGGGGCTGGCGTTGACGGTGGTGTAGCCCTGCTCGTCGTTGCTGCGTCCCAGGCAGACCTTGAGCTCGTTCATGCGTTCAAAGTCCCATTTGAGCGAACCTTCGGTTCCGTAGACTTCGATCTGGTAGCCGCATTCGGGGCCCACGGCGACGCGGGAGGACTCGATGGTGCCGACTGCTCCTGCGCCGCGGGCGGACGGGCCGAAGCGGACCAGCGCGGCTGCGTAGTCCTCATTTTCAACCTCTCCCATTTCCCCGTTTTCGATCACTGCGAAGTGCGTTGCCGAGCCCATGGCGAGCTTTGGCCGCTGCGTGTAGACGGTGCTGGTGAGCGCGGTGACCTCGGCGATGGGTCCGACTACATATTGGCACAGGTCGGTGGCGTGGCTGAACAGATCGGCCAGCACGCCGGTGCCGGCGAGTTTCCGGTCGAACCGCCAGGACAGGGCGCCGTTGGGCTCGGAGGCGTACCCGGAGAAGAACACGGCCCGAACGTTGGTCACCCGCCCCAGGCGCCCGGCGGCGATGAGCTCGCGTGCGTGCTCGACGGCGGGGGCGTGCCGGTAGTTGTAGCCGATGGAGGTCAGCACTCCGGCCTCCACTGCCGCTTCCTGCACGGCGGCCGTTTCTTCGTAACCGCGACCGACCGGCTTTTCGATCCAGAAGTGTTTTCCGGCCTTGGCGGCGGCGATGCCGATCTCTGCGTGGAGGAAGTTGGGTGCGCAGATGGAGACGACGTCGACGTCGGGGTGGTTGAGGACATCGTCGTAGTTGGCGGTTCCCTCGGCGTAGCCGAGAACGTCGCGGGCGAACTGGACCCGGCTGGGTTCGGTGTCGGCGGCGATGACGAGCTTGGTCTTCAGTCCGAGTTCGGGATAGACGTACGGTACGGCTTGGTAGGCCCGCGAGTGGAGCTTTCCCATCCATCCGACGCTGATGAGGCCGACGCCGATGGTGCGAGATTCTAGGCTCACGTTCTTGCCTTTCTTTTTGTGTTGGTCAGTTGCGGGCGGTTGCGAAGGCGTCACGGAACGCCGCCGCCATGATGGTCGAGTCGGAGCCGATGGCGACGAACCGGAAGCCCTGCCGGACGTACTTGGCAGCGCCCGGGCCGTCCACGGCCAGGATGCCCGCCGCTTTCTTGTGCAGCTGGGCCGCCGCGACGACGCGCTCCAGGGCTTCCTGGAAGACGTTGCTGTCCAGCTGCAGCGGGACGCCGAGCGCGTAGGACAAATCCAGAGGTCCGACGAAGACGACGTCGACGCCGTCCTGGGCGGCGATGTCTTCGACCGACTCCAGCGCTTCAAGGGTTTCGATCTGGATGATTCCGAGGGTTTCCTGGCCGGGTTCGGTGAGGGTCCGGCGGTCCATGCCCCAGCGGCAGGCCCGGTTGTACGTGGCCACGCCGCGGTCTCCCCGGGGCGGGTAGAGCATGTGCCGGACCGATTGTGCGGCCTGGTCGACCGTGTTCAATCGGGGAACCATGATCCCGGCAGCCCCCTGGTCCAGCACGCGGCCGATGCGGATGCGGTCTCCGGATTCGACCCGGACGATGGTCGGCACGCCGTAGCTGCCGGCGGCCACGACGCCGTCGCGGACCGCATCTTCACCTCCGGAGCCGTGTTCGAGGTCAATCAGCACCCAGTCGGCGCCTGCTGCTGCGCAGACTTCGGCGGCAGTGGCCGATGACATTCCCACGAAGGTCCCGATGGTGACTTCGCCGTCAGCCAGCCGCCGGCGCAGCTGTCCGGAATCCAGCGGTCCGGCACCCAGCGGTCCGGGGCTCATCCGAACCACCGCTGGCGGCCGCGGGCCTGCTCGTAGTCGGCGCGGAGGGTGCGGACCCATTCCTGTCCGGATACTTCCGCAGGAGCCACATCCCACCAGACGTCGCCGCCGGGCAGGTCCACGTGGGGTACCGTGGGGACCACGATCACGACGGGGCCCTGGGTGTCCCGGGTCGAGGTCAGCGCCTCGCGGACCTCGACGGCCGTGGTGGCCCTGAGAGCCAGGGCGCCCAGGCCTTCGGCAATCTGGCGGAGGTCCACCTTGAGGTAGTCCCCGTCGAGCCGGGCCTTCGGGGCGTCGGCGGCTGCGACGCTGCCTCCCGTAGTGCGGTAGCGGAACTCGTTGCCGAATTCCTTGCCGGTGCGGTTCATCTGCAGGCGGTGGATGACCTGGTAGCCGTGGTTTTCGGAGACGATGACCGTGACGTTGAGCCCTTCCTGCGCGGCGGTAAGGATCTCCGTGGGTGCCATCAGGAAGGTGCCGTCGCCGATGAAGGTGACCACGCGGTTGTCGTTGTTCCCTTCCGCCAGGCGGACGCCCATGCCGGCGGCGATTTCGTAGCCCATGCAGGAGAAGCCGAACTCCAAGTGGCAGTGCCTGTTCCCGGTCGCGTCCCACACCTTCTGCAGGTCACCCGGCGGGCCGCCCGCCGCGGCGATCACGGTGTCGCCGGAACGCGCGTGTTCCTGCATCAGGCCGATCAGTTGCGGCTGGGTGAGGACCGCCCCGGTGACCGGTGCGTGCGGGTGGTCCGCGGGATTGTAGGCGGTGTCTGCGTCCAGCCATTGTGTCCGAATGGGGGCCCAGAGGGCTTTCTCTGCCTGGACGGTGTCCTGCCAGGACTCGGCAGTGCTGTGGCCTTCCAGCGCCTGGGCCAGGGCTTCGAGTCCCAGCCGGGCATCGGCAAGGATTCCGGTGGCGCCCTGCTTGCGGGTGTCGGCATCGACGACGTTAAGTGCCGCGAACTTGACGCCGTCGTGCTCGAAGATCGACTGTGAGCCAGTGGCGAAATCGGTGAGACGGGTTCCCACGCTGAGGACAAGGTCGGCCTGCTTGACCAGGGCGTTGGACGCGAAGTTGCCTTCGAGCCCGACCCCGCCCACCTGCCACCATTCGTCCTTCGTGACGGCGCCCTTTCCGCCGAAGGTTTCCACTACTGGAATACCGACCTGGCCGGCCAGGTGCTCCAGGGCCGCGTGGGCATCCGAGTAGTGGATGCCGCCGCCGGCGATGATCACAGGCCGTTGCGCAGCCCTGATCAGCCCGGCAACATCCTCGATTTCGGCCGGGTCCGGCAGCGGGCGCCGGATCTTCCAGTCCCGGGGGGCGAAGAATTCGGCCGGGAAGTCGTAGGCGTGGGATTGCACGTCCTGGGGCAGGGACAGCACAACGGCGCCGGTATCCGTGGGGCTGGTCAGTACGCGCATGGCCTGCGGCAGCGCGGTCAGGAGCTGCTCGGGACGGGTAATGCGGTCAAAGAAGCGCGAGACGGGACGGAAGGCGTCGTTGACGGTGGCGTCCGCTTCGGTCGGGTGCTCCAGCTGCTGCAGGACAGGGCCCTGATGGCGGGTGGCATACGTGTCTCCGGGCAGGAGCAGGAGAGGGACCCGGTTGACGGTGGCCAGTCCGGCCGCCGTCACCAGGTTCAGGGCACCTGGGCCGATGGAGGCGGTCACGGCCAGGACGGCCTGGCGGCGGCTGGCCTTGGCGTACGCGGTTGAGATGTGCGCCATGTATTGTTCGTGGCGGCCCTGGATGAAGGGCATGTCATCGGCCAGTTCGTCGAAAGCCTGGCCCAAGCCGGCGACGTTGCCGTGCCCGAAGATTCCCAGGGCCGCGGGGACGAGGCGCCGCCTGACGCCGTCGGCGACGGAGTGCTGTACGGACAGGTATTTGACGACCGCCTGGGCGGTGGTGAGCCTGATGGTCTGTGAGTTAGTGGTCATTGCCTTATTCCAGAAGTCGAGGGGTTACCAGGGGCGTCCGTGGAGAATGACCGTTTTTTCTTCGGTCATTTCCTGCACTGCGGAGCGGACGCCTTCCTTGCCGACGCCGCTGCCCTTGAGTCCTCCGTAGGGCATGAGGTCGGCACGCCACAGGGGCGTCCAGTTGATGTGGATGTTGCCGGCGTCGATCTGCCGCATCGCCTGGATGCTGCCGGAGATATCGCTGGTGAAGATTCCGGCGCCCAGGCCATAGTCGTTGTCATTGGCCAGGGCGATGGCTGAATCGAGGTCGGATGCCGACGTAACGGCGACCGCGGGTCCGAAGAGTTCGTTGCGGCTCAGCGGAGAGCGCGGATCGACGCCTGCGACGACGGCCGGGGTGACAACAGCTCCCTGGCGGTCTCCGCCTGTGAGCACTTTGGCGCCGGAGTGCCGTGCTTCGTTGATCGAGGAGTGGACGCGGGTCGCTTCCTCTTCCGAGATCAGTGACCCGAGCCGGGTCTCGGCTTCGCGTGGGTTGCCCATCGCGATGGCTTCCACCTTGGGCACGAGGGCGTCGAGAAAGTCCGCTTCGACCCTGCGGTCAACGATGACCCGCTGGACCGAGATGCAGACCTGGCCGGCATTGATGAATCCGCCGGCTGCCACGGCGCTGGCAGCCAGTTCGATGTCGGCGTCCGGGAGGATGATCACCGGGCAGGAGGCGCCAAGCTCCAGGGAAAGCTTTTTGACACCGGCGATCGAGCTGATCCGGGTTCCGGTGGCGGTGGAACCGGTGAAGGAGACTTTCCGCACCCGAGGGTCTGTTACGAGCACATCGCCCAGGGTGCTGCCCGGACCGGTCAGGACGGACAGCACCTCCGGCGGGAGACCTGCATCGACGAAGCACTGGGCCAGCTTCAGTGCGGTCAGCGGAGTCGCGCGGGCCGGCTTCAGCACGACGGCATTTCCGGCGGCGAGAGCCGGCGCGATCTTGTGCAGCACCAGCAGCGCGGGGTAGTTGAACGGGGTGATGGCCACGACGATGCCCACAGGCTGCCGGAGCGTGAAACCGATCTTGTCCAGGCCGGTGCCGGCGTTGGCATCCAGTGGAAGGGTGGAGCCGTAGAGCTGGCTTCCCTCGTAGGCGGCCAGGCGGATGATGTTCCCCGACCTGCTGGCTTCTCCCCGGGCCTCCGTGATCGGCTTACCAGTTTCGGCACTGATGGTCTGGGCAATGTCCTCGGCACGTTCGTCGGCCAGGGCGGCTGCGCGCAGGAGGATGTCCACCCTCACGTGTGCCGGCGTGGACCTCTGCAGGTGGGCGCCGATCTCGGCACGGTCGAGGGCGGCCTCGGCATCCTGGACCGTAGCGACCGGAACCGTGTCAATGACCCGGCCGTCAAAGGGAGACCGGACTTCCTCGGTCCTGCCGTCGGCGGCACCGCGCCAGGTTCCGGCGATTAGCATTTGCATGGTTGCTCCATCTGGGTGGAAGAGCGGCCCTCCCGATTCCCGCAGGAATTGGGGTCAACCGTTCCGTTCTTGAAATTGATCTGTCTACTTCGGCGCTGCGCCGGAGCCGGGGGAAGTGCGGGGCCGGCGCCGTCAGTGTCTGCCGATGCTCTGGCGTTCTGAATCGACGTCGGCGACCTCGGCCTGGACTTCTTTGACGACGTCGCTGTGGCCGCCGAGTTGTTCGAGTTCGTGGGCGAGTTCGGCGAGTTCTGCGCCGCCGGCCATTTGGGCGGTGAGCTCGTCGAGGGTGATGTCTTTTTTGTCGTAGTAGCCGATCGATTTGCCGCGTTTGAGCAGCAGGAACCGGTCCCCGACGGGGAAGGCGTGGTGCGGGTTGTGGGTGATGAAGATGACGCCGAGGCCGCGGTCGCGGGCCTGCAGGATGTAGC
>NZ_JBFUJK010000017.1:0-118487 GCF_056401395.1 Arthrobacter sp. P4_F11
CACCGGACCCAACAGGCGGTGCCGGGCGGCATCGGTGACCGACAACGCGACCGTCCTCTTGCCAACGTCGACAGCAACAACAACGGGTGATTCACCGGTCACCACGCCCTGAACAGACATAACAAACACCTCCGAAGGTGTCGGGAGGATCCCGCGGATCAACCTCAGGTCCTCAAAGGAATCTGATACATCCCGTCCTGACATCTCCGGAGGTGTTTGTGAAGGACAGACTCAACTCATATCAGCTGTCGGTTCCTTCTGAGGAGCAACTGCACGAGGTTGCGCGTTCATCCAGCAGAAGCCTGACCCCGAACTGCTGAGACTTCCCATTCAGGACGACTCTCCGCCGCGGAACGCCGACTGGCCGACCAATTTGCTGAACGCTGGCACTTTTCTGAAACAACCGAGATGACACTTTCCGATGTGTTTGCATTCGATTGCTCGGATGCAATGTAACATCCGTTATGCGGGTATACGCCCGCGACGCTATTGGGGGAAGCGAACATGCTTGTGACTGTTGGCTGGCGTGATGCACTCCCTCTGCGACCCGCGTTCCAGGCCGGGCTCCCCCTATGTGCGTCCATCACCGCACCCACTCCGCACGCTCGCATCGCACGTCGGTCAGGTGTCCTATGAAAGGACTCTCATGAGCCAACCCCCGAACCTCGCCCCCTATCCCCCGGCTTACGGATATGGACAGGCAAAACAGAGCAATAAGTCTTTCGTCGTGACATGGCTGTTCTCGCTCCTCCTCGGCGTTTTCGGCGTGGACCGTTTCTATCTGGGCAAAGTCGGAACCGGTATCCTCAAGCTGGTCACCTTCGGCGGCCTGGGCATCTGGGCCCTGGTCGATCTCATCCTCGTACTGGCGAACAAAACCCGCGATAAGCAAGGTCTTCCGCTGGAGGGCTACGCCAAGCACAAGAAAATTGCCCTGATCGTCACCGCTGCCTTCATCCTCCTGAGCATCATCATCAATGCCGGCCGCGCCGGAGCTGCCACATCGTCCGCCTCACCCGCTTCCGCCGTAAATGACGCTACTGCCGCTGCTACTGCTACCCCGACGGCGACCGCAACGCAGGATCCCGCCGTCGCCAAGGCTGAGGCTGACGCTAAGGCCAAGGCTGACGCTGACGCTGCTGCTAAGGCGGCGAAGGCCGAGGCTGACGCTGACGCTGCTGCTAAGGCGGCGAAGGCCGAGGCTGACGCTAAAGCCAAGGCTGACGCTGACGCTGCTGCTAAGGCGGCGAAGGCAGAGGCTGACGCTGCTGCTAAGGCTGCCGCTGAAGCTGGGACGACCAGTCAGCAAAACGCTCTGCGGACCGCTGGTGACTACCTCGATTACCAAGCCTTCTCACGCACGGGCCTGATCAAGCAGCTGGAGTTCGAGAAGTATTCGGCACCGGATGCGACCTGGGCCGTTGACCGCGTGACAGTCGACTGGAACGAGCAGGCAGCCAAGTCCGCCAAGAGTTACCTCGAATATCAGTCCTTCTCCCGTGCCGGACTGAAAGACCAACTGATCTTCGAGGGCTTCAGCCCGGCGCAGGCTGAGTACGGAGTGAGCCAGACGGGCCTCTAGCGCTCCGAATCGATCAAGCCCAGCCGATGGGCTACTAAATCCAGAACAAATGAAAATGGGAATAATGAAGAAAGAACTGGCCCTGACGGCCTTGCTGTGTCTTGCACTATCAGGATGCGCGGGAGCAAATACGCCTAAAGCTGCTCCGACCGTCACCGAGACCGTGACTGTAACGGAAACTGCCACGGCGACTGTAACGGCAACTGTGACAGCTGCCGTACCTGCCGCTCCCGCTCCGGCCGAGACAGCCGTAATTCCGGCCGCAGTTGAAGGCATGAATGCTCAGGCACTCGACGACGACTTGGCGGCCTTGGGGTTCGAGAACATCATCTATAACGCCGATACAGGCAAAACAGTCCTCTTGCTAAGCAACTGGACAGTCACCGGAATCGATAACCCGGGCGCTAAGCAGCCCCTTAGCAACGCCGTTGTCGTTCACGTAACCAAGTAGGGAGTGGGGCGGGTGTTGATGGCCACACTCAGCCGTCCGCACCCGCCGTTCGGTGCACCAAGTCCTGATGATGGACCTCTGCCGCAACGAGCGTCCCACTGCCGGTGCGTACCCTCGCCGACGAGATGCACCAGGCCTTCGCCTTCGCGTTCGTGAAGCTCGGCTGGAACCCGCGACGGCACCAAGGCTCGACACTTGAAGGTTCATGTGTATGATTCACGTGTCTGCGGTTCTGTCAGGCATCACTCAGCCTTCTTACAGGCAACACTATGGGGGTTCTCATGCGCGTCTTCAATCGCGTTCGGCCTTTGATGACTTTGATGGTCTTAGTGACCATGTTTACAACAATCGGTGCCACAGTCGCCGCCCCGGCACAGGCATCCGACATGTCAGGTCCCGTGCTCGCAAGCCAGTCGGTCACGTGGACAAACCTCAATCTTTACAAGGGTCCGGCAACGATCAACGTCACCATTCACTTGGTCGACGCCACAGCTGTGCAATCGCCGACCATGATTGCCAACTGGGTCGACCCTGACCCGTGGGGCTGGGTCTATGGGGGTGGCCAAAGCCAGGGCTTTGGCGGCATGACACTGGTCTCCGGGACGATGCAGGACGGCATCTGGAAGCACACCATTACCATCCCGCAGGGCGCCGCAACCGGACAGTGGGAGGTGGTGCTTTACCCACTGCGTGACACTTGGGGCAATGGCTCCAGCTTCTTCCAGACACTGAAAACCGTCACGGTCATCGACGAAGCACCTCCGACTGTGGTGTCGCCGGCGGCAGCAACTTTTACTGAGAAGGACGGCACCGCGGGTGACACCTACACGATCCCGGCGACGTCCGGCGTCGACTATCTCGTCAACGGCAAGGTTACGTCCGCAGGCACGTACCCCGGAACGGGCACAGTAACAGTCACCGCGAAGGCGCGGGCAGGCTATGCGCTGGCCCCCGATGCCGCCTCCTCCTGGACATTGACGTTCAAGGGTCTTCTGGCCGCATCCACTCCGACCATTTCCGGCGCCGGACAAGTCGGGTCCACGCTTTCGGCCACCGCCGGCAGTTGGGGACCTTCCCCGGTCGCCCTCGGATACCAGTGGTTCCGCTCGGGAGCCGCCATCGCCGGCGCCAACGCAGCCAGCTACACCGTGATCCCCGCTGACGCGGGGAGTACCGTCACCGTAGGCGTCACCGGTTCCAAAGCCGGCTACTTGCCCGTGACCAAGAAATCGGCACCGACGGCACAGATTGCCAAGGGCTCCTTTGCAGCCCCGGCACCGACGATCGCCGGAACGCCCCAGATCGGCCAGACTCTCACTGCGAAGGCGGGCATCTGGGCTCCGTCGCCTGCATCGGTCAGCTACCAGTGGTACCGCGCCGGTGTGCTCATCCCGGGCGCAAGTGCGGTCACTTACACCCCCACCGTCGCTGACGTTGCGGCCACCCTCAGCGTCAAAGTGACCGGGTCCCTGTCCGGCTACAGCACGGTCTCGAAGACGTCTGCCCCGACGGCGGCAGTAGCCAAGGGTTCGCTGACCCGGTCCACCCCCACGATCACGGGAGTTCCCGCTGTCGGGACCACCCTCGCGGCCGTCCCCGGAGCGTGGGGTCCCGCCCCGGTTGCGCTCCGGTATCAGTGGTACCGCTCCGGCGGCGCGATCACCGGCGCCACCTCCGCCACATACACCCCCGTGCCGGAGGACCTGGGAGCAATCCTCACAGTCAAGGTCACCGGGTCCAAGACGGGCTTTACTACGTTCTCCCGAACCTCCGCCGCCACGGCTGCGGTGGTCAAGGGATCACTGGTCAGGGCCACGCCAACCGTCACCGGGACCGCCAAGGTGGGGTCCACCCTCACCGCTAACTCCGGCGTTTGGGGACCAGCACCAGTCACGCTCCGATACCAGTGGTACCGATCGGGCGTAGCTGTCACCGGCGCCAATGCTGCTACATACAAACCCACCACAACAGACGTAGCGAAGACCCTCACCGTCAAGGTGACTGGATCCAAGCCGGGCTACACAACGTTCTCCCGAACGTCCGTTCCGACTGCCGCCGTGGCTAAATAGCGAGTCATTTCGTCCGACTACGACCACCGCGATCGCAAGGAAACCCCGCCAGCCAAAAAAGTACTGGCGGGGTTTCCGTGTATAGATTGAAGCGGCCAGATGCCGGGCCGCCTGTCGGGGGCTATCCTGCGGGCCCGTTGCCCGGACGGTGGGGCTGCTCCCCAAAGAGTGCCGCCTCTATGATGACGCATGGACTTCGAGGCCACACTCTGGACGGTTGTGGGGGCCGGGCTGGTTCTGTTGCTGCTCGTCGACGTCTTTCGTACGCTGCTTTATCCGCACGGTTCCGGTCCTCTGGGCCGGGCGATCATGCGCGGATTCTGGCTTGCAGTTCGCCGGACGGATGCTCCACGCGGCGCTGGACGGACTCGCGGAGGTCCTCCGAGGCAAATTCGGCCATTCCGGAGCCACATCTTCCGATGTGTTCGACAGCTACGAGATGCACCACCGGCACCGAGCAGGGGGCAACCACCTGGGACTCTTCAACGCCGCGCCACCCATCACCAGCGTGAGGGGTCCCCGAAGTTATGTGGCCATTATGGACCGATTTGGCTCTGGTGAAACAGGGTGCATGGCATCCGGTTGAAAGGTCATATGCCGGCCCCCAACGAGGTCCTTGCGCTCAGCCCGGAGTGGCGTCTCGCTGATGCCGGTCCTTGCACTGGCCACCCTGTGGCCGGTTCCCGCGAACAGTGGTGTGGAGTTCACCGAGAGAACCTTGGAATTGAGATTCCTGATATGTCCGGTCAGGAACCGGCTTACGGCAAAGAAAGCTGGCCGCGGGTAAAACGGGCGAAGCCGGCGTGAACATCACGGACAATGACGGATCCGGTGCCGAGGAGCTGTGCCTTCTCTCGAAGTTGCGCCACGAGGTCCTCGCTTGGGCGGCCGAAGATTTCGATCGTCTTCATCTTGATAAGCGGGGCAACTGGCGGGAACTTAGGCCCCGCCACTTTCATGTGGAATTCCAACGAGGCCAGATCAGGATGGAAATGGAGGACACTCATGGTGGAGCCGTCCTCTGAGAAACAGACGCTGTAGGAGATGATCCGAGGCTCATTCTGTTCAACGAACGCGGCGAGTTCTGCCATGGCTGTCTTGAGTTCCTCAAGTTTGCCGGAGCGGACCTCCGAAGTATCAAGGTAAGCGACGAAATCATCCATGTCAGCTCTCCCGTTGAAGGCCCTGGCTGAACGCCTGGACCTGGTTCACTACGCACAATTGTCCTCCCGATCCTCTATGGAAGCGCGGCGGATTTATGGCTCCACGATCACGGCCAGCAGTATGCCCTGAGAATTCGCCACCGGGCCCATGGCCGCGATGACCTCACCGGGCTTGGAGCCCGAGGGCACCTGCATCACCCGACCGGTCCCCGCACCTTGCCGCCCCTTAACCCCGGCGGTAGCCTGAAAAACAGATGACGGGCAGGCCTCCCACCACCGGTTCCGAGAGTGCCGGCCCCCAGGCTCAGACCCGCCACCGGGAACGGGGAGATGCGATGTCTACACTCGCACACAGCCGGGAAGCCTACGCCGAACGGCGCTGGACGGACGCCGTCGGGCAGTACACCTCTGCCGACCACGACGCCGAACTTCCGGCCAGCGACCTGGAACAGCTGGCCACCTCCGTCATCCTCACCGGCCGCGGCTCCGAGGGAGTGGACATCCTGGCCCGGGCGCACCTGAAGTACCTCGCCGACGGCGACTACCCCTCCGCCGTCCGCTGCGCTGCCTGGACCGGGATGAACCTCATCCTGCTGGGCGAACCGGCCCGCAGCGCCGGCTGGCTCGCCCGCGCCCACCGGATCGTCGACGACCTGCCCGAGCCCTGCCCCTGCGAGGGCCTGCTGTCGATCCCTGCCGGGCTGGACGCTCTCTACCAAGGCAACGGCGCCACCGCCGCGGAAGCCTTCACCCGGGCCGCCCACCTCGGACGGGCACGCGGCGACGCTGACTCGGCAGCCCTCGGTACGCTGGGCCTCGGGCAGGCAAAGATCTTGCTGGGCGAGTTCGACGGCGGTTTGGCCCTGCTTGACGAAGCCATGGTCGCCGTCACCGTCGGGGAAATCTCCCCCATCCCCGCCGGGATCATCTACTGCGCAATGATCGAAACCTGCCATCTGGCCTTTGACCTGCGCCGCGCCCACGAGTGGACGCGGGCGCTGGACAGGTGGTGTGACTCGCAACAGAACGTGGTGGCCTTCAGCGGCCAGTGCCAGATGCACCGGGCCGAGCTGTACCGGCTGCACGGTGCCTGGACCGAGGCGATCGACGCTGCCAAAACCGCGCAGGACCTCGCCTTCCACGGCGACCATATGGCCACCTACGGCGGCTTCTACGAACAGGGCGAAATCCACCGGCTCCGGGGGGACTTCGACGCCGCCGAGGCCTCCTACCTGCACGCCCAGGAGACGGGTTTCCCGCCGCAGCCCGGGCTGGCGCTCCTACGCCTGGCCCAAGGCAGGCCTGACCAGGCCCAATCCCTGCTCCGGCAGGCCATGGACGGTGCCGCCCCCGACTACCGGCGCGGGATGCTCGCCGCCCGGGTGGAGATCGAAGTGGCAGCAGGCGACACTCTGGCAGCACGCACCGCCATGGAGGAGCTGGCCTCGCTGTGCGCCTCGATCGACAAGCCCATGCTGCACGCCCTCGCCGAGCAGTCGGTGGCCTCTGTCCTGTTCCACGAGGGCGACCCCGCGGCTGCCTTGGTCCTGGTCCGCCGCGCGTGGTCGCGCTGGCTCAGCCTCGATGCACCGTTCGAAGCGGCCCGCTGCCGCGCCCTCATGGCCGGGCTGTACACCGCGCTCGGCGATGAGGAGTCCGCCCAGCTGGAGCGTGAGGCAGCCCGGGCAGTATTCTCCGAGCTGGGCGCCGCGCCGGCGCTATCGGAGCTTGAGCAGTCGGCGCCCGCTGCGCCGGACGCGCGGATCGCCCCGGCGCCACCCACCGGGAACGACGCTCATCACGCCGCCGACGCCGGGCCGCTCACCGCCCGTGAAACCGAGGTGGTCCAGCTCGTCTCCGCCGGACTGAGCAACCGGAACATCGCTGCCGAACTGTTCATCAGCGAAAAAACGGTGGCCCGGCACCTGAGCAATATCTTCACCAAGTTGGGCCTGACCTCCCGGGCCGCGGTCACGGCCTACGCCTACCAGCACGGACTCGCCCGACCTCCCTCCCTGCATAAAATTACCCATTTCCCGCACGCCGGATTTCTCCCACGGCAGACGGGAAATGGGTGATTCGCCCGATTCGCCGCGACGCGACGAAAAATAGCGTTAATGGCATGAACGTTTCAGTGCTCGCAGGAATGGATTCCATCGGTATCTTCGCGGTGGGCTACCTGCCCATGCTGCTCAAGGCCCTGCTGGTACCTGCGCTTCCAGAGCGTTCATAAGCACCCAACTGCACATGCAGCACCAAGGAGGCACCACCATGAACACCACCCCAGCAACTGACACCCACGGCGCCGTCGGTACTGCCGCCGTCGACACCGTCATCATCGGTGCCGGACAGTCCGGCCTGGCGCTGGGCTACTACTTGGCGCAGCAGCACCGGAACTTTGTCATTCTCGACGCCGGCACACGGGTTGGCGACGCGTGGCGGAGCCGCTGGGACTCGCTGCGCCTGTTCACCCCCGCAAAGTACAACGGTCTGCCCGGCCGGCCCTTCCCCGGCGACCGCCTCGCCTTCCCCACCAAGGACGAGCAGGCGGACTATCTGGAGGACTATGCCTCCCGGTTCCACCTGCCGGTCCGGCCCAACACGGCCGTCACCCGGCTGAGCCACGACGGGCAGCGGTTCCATGTCACGGCCGGGACGCAGCACTGGACGGCGGCGAACGTTGTCCTCGCCACCGGCGCCTGTCAGCTGCCCAAGACGCCGGGCTTTGCGGCGGAACTGTCGTCCGACGTCGTGCAGCTCCACTCCCACAGCTACAAGAACCTTGCACAGCTCAAGCCCGGTCCCGTCCTGGTGGTGGGGGTGGGGAACTCCGGGGCGGAGATTGCCCTGGAGACCAGCCGCACGCATGAAACCTGGCTGGCCGGCAGGCCGAGTGCCGAGATTCCGTTCCGGCACGGCCGGACCGCGGCCCGCTTCTTTCTCCCGGTGGTCCGCTTCGCCGGGATGCACGTGCTGAACACCAACACGCCGGTCGGACGCAAGGTGCTGCCCAAGATGGCGGGCAAGGCGCCGCCGTTGATCCGCACCAAGCTCGCGGAGCTGGGCGCCGCCGGCGTCCACCTGGTGCCACGGGTCACCGGAGTCCAGGACGGCGAAGTAATACTCGACGGCGGGCAGCGCATTCCTGTGGCAAACGTCATCTGGTGCACAGGCTTCACCGAGGCCTACCCGTGGCTGGACATCCCGGCACTGCCCGCGGACTGGCGGGAGCAGCAGCACCGCGGGATCGTGGATGCCCTGCCGGGCCTGTACCTGCTGGGGAAGGATCTCATCTTCTCAGCGGCATCGGAAACCCTCCCGGGCGTGTGCCGGGACGCCAAATACCTGGCGAAGCGGCTGGCCGCCACCCGGGCTCCGCAGCATGCAGCGGAGGTCCAGAGCGGGCTGGCGGCATAAGCCAGTTGTCGGGATGTCGTTGTCGAAATCAAGGCCGGGGACAATCTCGCCATTGTCAGGTAGTGAGTGGCGGCCCGACGATCTCGATGTTGTGGCGTGCAGCGATCGCGGTTAGTGCCGCGCCGTCGATGGGTTTGGGGTCCGGCAGTTCCCTGCGCGCTGCCGGCTCTCCTACCTCGGCGGCGAAGGTTTCAAAGCCCGCCGGGACCGTGATCACGAGGGAGCGAAAGGACTCTTCGGGCCCGGCAAGAAATGTGTGGGTGGAACCTTGGGGAAGAAAGACGAAATCGCCCTTTTGCACGGTGAAGCGCTGTCCGTCGCTCTCGAACAGAGCCGTGCCCGAAATAATGTAGAAGGATTCATCCTCAACCAGATGCCGGTGCATCGGTGGCGCGTAGCCAGCCGGATGCAGAATCTCCGTAATGGTCAGCCGCTGCTTCGTCTCCGGGCCACCTGCCTTAACCAAGACCAATGCATTCGTGAACCACAGGGCGGTCCCCTCGTCGGCTGCAAGTTTGTACGCCCTGCCCTGCACGAGGGTGGCCGGCGCGGTCGTTTCATCGATCCTGTCCATGACGCTCCTCAGCTTGGAAGTGCCTGCAATGCTACTCAGGATCCCGATCCGATCAATGCCGTGCAGCTTACTGGCGTCCACACCCACCACAGGACGGAACCGACATAACACCGGCGGGACCAAACCTCACGATGGGTCCCGGTCTCCCAGAAGGGCTGCCAGCCAGGCACCAAGGCCAGCCACCACCCATACGAGAGACAACGCGGCACCTTGCCGCCTCCTAACCCCCGCGCCAGCGGGTGGACCGCACCCGTATAGAAATGACACTGCACGCCGAGCTGACCCCGGGCACTACCCGTGGGTGACAGCGGCGCCCACCAGGCCGAACAGCGTCCCGGCCGCCAATGCAATGAGGGCACGCTTCCTGGTGGGATACAGCCAGCGCACTGCGAACACGGCCACCGCCAGGATGACGCCGTTAACGACACTCAGGATCACCGCGACCCATTCGGTGCCGGTGGCCACGCCGAAACCTCCGCCACTGCAGCCGCTGATCCCGCACCAGGCAAAACTCGCCACCATCCACTGCGGAAGACTCAGCACGACCGCCAGCGGCACGGTCCACCAGAGCTTTCTGGCGTCCGGGGCCACCCCGCGCAGTTTCACGTCCAGGTAATGAGGCGAGGCGCCGGGCATGCCGGCGACCGGGACCCGTGCGCGCTTCCGGGTGCTGAGGACAATCCTTCGGAAGACACCCGCGTTGACCACCGCAAGTAGGACGTATCCCGAATAGTAGAGGACTGTAATCAGGCTCAATTCACCGCCCGAGCCGAAAGTGCCGATGATGAAATAGCCAACCGAAACGGGCAGTGTCAGAACCACCATGACGAGCAGCAGGCCTTCCTTGAACCTGGCATCCAGGGCCAGTTCGAAGCCTGCGGCAAGCAGCGCGGCGACAACAACGGCAACCACCACCGACAAATAGGCGACGACGGCGGTTCTGGCCCAGCGCGGCAGCGAACTTTCATTCGGCCGAGATCCCCTCATCACAACGCTCCCCCTTGACGTCGTTCCGGCCCACTCTGCGCGCGCTAACCGATACAGCCGGCACACCCACGGGCTGCGGCACTTTGATGGTCGCACGCCAGGCACCCAAAGTGCTCGCAATCGGCCTCGGGGGATCTTCGAGCAACTGGGGAATCCGCCCACCGGGGGCAATCCTGCGGGCCCGTTGCCCGGACCGTGCGGCTGCTCCCCAAATAGTGCCGCCTCTAAGATGAGGCATGGACTTCGAGGACACGCTCTGGACGGTTGTGGGGGCCGGGCTGGTTCTGCTGATGCTCGTTGACGTCTTTCGTACGCTGCTTTATCCGCACGGTTCCGGTCCCCTGGGCCGGGCGATCATGCGCGGATTCTGGCTTGTATCGAGAAAACTGCGGGGCCGGGGCTCCTTCATCGCAGCACCCTTGGCGATGGCCGCTGTCATTGGTGCCTGGGCAGGCTTGGCGGCCATCGGCTGGGCTCTGCTATACCTGCCCCATCTGACGGACGGCTTTGTTTACGGAGCCGGAGTTCCCCTGCGGGCCGACTTCGCCGAAGCCCTCTACATCTCCCTGGTCACTCTTTCCACCGTGGGGTTTGGCGATATCGTGGCAACGCAACCACTGCTCCGGCTGGTTGTCGCCCTCGAGGCCGTCACCGGATTCGGCCTGCTGACAGCAACGGTGACTTGGATCCTGCAGACTTTCCCTGCCCTGAACCGACGCCGGGCCCTTGCCCACCAGCTGAACCTGTTCAGGGAGGCTGCAGGTCCGGCAGGTGTATCGGCCATGGATCCCAGTCACGCTGCCGGCCTCTTGGAGGCAATTGCCGGAAACGTGGCTACGGTGAGCATCGACCTGCTTGCGTTCCATGAAACCTACTACTTCCGTGAAATTGAGCAGCGCGGGTCCTTGCCCGCCACGGTGGCCTACGCCCAGGATCTGGCATCCCAGGCCCAGCGCAGCGAGAACCCTGAACTGCAGTTCGCCGGACGGATGCTCCACGCGGCGCTGGACGGACTCGCGGAGGTCCTCCGGGGCAAATTCGGCCATTCCGGAGCCACCTCTTCCGATGTGTTCGACAGCTACGAGCTGCACCACCGGCACCGGCGTCCGGGGGAACCGCACACGAACTAGCGTGCGCGTAGCGGCTTGCGTACCCTGCCGTTCTGACCGCGCTCTTTGCCTTGTCCAGCGCTGGTAGCCACGCTGAAACCGGCTCCCGCTTTGGTTGCGGGAGCCGGTTCTCTCCGGCTTAGTGGCCGGCGGCAACGATGCTTTGCGTCGTTGACCGGGGCCAGTCTCCGGCCTACGCGCGCTGGGAGATGTTGAAGATGTTCCCCTCGCTGTCCAGGAACCAGGCTGCCTTCCCCCAGGATGCGGTGGCGACGCCGTTCTCCGTCTTCAGGCCGGGAAAATCGTAGTCTTCAAAGACGACGCCGCGGCCCCGCAGTTCTTCCATCTCGCGTTCGAGATTGTCCGTTTCCCAGCCGATCTGGGTGTTCTTCGCGGTCCCGGCATTCTCTGTCTGGTAAACGAGGAAGCGGGTTCCCTGGCCGCAGTTGTACATCACACTGCCCTCCTCCATGGATTCGGAGGGTTCGATTCCCAGCTTGTCCCTGTAGTACTCCTTCGCCCTGTTAATGTCCCTCGCGGGGAGGACAGCGATGATGTTTGAATCCTTGAACATGATGATTCCCCTTCAGTGCGTTGATGACCGCAGCGATGGCGATGCTCCCCCCGGTTTCAGTCCCCGGAATACCTGTCCGGAGCCCGTGACCGCCCCTGCGC
Source organism: Arthrobacter sp. P4_F11 (assembly GCF_056401395.1). Taxonomy (NCBI): domain Bacteria; kingdom Bacillati; phylum Actinomycetota; class Actinomycetes; order Micrococcales; family Micrococcaceae; genus Arthrobacter; species Arthrobacter sp. P4_F11. The sequence goes on from NZ_JBFUJK010000017.1 coordinate 12,028, forward strand.
CGAACCGGGGACAGCCACCTGGGACTCTTCAACGCCGCGCCACCCATCACCAGCGTGAGGGGTCCCCGAAGTTATGTGGCCATTATGGACCGATTCGGTCTTGCGGAAACAGGGGTGACTGGCATTGGGCTGAAGGGACGCTCTTCGAACAGGGAGCTGCAAAGCGCACTTCCGCCGGTGGCCGCACAATGCCAGAGTGGAAGGATGAATGCGGAGTCCGTTAATGAGGCAACTGGGAACGAGCAAACTGGCGGCCTGGTCCTGAACCTGGAGTGCACGCTCGCCGCTCCCCCGGAAGAAATCTTCAGGATGCTGACGGAACCGGCCGAACTGGTGAAGTGGTGGGGTCCGCACGGCTTCATCATCCCTTCAGCCGAACTCAACCTCGCCGAAGGCGGCCGCTACCGATTCAGGATGACGCCACCGGACGGCGAACCGTTCCACCTCTCAGGCGAGTTCCTGGAGATCGATCCCCCTTGGCGACTGGTGTACACCTTCCGCTGGGAGGAACCGGCGCCGGACGACCGGGAGACCGTCGTCGACCTTTCACTCGGGAGTACCGGCACAGGCACGCGCCTGGTGCTCTCGCAGGGACCGTTCCTGACGGACGAACGCCTCGAACTGCACCGCAACGGATGGACCGAGTCGTTCGAGAAATTGCAGGCGGTCCTGGGTTGCGGCACCTAAGGAAGCCTGAGCCGCTGCGGAGTTCCTGCAGGGTGATGATCCGTCCGGCACACGAACGGTATTTCGCGTCTCCAGGCCCGTCACCCGGCTCGGTTTCCTCGTGTTCACCCCCGGTCCAGCTCCCCGCACACAACAGTCCATCTCACCTCCCTACGGTGGTCGGGTCGCCGGCACGACGCCGGTAACGTCACCCGGGAGGAACCATCACCATGCGCACACCCCTGACTGCCGTGGCCGCCGCCGCGCTCATCGCCTCGCTGGCGAGCCCCGCCGTCGCCGCTTCAAACCCCGAAGCCGGCTCGCCGTCGTCGAACGCTGCTGGAACGGCCGCCGCAGAGGCAACAACGGCAATCAAGACCAACGAGAGCAACGGCTCCTTTGACCTGCAGGCCCACCGCGGAGGCCGCGGCGAGTGGACCGAGGAATCGCTGGCCGCGTTCGCCAACTCGCTGAAGCTCGGCGTGTCCACGCTGGAGCTGGACACCCACCTGACCACCGACGGCAAGGTGATCGTCTGGCATGACGACACCATCCAGGCGGACAAGTGCCGCGACACCGCGCCGGCGACTCCCGGCGACGCGCAGTACCCCTACGTCGGTGACCGGGTCGCCGACCTGTCGCTCGCGCAGATCAAGACCCTGGACTGCGGGTTCACCCAGCTCAAGGGGTTCCCGGAGCAGGACGTGATCGAGGGCAACCGGATCGCCGAGCTCAAAGACGTCTTCCAGCTGGTGCGCGACGCCGACGCCAAGAAGGTCCGCTTCAACATCGAGACCAAGGTGGAGGACGGGCGGTCCGGCGGCGAGGGCATGGTGGCCCTGACCAAGGCCGTGGTCACGGAGATCTACACCGCCGGCATGGCCGAGCGCAGCACCGTGCAGTCGTTCGACTGGTCGTCGCTGAACCTGACCAAGAAGATCGCCCCGCAGCTGCCGCTCGTCGCCCTGTCCAGCGGCGACGCCTGGCTCGAGGTCGGCAAGCCCGGCGCCAGCCCCAACCTCGGCGGCATCGACATCGACACCTACGGCGGCTCGCTCGCCAAAGCCGCGGCAGCCCAGGGCTACGACGTCATCTCGCCCACCTTCAGCTCCGTCACCCCGGGCATGATCAAGGAAGCCCACGAGCTCGGCCTGCCGGTCATCCCCTGGACCGTCAACACCACGGTGGACATGACACGGCTGATGGACCTCGGCGTGGACGGCATTATCAGTGACTACCCCACCCGCCTCCGCACCGTTCTGGACGAGCGCGGCCTGAAGCTCCCCAAGGCGTACGAGTCCAAGGGCTGATTCACTGATTTGCAGGCGCCAGCGTTCTGCTAACCACGCGAAAGCCGGCCCCCGCTTTGAAAACGGGGGCCGGTCCCTTCGGCTTCGTTGCCCCCGGCGATGCTTTGCGCCGTTGATCGGAGCCAGACGCCGGCCTACGCGCGCTGCGAGATGTTGATGATGTTGCCGTCGCTGTCCAGGAACCAGGCCGCCTTCCGTATGAGCTACGATCATCGCGCTGGCCGATGACAGGACGCGGGCGGTGCCGGCAGCCATGAACAGTACGTGGATGCCGGGTCAGTCCCCGGGTAACTGGATCACGCCGAACTGCCGCATCAGCCCGAGGTCGTCCCGGTCTGACCAATGCTCGGCGATCTTTCCATTTTCGACTCGGTGGATGGCCACTCCGGTTTCCCGCAGGTCGGCACCGGTGGGAGGCAGGGGTCCGGGGAGCTCACCCTCGTGTCGACCGTAGGCCGTTAACCTCGTCACCACCTTGTCCGCTTCGGCGATCTGGTCTTCGATCTCGTGCCGCCCTGGCGTCGCCTTCCAGAATATGCGGAAGGCCTGTTTCAGGCCTTCCCGTCCGGCCGGAAGTCCGGGAAATGGCGGGTTGTGGTCAAGATAGTCCTCAGCGACCAGATCGTCCATCGCATCGATGTTCCCGGCGTCGATCTCTGCGTAGAAGCGCCGCACGAGCGCTTTGTTGTCCTCAGACTCCACAGTCGTCCTTCCGTTTGTACACGGAGGCCCCTACCCGGACCGACCGAACCGACCAGTACGAGCAGTTCAAGGGTCCCATGGGTGGCCAGTCTAAACCCACTGGCCTGGCTGTGGTAGGGAAGGTGGCCCGCTTCAACATAGATCTCCCTTCCGCGCGGAGTGGCCCCAGCCGCGAAAAATTGCTGCGCGTTACTTCGATACGGCTCCGATCTGCTGCATGAGGGTCATAGTGTCCGTGGCCCCCCAGTGCTCGACGACTTTGCCGCCGTCGACGCGGATGATGTCGACGCCGCTGAATTCGACGCTCCGACCGGTGGGCGCGACGCCCATCAGTTCTCCCTGATGCGTTCCGGTCAGGACCACGTATTGCGCTTCGAGATTTCCATCTACCAGCGCCGGTTCGGTGGTCTTGGCCTTGAGATCCGGGAATGCCGCCCGCATCGTGTTGACGAAGTACCCGACGCCGTCCTTGGCGGGCGATTGTCCGGGTAGGGGGTCATGATCGACGAAGTCATCACTGACCAGTTCATCAATGAGGGCGAGATTTCCGTCCCCAATCACCTCTGTGTAGAACCGCTTGATCAATCCAGTCCCGTCAGCCATTTCCAACTCCTTAAAGTGGATGAGACCGCAGCCCAAGTCTTCCACTCCGGCCATGGCACATCAACGGCTCGCGCTCCCGCAGCGCCGGACCTCAGGCCCGCCGCTCCCGCCACCGCAGCGACACCACAAGCACCACCGCGCCCAGCCCCAGCATCACGAACACCATCAGTCCCCAGTTCGCCTGCGTCACGCCGGTCCCATAGAAGATGCCGATCAGCACGGTCGCCGTGATCGCGCCGAGGTAGCGGCAGGTCTGGAAGATCCCGGCGGCCACCCCGCGCTCTTCCGGCCGGGTGGACACGTACATGCCCTGGCTTGAGGAAATGGCGACCACGCAGTACGGCACACCCAGCAGGGCGGTCAGCGCGAGCACCAGCGGGACGGCGAGGGACACCGTCAGCAGCCACATCGCCGCAGACGCGCCGAGGAGCAGCACGACGCCGGTGATCAGCACCCGCCGCACGCCGAAACGGTCGATCGCGCGGACCGCGAACGGCGTCCCGACCACCGAGATCGCGGCGAGCGGCAGCATCAGCAGGCCCACGACGCCGGGGTTGTAGCCACCGGCGGTCTGCAGCAGCTGCGGCAGCCCGAAGAACGCGAAGTAGTAGACGCCGTTGAACAGTGCGAAGCCCAGATACACCAGCAGCAGCGGCCGGTTTCGGCCCAGCAGCCGCAGGTCCAGGAAGGGCGGGCTGAACCGCAGCTCCCGCCACGCGAACAGCGCAGCAAGGAGCAGGCCGCCGCCCAGCAGCCACCACCGGTAGTCGGGCAGCACATTCAGCATCGCCATCATCACCAGCACCAGGGCACCGATGAAGGCCCCAATCCCGGGCAGGTCCGAGTCGCGCACCAGTTCCGACACCCGGCCGCGTTCCCGGGCACCGTCGGCCGGGGCAAAGCGCCGGACTACGAGGATCGCCAGCAGCGAGAGCGGGACGTTGATCAGGAACAGCGCCTGCCAGCCCACCAGGCTCACCAGCAGGCCACCCACCACTGGCCCGACGGCGGCCGCCGAGGTGTTCGCCATCTGGATCCGGCCCAGCGGCCGGGTGGACTTCACGTTCGCCTCCCGCGCCAGCGCGGCGACCATGACGACGGCGCTCGGGTACGCCGTCGCGGTGCCGAGGGCCATGAAGGCGCGCGCTACGCAGAGCAGCGCAAAGTTCGGCGCAAAGGGAGCCAGTGCGCAGGTCACTGCCACCAGGGCCATGCCCAGCAGGAACAGCCGCCGCGGGCCGAAGCGGTCCGCGAGCCGGCCCATCAGCGGCTGGCCGGCCGCGGAGGTGAGGTAGAACGCCGTGATCACCCAGGTGACCGTGGCGACATCGAGCCCGAAGTCCTCGCGCAGCACCACCAGGGCGACGGCGATCATCGACGAATTCAACGGGTTCAGCGACGTGCCGAGGCTGAGGCCGGCGACGGCCAGGCCTGCACGGGGAGAGTTGCTCACGGCAACAGTCTGGCCTACGACGCCAGTCGAAATCGAACCAGACGACACGTGCCGCCGTGGCGGACCGGTTGGTGCGTCACGCCGGGCACACTTTGGCCCCTACGCCATCGGGAATCCTATGGAAAACCGCGGATGAGTAAGCGACCCGGGCTGGAAAGCATGCCTGCGTGACGACTCGGGCCAGGATCTGAGCGGGCCAAGATCTGAGCGGGCTCCGTCGTCAGTTCTTCCGGGCGACGACGTCGAAAATGTGCCAGTGCTTGGGACCGCGGAAGGATTGGCCGTCGGCGTCGTAGGTCTCGAACGTAAGGATATCCAGTCCCTCGAACAAGGCTCTGGCCTGGGCTTCGGTGTGGAAGTTCCATTCGGGAATGGCGGCCCAGGAGTCCCGTTCGCCGAACAGATTCACGGCAATGACGCCGGAAGGGCCCAGCGCCCCCAGCAGCATCCGCCAAAGTCGGGCGAAGTTTTCGGGGTGGACGAAGGGTAGCGAATAGCTGGCCAGGATGAGCCCCGCCTCCGGGAGCGGCGGAAGGTCCTCGAACGGGCTTAGCTCGACGTCCAACTGTTCGGCGAGGGCCGCGGGCACAGTTGCGAGCAGCTGGTCCCGGGTGTCCGGCTGTGAATCGACGGCGAGGACCCGCCAGCCGCCGTCGAGCAGCGCGAGTGTTTCCTTGCCCGCGCCACAGCCGAGATCTATGGCGCGGCGGCCGTTCCCCGGGCCTGCGAAGGCCATGGCCTCGAGGCACAGCGTGCGCACCCCGCGGGTTGCCTGGGCGGCGTTGTAGTCCGCCCAGATCTTGCTGTCCGCGGGGCTGTCCACGGATTCAGTGTTGCACCGGCGCGGCGGTGATGCCACAGCCCGGGGAGGCCACGCTCCACCGGCCGCGCCGTCAACCCTAAATGTCACAGCACCTTGGAGAGGAACGCCTTGGTCCGGTCGTGCTGCGGGTCGCTCAGGATCTGGCGGGGAGCCCCGGCCTCCACCACCACCCCGTCGTCCATGAAGACCAGGGTGTCCGCCACCTCGCGGGCGAACCCCATCTCGTGGGTCACCACAATCATGGTCATGCCGCTCTTGGCCAGTCCCTTCATGACATCGAGCACCTCGCCCACCAGCTCCGGGTCCAGGGCACTGGTCGGTTCGTCGAAGAGCATCAGTTTGGGGTCCATGGCCAAGGCCCGGGCAATGGCCACCCGCTGCTGCTGGCCGCCCGAAAGGTGCGCCGGGTAGGCGTCGCCCTTGTCCCCCAGCCCCACGCGCTCCAGCAGTTCTATGGCCCGTGCCGTGGCAGCGGCCTTGGAAATCTTCTTCACCCGCATGGGAGCCAGGATGATGTTCTCCACTGCGGTCAGGTGCGGGAACAGGTTGAACCGCTGGAAGACCATTCCGATTTCCTGGCGCTGGAAAGCAGCTTCCTTGAGCTTGAGTTCGTAGAGCTTCTCGCCTTTTTGGCGGTAGCCGACCAGCTGTCCGTCGACCGAAAGCCGGCCGCCGTCAACCACCTCCAAGTGGTTGATACAGCGCAGGAACGTCGACTTGCCCGAACCGCTGGGCCCCACGATGCAGAGAACCTCCCCGGGGTCGACCTCCAGGCTGATCCCACGCAGGACCCTGTTGGATCCGAAATTCTTGGAAACCTTCTCCGCAAGAACCATTGGCACGCCGGTCATCCCTTACCTCCAAAATCTGTCCCGAGCGGTGCACCCGGGGCACCGGGTCCGGCCGTCGGCGCCGGTTCGGGCTCGTTGGGCGCCTTGCCTGTCTTGATCCGTCCGGTTCCGCGGGAGAACCGCTTTTCGATGAAGTGCTGCCCGACCATCAGGACGGAGGTGAAGAGCAGGTACCAGAGCGAAGCCACAATCAGCAATGGGACGGGCGTGAACGTCACGGCTGAAATGCCCCGGGACACGCCGTAGAGGTCAATGCTCAAGGGGATCGCGGCCACCAGGGAGGTGGTCTTGAGCATTGAAATCACTTCGTTGCCGGTAGGCGGAATGATGATTTTCATGGCCTGCGGAACCACGACATACCGCATGGTCTGTCCCCAGGACATGGCCAGGGCCGTGGAAGCCTCCGCCTGGCCCTCGTCCACGGACAGCAGGCCGGCACGCACGATTTCAGACATGTAGGCGGCCTCGTTCAGGGCCAGCCCGATCACGGCGGTAATGAACAGGTTCGTGAAGATCTCATTCGGGACGGTGACCCACGGCGTCGTGAACGGAATCCCCAGCGTGAACACCGGGTAGATCAGGGCCACGATGCCCCAGAACACCAACTGCACGTAGACAGGGGTTCCGCGGAAGATCCAGATGTACAGCCAGGCGATGCTCTTGAGCACCGGATTTGGTGAGAGCCGCATGATGGCCAGCAGCAGCCCGATGACGATCGCGCCGATCATCGAGTAGATGGTCAGCCACAGCGTCACCCACGCGGCCTGGCTGATCCGGCGGTCAAAAATGTACTTGCCCACATCCGGCCAGCCATAGTCCGCGCGCTGGGCGGCGTCCAGGACAAAGACCGCCAACCCAAGCAGCAGAACTACGGCAATCACGATCCGCCACGGGTGCCGCAGCGGGATCGCCACGATCGCCTCCGCCGGCGAGTTGTCCGCGTCCGCTCCGCTCCGGTCCCGATGCTTCCTGTCAGGTTCCGACTCAATCATCCTGTCGGATTCCGGCTCGCTCATTTGCTATCACCCTTTGGCTGCCACGTTGAGAGTTGCTGTCTTGACGCCACCGGATTCGACGCCCCACTTGGACAGGATCTTGTTGTACGTGCCGTCGTCGATCAGAGCCTGCAACGCCTTCTGCAGGACCGGTGTAAATTCGCTGCCCTTGGCCACGGGCATCCCGTACGGCGCCACCTCAAAGGCGTCGCCGGCGGTCTGCAGCTTGTCCTTGGTCTTGGAGATCGCGTACAGAGTCACGGGCGAATCGGCACTCATCGCATCGACCTGTCCCACCACGAGGGCGTTGGTCGCCTGGTCCTGCGCGTCGTACTTGAAAATGGTGATCGCCGGCTTGCCTGCATCCGTGCAGGCCTTCGACTTGGCCGGGACCTCATGCGTGTCTTCATACGTGGTGGCCTGGACGGCGACCTTGAGCCCGCACGCGTTGTTCGGGTCCACATTCTTGCCCTTGGGCGCCGCCCACTGGATGCCGGCCGAGTAGTAGTTCACGAAATCCACCTGCTTTTCGCGTTCCAGCGTGTCGGAGAACGACGACATTCCCATGTCATCCTTCCCTGCCTTCACTGCCGGCAGAATGTTATCGAAGGTGCCGATGTCGAAGTTGACCTTCAACCCCATAACCTTGCCCAGGGCATTGGTGAGGTCCACGGACCAGCCTGCCGGCTCGCCGTTATCGTCCTTGAACTCGTTGGGCGGGTAGTTGTTGGCCATGCCGACGTTGAGCACGCCGGAGCTCTTCATTTTTTCCGGGAGCGAGGCGGCAATGGAGTCATTCTTTTGCACGTCGATGGCGTCAGCGGTACCGGATGCCGAGCCGGTGGCGGCGGGTTCGCTGTTGTTGACACAGCCCGAGAGCGAGAGCGCCGTGGCTATGGTGAGAACGGGAAGAAGGTATCGGGTGCGCATGGCTTCCTTAGCTGTTCAGGGATTCTCTAGGCTCCCGCAACGCTGCGGGAGGGCACTGCATGACTGCTTATTCAAAACTCATGAATTCGTGTTTTCCGACGCTCTTGTCTCAAGAAGTTCTCCGGAATGACGAATGTCCCGAAGAATTTCCCCGCCCCGGGCCTTCAACTCGGAAATACTGGAGACGCCCACTAACGTCATCGTACGCCGCAGTTCATCCCCGAAGATGTCGATGATGCGTCCAACGCCCGGCGAGCCGGCCGCCACCAGTCCGTACAGGTAGGCCCGGCCGATCGAACAGGCATCGGCCCCCAGCGCCAGCGCCTTGAGGACGTCGCTCCCCCGGCGGATGCCCGAGTCCACGTAGATCTCGATCGAATCACCCACCCGTTGCCGCGATTCCTGCAGGACGTCCATGGGGCTCAGCATGTGATCGAGCTGGCGGCCGCCATGATTACTCAACTGGACGGCGTCCAGGCCAATCCGGGAGGCCTTCGCGACGTCGGCCGGGTTGACGCAGCCCTTGAGCACGATTTTGCCGTGCCAGGCCTGCCGCAGGGCCTCAAGTTCCTTCCAGCCGCTGCTGGCATCCGAGTGGCCCAGGATGTGCTGCCACATGGTCGGGGTCACCACGGAGGAGGCGGCGGGGCTCTGCGGATCCAGGTTCGGGAAGCTGATGCCGTCCGACTTCAAAAAGTTGATCCACCAGGAAGGGCGCCGGGCGATGTCCGCGATGGTTGACAGCGTGAGCGCGGGAGGGGCAGTGAATCCGTTGTGGAGGTCCCGTTCCCTGGAACCCAGTGCCCGCGTGTCGACCCCGACAATCAGGGTGTTGAATCCGGCTGACTTGCAGCGGGCCAGTTTGTTCTTCATCGCCTGGGCGTCGGAGGTGAGGCCAAAGTTGAACCAGCGGTCTAGGGACGGGTGCTGTTCTGCGATGGTTTCCATGGGCACGGTGCTCAGCCCGGCCAGCCCATAGGGGATGCGGGCCCGGTCCGCGGCGGCCGCGACGGCCAGCTCGCCCTCGGGATGGAACAGCCGGGTCGCCCCGGTGGGGGTCAAGGTCAGCGGCAGCGCGCTTTCTTTTCCGAGTAGGGTCGTCGTCGTTTCGGGTCCGGACACCGGGCCCCAGCTGGGCATCAGGGCCCAGGCATCGAAGACGGCCCGGTTGCGGCGCAGCGTCACTTCGTCTTCGGATCCGCCGTCGAGATAGTCGAAAATCCCGGCCGGCAAGACCTTGCGCGCCGATTTCCGGAATTCCTCGACGTTGTAGGCGCCCGCCAGCACACGCCGTTGGCGGGACAAGACGGGAGCTTTCACCTGGACGAGTTGCCTGGCTTCGCTGATTTTCAATGACGGCCTTCCGTTGAACTGTGCTGCGTTATGGTTCAGCGTAGGAAATGAAGCTCCGCATCACCATGGAGTTATCGACAAATTGAGGGGCCAATCATTAGTAGCGAATACCAAACAGCTTCTTGGGTGTCCCGGTGAAGGCACCGGAGGCGGAGACGCACGCGCTGCCTACGCTGGCCGACGTCGCCCGCTCGGCGGGCTCGGAAATCCTCAGCCTCGTGGAAATGCCGTCAGATGACCGGCAGATTGTCGCCGGCTCGGTTCTCTACGACTCGACGGCGCGGCCCGCCAAGTTCCCGGGTGCCGTTGCCCTGGCCATTGGTTTGTCCCTTTCCGGGAAGCGTCTGGGCGCGAAAGTGCGGGAACTCAGCGACGCCGGGTACGTGGCGGTCGTCTACAAATCCAACGGCACCTCGGACGAAGTCCTGCGGGCAGCCGCCCGGGACAACGGGATGGCGCTTTTCCGTGCCTCCGACTCGGTGCCCTGGAACCAGCTCGCGGAGATCATGGACGCGGCAGTGGTCCCGCACCGGCAATCGGGACGGACCCTGGTGGACATCCGGCCCGGAGACCTGTTCGACCTCGCCAACACGGTGGCGGCCCAGGCCGGCGGTGCCATCGCGATCGCCGATCCCGAGCAGACAATCCTGGCGTACTCCACCCTCCCGGACCAGCCCATTGACGAGACGCGCCGGAGCTCCATCCTGAGCCTGCAGGTGCCGCATTCGGTGGAAACGGACAACGATTACCGCCGTGTCCATGCCGCCACCGATGCGCTGGACGTGGCCACGCAGGATCCCTCGCTCCGGCGCACCGCCATCGCGATCCGGGCCGGCGACTCCGTTCTGGGCTCGCTCTGGCTCCTTGAACTGGCGGACCACCACAACGAGGACGCCAACCGGATCCTGCGCGAAGCCGCCAACGTGGCCGCGCTCCACATCCTGCACAAACGGACCACTTACGTCTCGAACCTGACCCGCCAGATCGATCTGGTCCAGCCGCTGCTGTTCGATCCGAAACGCGCCGAACTGGCCGCCATCAGGCTCGGGATCTCGGCGCCGTCGATCCGGGTTGCGGCCCTGGGCATCTGGCCGTCCGAAGCCATCGCCGCCGAAACGCTGCAGTCCCGCCTCCGGCTCTTCGACACCATCAGGACTGCCTGCGCCATCCGGCTGCCCTCGGCCGTCTGCGGGCTCTCGGACAACATCGTGTACATCGTCCTGCCGCAAACCACCGAAACCTCACGCCACTTCCAGCGCACCGCGATTCTGAAGATTGTGCAGAACGCGCGGCGGCTGCTCTCGCGCCCGGTCCTGGCAGCGCTCGGCGCCGCGGCGACGATCGACCGGCTCGAGGATTCCAGGGTCAACGCGGAACTGGTCCTGTCAGAACTTGTGCGCAACGTCGCGGAGGGGCGCATCGCCGCCGATTCGGATGACATCGTGGCCGACGACGACTCCCTCGGCTCGCGTCTGCTGCTGCGCCAATTCGTGTCGGCGCTGACCACCGCCGGCCAACTGCCCGGGGCACACGCGCTCAGTATCGCGGCGTACGACGAACAGCACAAGAAGTCCTTCGAGGAGACCATCTACGCCTACCTCAGCTGCGGCGGAAACGCGATCGACGCCGCCAAGGCGCTGGACGTGCACGTCAACACGGTCCGGTACCGCCTGTCCCGGGTGGAGCCGCTCTTCGGCATAGACCTCGACGACGCCGAAACGCGCCTCCTCGTGTGGCTGCAATTGTGGGCACGGCACAACTAGTCGCCGTCGTTCACGGGTCAGGCTAGATTTGCCGGGGCTACGATCCCCCGCCGGCGGGCGGAGGAACGGCGGACGCCGGCGCAGACGGCGCAGACACGTGCCGGCCCCACGCCAGCTCGCGGAGCCGGACCAGATCCAGCGCCGGTTGGGCCGGTGGGATGCCTGGACGGTTCCGCGGAACCAGGACCCGCAGTGCGCGGGGTTCGATGGTGCACCGTACCGGCGTGCTCATCAGCAGAGCCTCACCGTCCACTCCGACGGGGATCTCGGGCACGTCGGCCTCGACCACCACCTCCGCCGCCGCGCGTTGGATCAGGCCGCGCTTCGTGGCACGGCGCAGCAGGCCGACCGCTTCCCGGGTGCTGGCGGCGGAAATCGCCACCGCGCCGAGCACGCCGCGGTCCAGCCGGGTTCGCCGGCCCAGGCCGGCGAGGTCATTGCTGCCGTACGGACCGTTGCTCACCAGCACCGCCTGCGGGCCGTCCACTGTCTCCCCGTCCGCCTGCGCCCGCAGCCGCGCACCCTTATCGCCCCTGATCAGGTCCGGAAGCATCTCCAGCACGGTACCGGCCTTGTCGTCCCGGTACGCAGGGCTTTGCACCACCTCGGCGTACACCCCGAAGGATGCGTTGTTGACGAAGGTGCGGCCGTTGATCTTGCCGAGGTCGACGTGAAGCTCCACCCCGTCCCGGAGGGCATCCAGGCAGCCCGTCGGGTCCTCGCGGTCCAGCCCGAGATCCAGGGCGAAATGGTTGCGCGTGCCGGCGCTGATCACCAGGAACGGAAGGTTGTGCTCGGCCGCAATGCCGGCCACCAGCGCCTGGGTTCCGTCCCCACCGGCGACGCCGAGCAGATCGGCCCCGCGCTCCACGGCCTGCCGTGCCAACGCGTCGACGTCCACCGGTCCCGGTCCCTCAAGAAGCGCCACCTCGGCGCCGAGTTCTTCCGCCTTCCGCTGGAGGTCGAACTTCACCACCTTGCCCCCGCCGGAACGCGGATTCATCACCAGGAAAGCATGCTGCCAAGCAGGGGCGGTGTGCTCGGGCATGGCTTTGCCCTCACCCCTTTCCCGGAGCGCGGCACGGGCACAGACCAAGGCCACGAACGCCAGCGCAATCGAGAGCACCATCTCCAATAGCAGGCCCGCCTGGATGTGCAGGACCACCAGCACCAGCGGGGCCAATACCGCGAGCGCCAGCGCACACCAGCGCAGGACACCGCGGCTGATGAGGAACCAGTAGATCGCAGCCACAGTCACTAACACGGCGCCGGCATCGATCATGACCAACGCGATGGTGCCTGCCAATCCCGCAGACACCAAAGGGACAGCCACCGCCAAGAGAATCGCGGCGTAGGCCGCCCTCGCCCACCACCGCCGGGTCTGTGGGACCTCGTCGAAAGGGATGACAGTCATGTCCTGCTCCTTGCGGTAATCCGGCCCCTGGAGTGGCTTCGACCGGTCTCGCCGCCTGCGGCTGGGCCGTCAGGTCTTGATTTTCGCCACGGTCATGAGGATCGCCGAGTCTTCCTCGGCCTCCAGGCTGTGCAGCCCGTCGGGCACGATCAGCAGATCACCGGTCTTGCCCTGCCACGATTCGTTGCCGGCCCGCAGGCGCACGCAGCCGCGGAGCACAAACACGGTCGCCTCGCCGGGGTTCTGGTGCTCGCTCAGCTGCGTCCCCGCCCTGAACGCCATGACGGTTTGCCGCAGGACTTTCTCATGCCCGCCAAACGCAGTGTCCGCGGCCCGTCCGCTGGGTGCCGCAACTGCTGCAGCCAGCTGCTGCCGGGCAAGGGCATCGAGCGATATCTTCTGCATGGGGCCACCCTACTCAGAAACCGGGCCCCTGCCGAGGGTCCTTCGCCCCGGACCGGCCACGATACCGGCACCGGAAAGCTGCAGCCCTAGTAGGCCACGTCGAATCCGCCGAACTCCCCCGTCGCGGCCGAGACCGATTCTTCGACGTCCTCCACCCGGCCGGGCGCCTCCGGCGAGCGCAGCCAGCGCCGTAGCTCCAGCACCACGGACTGCGGCCCCTCGGCCACGATGCCCACGGAGCCGTCGGTGTTGTTCCGGACCGTGCCGCTGAGCCCCAGTTCCTCGGCCTTCCGGACCGTCCAGTAGCGGAAGCCGACCGCCTGGACCACACCGGACACCCGCGCGTTCAGCCGCACGGGCTCGCCGGAATCCGCCGGAAACTGCACAGGATGTTTGCCAGCCATGTTCCCAATGTAGCGCCCATCCGGGCGCCGTTTTCGTCATGTCCGGTTTGGTCATAACGGCCCAGTCTCACCGGCCAGACACCAAGGGACCTTTGCCTCTTTTCACGCGCCCGCCGTCCGCGACAGGCTGGCTACCGGCACTGCAGCGATTTGTCGAAGACCCGGCAACAGCACAAAGAAGTGCTCTTACCCTCCACCGGCGGTCACCACCGCTAGACAAGGACAAGACAATGGCTGGACAGTTCGAAATCTTCACCGACGCGGAATCCAATGTACGGTTCCGGCTCCTCGCCGCCGACGGGACCGTGTTGGCGATTTCCACAGCATTCGACGACAAGCGCCAGGCGGCGGACGGCATCATGGCCGTGCGCGAGTGCGCCGGCACCGGGCTGATCCGGGAGGTCAGCAGCAACCCGTGGACCGGGCAGCGCGGCAGCAGGAACGCCTCGCCGACACCTGCGGTCCGCGAACACCGTCACCGCCACCGGCACCTGCCCGCTGTCTAACGCAGCGTCGTCTAACCCAGCTACTTCGCCGGTTCCGTCACGCTGCCCGTGGCCGCGCCGTTGCCCGCCGGACGCAGCGACGTGATCATCCTCCGGACGTCCTGGTACTCCGCAGTGCTGGCGTAGAGCTTCGCCTTCTCCAGGTACGGCAGCCCTGGGTCCCCCGGCGTGGTGTTTTTCCCGGGGTCGTAGGCCTGCCCGAACAGTGCGCCGCTGGGCGGCCAGAGGAAGAGCTGGAACATCGGACACGACGTAGGCCCGGTCTCCTCTGGCATCATGGTGATGCCATACGACGCGTAGGTGGGCGGCGAAGCCTCCGCTGCACTGAAGTCACCCCGGGCCTCGAAGACGTAGCGCGGCGGGCTCTGGTCCGCCGCACCCGGTTCCGCGAGCGCCTGCATCGGCTGAGAGTCGATGAGCAGGTAGGGCTGTTGATCGCCGCATTCGGCGCCCGTGACAATGTTCGTGCGCAGCGCGGCCATCTGCTTCCCGGCGGCGTTCACAACGTCCACGAACTCACCGCCCAGCGGCGCCTCCCCCGCAGGGTCCCGGATCTCCCACGCGGCCGGGTAGTCGAAACTCAGCGTCCCGTCCGACGTCGTGAACGTCTTCCAGCCGGACGACGACGGCGGGAGGGCCGACGTCGTCGGGGTTGCCGCCGCGGTGCTCCCCGGAGCCGTTCCCGATGCTGTGTCCGTGGCTGACCCCGACGGCGTGGTTCCCTGTGTCCCCTGCGAAGGGTCTCCCGACTGGGTGTTTCCCGGCTGGTCATTTCCCGGCTGGGTGCCTCCGGCAGGCGGACCTGCGGACGTTGCCTCACCCGCAGCGCCGGATGTCGCAGGCGGCGCCGCCGGTGACCCGCAGCCGGCCAGCAGCAGGGCCGCGAGCACCAGCGCCGAAACAAACGGAGCCGGAACCGCAGCCGCTATGGGCCGTCGCCTCGCCATGAGCCCGGGCCGGCCCTACAGCCCCGCCGGGCGCAGCGAGGTGATCATCTTCCTGATGTCCTGGTATTCGGAGGTCTCCAGGTAGGCCTCCGGGGTGTCGACAAAGGGCTCGTTGCCCGGGGTGGTGTCGAAGGGGTTATAGACGCCCCCGAACGACGCTCCGCTGGGCGGCCAGGTGAACAACTGGAAAATCGGGCAGGCATCGGGACCGGACGGCTTGGGCGCGGAACTGATGCCGTAGGCCATGACGTTGGCTTTCGTGGGGTCCTTCTCGGCCGGATACAGCCGCAACTCAAAGATGAAGTGCGGCGTGACGCCCTGCTGGGCGAGGGCCGGAACCTGCACCAGATCGAGCACCTGGTAGGGGATCCGCTGCGTGCATTCCGCGCCCGGGGCGACGTTGGTTTTCAAGGTGGCCAGCGATTTGCCGCCCGCGTTCAGGACCTCCAGGAACACGCCGCCGGGTGCCGCCTCGGCGCCGCGGTCCTTGACGGTCCACTCAGCGGGGTGATCGAACTCGAGCTTCCCGTCCGGGGTCTTGAGGCTCTGCCAATCCGCCGCCGTCGGCGCCGGAGTGCCCGGCGCCGAGGGCGGCTCGGTGGGCGGGGTATCGGCGGCGCCGCTGCTGGCCGGCGCGGACGTCAGCGGCGGCACGGTGGGCATCGCTGGCGACGTCGGCCCCGGGCCGGCGGGCGCACCGCAGGCGCCGAGCAGCGCCGCAACCAAGAAGCCGGCCGACGCTGCCGTGCCGAACGCCGCGAGTCGACGCATGTCACCCTCCCCCTGGGATTCAAGTGGTTCGACCATTCTGGAGCGTCCGTCGGCAAAATCAAGAGGCAAAAGTCCCGGAGTGGCGGGCCGAACTCTGTGCCGGCCCGCGGCCGGACTGCGCCGGACTGCGATGGTCCGCGCCGGACTGCGATCGACGGCGCCGAAGACCTGCCGTGCCCGCCGGCTCCTGCCGCGGCGTGAGGAGACCCACGTTGACATCCCGGCGATTTCAGTTGCCCGTGGAAGCTTGCTAGAGCTTAAGTAATGCAAGAGTTCCTCACCCAAGCAATGCCGTTCCTGGCCATGGCCCTCGCCGTGGTTGCCGGGCTCGTCCTGTCCTGGCTGGTGCGCAAGATTGTGCTCCGGCTCAACCGCAGCAAGCCCGAACTGCGCGAGATCTCCCGCGTGGCCCGGCTGCCGTTGCGCTTGTCGCTGTGCCTGATCGCCGTCCGGATCGCGCTCGCCACCAGCGGCGGGGATCTCGAATGGCGCCACGGCCTGGACCATTTGCTGCTGATTGCGCTCATCGGTTCGCTGGCCTGGCTGGCCATCGCCATGCTGCTCATCATCGAGGCTATGGTGCTGACCCGGTACCGGGTGGATGTTGCGGACAACCGCCGCGCCCGGCGGCTGCGCACCCAGGTGATCCTGGCCCGGCGGATCGGCGTCGCGCTGATCGTGGTGGTGGCCCTGGGCAGCATGATGCTGACGTTCCCCGCGATCCAGGCGCTCGGCGCCGGGCTCCTGGCTTCCGCAGGCGTGATCTCGATTGTCGCGGGCCTCGCAGCGCAGACCTCGCTGGTCAACGTCTTCGCCGGCATCCAGCTCGCCTTCACGGACGCGATCCGGGTGGACGACGTGGTGGTGGTCCAGAAGGAGTGGGGCCGGATCGAGGAGATCACCCTGACCTACGTGGTGGTCCACATCTGGGACGACCGCCGGCTGATCCTGCCTTCGACGTACTTCACCACCACCCCCTTCGAGAACTGGACCCGGCGGCAGTCCGAGGTCATGGGCACCGTGGAGTTCGACCTCGACTGGCGCGCTCCCGTCGAGGCAATGCGCGGCGAGCTGAAGAAGGTCCTGGCCGATACGCCGCTGTGGGACAAGCGCGTGGGGATCCTGCAGATCACGGACGCCACCGCCGGCTTTGTCCGCGTGCGCATCCTGGTCAGCGCCGCAGACAGCGCCTCCCTGTTCGACCTCCGCTGCCTGATCCGCGAGGAACTGGTGCTGTTCCTGCAGCAGGACCACCCGACGGCGCTCCCCCACGTCCGCCTCGAATCGCTGCCGTCGGCGCTGGCGGCGTCCACTTCCGGCAACGCGTCCGGCGCCGTCACGGGGTCCAAGCGTCCCGGCATGGCTACGGCCGAGCACCACCGGCACCCAGATCCCCACGACTCCCAGCTGTTCACCGGATCCATCGAGGCGATCCAGCGCTCCAAGGCCTTCTCCGGACCGGGTGAGGACGTCTTCGAGGACCGCGACAACGCCATCGCCTCGCAGAACTAGCCGGGGACGGGCGGCCGCGCCGGGACAGCACGACAGCACAGCCGGACCGGGCAGGTCTTCCCAGCCCCCGCCAACTGGTCAATAATCAGACGTTGGCGGGTCAGCAACGCGCTGCCCCCTTGTCTGCCGGACCAGCTGAGGAGTCCCCATGACGGTCGAAGAAGCCCCCACGGAAACACCCAAGGCGACTGCCGGCGACTGGTTCCAACGCGCCGTCGTCTATCAGATCTATCCGCGCAGCTTTGCCGACTCCAACGGCGACGGCATCGGCGACCTCCGCGGCATCATCGGCAGGCTGGACTACCTCCAGCGGCTGGGGGTCGACGTCGTCTGGCTTTCCCCGATCTACACCTCGCCGCAGGACGACAACGGCTACGACATCAGCGACTACCGGAACGTGGACCCGCTGTTCGGCACCCTCGACGAGCTCCGGGAACTGACCGACGGGCTGCACGCGCGCGGCATGAAGCTGGTGATGGACCTGGTGGTCAACCACACCTCGGACGAGCACCCGTGGTTCGTGGAATCCCGGTCCTCGAAGGAGAACCCGAAGCGCGACTGGTACTGGTGGCGGCCGCCGCGGGACGTCGACGCGGGGGCCGCCCCGCGGCGCACGGCGGCGCAGCCGACCAACTGGGGCTCGGCGTTCTCCGGGCCCGCGTGGGAGTTCGACCAGGTGTCCGGGGAGTACTACCTGCACATCTTTTCGAAGAAGCAGCCGGACCTGAACTGGGAGAATCCCGAGGTCCGCGCCGCCGTCTACGAGATGATGAACTGGTGGCTGGACCGGGGCGTGGACGGGTTCCGGATGGACGTCATCAACTTCATCTCCAAGGACACCTCGCTCCCGGACGGCCCGGTGGCCGACGGCAAGCTCTTTGGTGACGGCTCCCCGTTCTACATCGACGGCCCCCGCATGCACGAATTCCTGCAGGAGATGCACCGGGAAGTCTTCTCGAACCGAACCGGCGAACTGCTCACCGTCGGCGAAATGCCCGGCGTGACCGTGGACGACGCCATCCTGTACACCGACCCCGCCCGGGCCGAGGTGGACATGGTGTTCCAGTTCGAGCACGTGGCGCTGGACCAGGAGGAAGGCGACAAGTGGCGGCCCAAAAAGCTCCTGCTCACCGAGCTGAAGCAGACCCTGGGCCGCTGGCAGGACGGGCTGGCCGAGACCGGCTGGAACAGCCTGTACTGGGGCAACCACGACCAGGCCCGCGCCGTGTCCCGCTTCGGCGACGACAGCCCCCGATACCGCGAGCTCTCCGCCAAAATGCTGGCCGGCATCCTCCACCTGCACCGCGGCACGCCCTACGTCTACCAGGGTGAAGAACTGGGCATGACCAACATGACGTTCGGCGCGATCAGCGATTACCGCGACATCGAGGTCCTCAACCACCACCGCGAAGCCACCACGCACCTGGGCCACACCGACGCCGAGGTCCTCGCCGCCCTCGCGCCGCTGAACCGGGACAACGCGCGGACCCCGGTCCAGTGGGACGCCTCCCGGCATGCCGGCTTCACCACCGGGGCACCCTGGATCGCGGTGAACCCGAATGCCAACCACATCAACGCCGCCGCCCAGGTGGATGATCCGGATTCGGTCTACAGCTTCTACCGTCAGGTGATAGCGCTGCGGCATGCGGAGCCGGTGGTCGCGTACGGGAACTTCACCATGGTGCTGCCGGATGACCCGCACGTCTATGCGTTCACCCGGGCCCTGACCGGGCACGTTTCTTCCGGCAGTCCCTCGGACAGTCCCACAGAAGGCGCCGGGATTCCGGAGCTGCTGGTGCTGGGCAACTTCTCCGGCGAGGAGCGCGACGCGGACCTCGGGGACGAGGCCTGGGGTGACGCGGAGCTGGTCCTGGGCAACTATCCGTCCGACGCCAACGCCTCCAACGGTGGCTCTGCCCCGGGTTCAGCGCCGGGTGCAGTGCGGAACAGCCTTTCCGCAGGTGCGGTGCGACTGCGGCCCTGGGAACTGCAGGTATTGCGCCGGCGCCGCGGCGCCTGATCGACGATCCTTAACGCCAGCCCACGAAAGGAAGCCACGCATGACTATTCCACCAACCCCCGGCCCCGATCCGTTTCCGCCAGAACCCGGCCCCACGACGCCACCGCCCGAGCCCGGAGACCCGTTCCCGCCGGAACCCGGTCCGGTCACGCCGCCGCCGGTTCCGGGGCCCGAGCCGGTACCCGGCCCCGCGCCCACGCCGTCACCGGAACCGGGGCCGTTCCCGACGCCGCCCGGCCCCCTCCCGATTCCGGATCCCGGCCCTGTGCCGCCGCGGCCGGACCCGACCCGGTTCTAGCGGGCGTCACCGCGCGGAGATTCCGTGCAGGAACCGGCGTACCTCCGCGTTGAAGGCAGCCGGCGCTTCGACGGCCGCCATGTGCCCGACGTCGGGAATCATCACCAGCGTCGAGCCAGGGATCCGCTGGTTCATCTCGCGGGCCACGCTCTGCGGCGAGCGGACGTCGTCCGTGCCGTACAGCAGCAGGGTGGGCACCGCGATGGTGGGCAGCACGTCGCGGTAGTCGGCGTGGGCGTTCGCGTTCAGCAGTGCCCGCATGCCGCCCGGGTGGAAGTCGGCCATGATGGCGCTGGTTTCCTGCACAGCCGCCGGATCAGCGTGTGCCGTGAACAGGGTGGGCAGCCATACGGGGATGAATTGTTCCGCCGGCTGCTCGAGTTCGGCGAGCACCTGCGCATAGCGGCGCTCGACTTCCTCGGCCGGCAAAGATCCGGCCCAACCGGCGTACGCCGAGACCAGCAGCAGCGACGCGGGCAATGACGGGTGTGCCCGGTAGAGCTCCAGTGCAATGCCGGAGCCCATGGACAGCCCGAGGACGTTCGGTCGGCCGGGAACCGCTTCCCGCAGAAAACCTGCCAGGGCGTCGCCCAGGTCCTGTCCGCTGAAGTCCGGCGGCGGATCGTCCGAGCCGCCGCACCCGGGTGCATCCCAGGCGAAAACCGTGAAGTCAGCCGACAAATCCTCGAGCTGCCGCCGCCAGATGCGGCTGTCTTCGTAGGCGCCGTGCAGCAGGACCAGCGGCGGCCCCTGGCCCGCACGCCGGTACCGGATCCGCAGGCCCGCAACATCGACGGTCTCCATGAGGCAATGCTAGGGCGGCCCGCCGTCCCTCGGCAGGGTCAGGCGGGGCAGACCCTGGCTTGGCGGACCCAGGCAGGGCAAACCCGCCCGCGACACGCAAATGACCCTGCGACACCCGAAATTCGGGTGTTGCAGGGTCATTTGCGCGTCGGCAGGACGGTTGCGCGTCGGGGCTACGGCTGGACGATGTCCCGGGTGCGGTGATCGTACTGGATGACCAGGAGGCCGCCGCCGTGGTGGACTTCGTGGTTGGGTCCGTCGAAGACGCCAAACGCACCGTAGTTTTCGTCCCAGGACCGGTTCAGGGCGATCTTGAACGAGTAGAAGCCGGCAGGAATGTCTGCGGCAATCTTCCAGAGCTGATCCACCTGGTCCAGTTCCATCTGGACTTCGTCGTACTGCGGCGCCCAGTTGGCGGGCGCGCCCAGCAGAATGCTGAAGTCGCCAGCAACCGCGACGGCGTCCGGCTGTTCGATGGTGTCGACGCTGACAGCCGAGCCCGCCGCCGCCAGGGCTTCTGAGGGCTGTGCAGCCTTCGCCGCGGGCTTGCGCTTGCGCACCGCCTTGGCCACCGGGGCCACAGCCTCCTCGATGAGCTTGGCGGCCTTGCCGGCAACCTTGGATGTTGTCGACGGCGTCTCCTCGGCCGCGGCGGCCGGCGTGGCTGCTGTCTTTGCTGCCTTCTCCGGCTTTGCCACCGGAGCAGTCGGCAGCGGCGTGCCCGCCGGAACGGGAGTGCCGGCGTCGAGCGCTGCAGCGAAGGCGGCAGGATCGGCGAAGGCCACCGTGGCGCGCTGGCCGTCGTCGGTGATGGACCAGCCGGAGCGGCCCTTAACCAGCCAGCCGGCCTTGACCAGCTTGGCCGTGGCGGTGGTCAGCGTCTTGTGGCCGCGGGGAATGCCGCCGCTGAGCAGTTCGCGTTCGTGGTCGTTGAGGGGCACCCGTGCGATTGCCTCGCCCAACACGGCTCCGGCGTTCAGCTTCTCGCCCGTCCATACCTCCTCTGCCAGAACATCCAGCACGGCCTTGAGCCGAAGGTTGGTGTTTTCCGCGGTGTTCGCGCCCATGGGTCTCCTTTAGAAGCAATTGATCCACCTGCATTTTGCCAAGGAAATGTTAGTTTTTGCGAGCGGATCCGGTTAACTCTGTGTGTCGTGACCCACTATGACAGGCCAGAGCGGGGGGCGCGAAGGACCAACTCGGCCCTACCCGCGAGTAGAAAACCAGAGGTCAGTCCTCTGCGCTCCATTGGGCGCCGGTCTGGGCCATGTAGGCGGCTACCGCTGCTTCGGTGGTGGGATAGAAATGCTCCGGCTCGATTTCTCGGGTCAATCCGTACTTTTCGATCTTCTCCCGGGTCCTGTGCTTGACCTCGGCGAACACCAGGGAGATACCCTGCGCGTTCAGTTCGACGTCCAGATCGAGCAAGACGTCCGCGGCGGTGGTGTCAACGTCCGTGATCGGCTCGGCCGCGATGACGATCCACCGCGGTTTGGGTTCCGTTCGTGCCAGGTGCCGGACGTTGTCGCGGAACGGCCGGACGTTGGCGAAGAACAACGGGGCGTCCCACCGGTAGATCACCAGGCCGGGCAGGTGCTTCGCGTCCGGGTGGACGCGGATGTCGTGAAACCCCTCATAGCCGGGCACCCGCCCGATCACGGTCTCGTACGGCCACCACGCCCGGCGGAAGATGTTCAGGATGGACAGCCCCACCGCAATGCCGATGCCGGGCAGGACGCCCAGGAACGCCACCCCAAGGAAAGCGGCCATGCACAGGTAGAACTCGGTGCGCCTCTGGTGCCAGAGCCGAACCGTTCCGGGAATGTCGGCGAGGGAGATCGACGCCGTCATCACCACGGCCGCCAGTGCCGGCTGTGGCAGGTTCCGGAACAGCCCCGGCAAGAACACCAGCATGAGGAGAATCAGCACGGCGCCCGTCACGCCCGTGAGCTGCGACTTCGAGCCGGAACGTTCAGCGACGGCGGTCCGGGATCCGCTGGTGCTGACCGGGAAGCCCTGGAAGAGGCCCGCGGCCAGGTTCGCGGCACCGATCCCGATCATCTCCTGGTTGCCGCGGATTTCCTGCCCGGTGCGTGCGGCGAACGCCGTCGACGTCGAGATCGTGTCCGTCAAGGACACCAGCGCAATGCCGAGGGCCCCGGCGAACATCAGCCCGAGGTCCGCGAAGTCCACCTGGGGAATGGTGAACGGCGGGAAGCCCCGCGGGAGTTCCCCGACCAGCGAGACGCCCTTGGCGGCCAGATCGAAGACCGCCGTGGCCGCGATCGCGGCGACCACCATGACGAGTACCGCAGGGACCTTGGGCAGCCACCGCTGCAGAACCAGTATCAGCACAATCCCGCCGATGCCGACCGCCGCCGCGGCGACCACCGTCTCGCCATTGGCCACGCCCTCGACGAATCCGACCAAGTCACCAATAAAGTTTTCGCTTTCGATCTTGAACCCGAAGAGCTTCGGGAGCTGGCCCACCAGGATGGTGATCGCGAGACCATTCATGTAGCCGATCATCGTCGGCTTGGAGATGAGGTCGGCGATGAAGCCGAGCTTGGCCACGGACGCCAAGACCATGATGGCGCCGACCATGAGGGCAAGCATCGACGCGAGCGCGATCGCCTTCTGCGGGTCGCCGTCGGACGCGACAAGGGGCAGGACCGTCGCGGCGATCATGGGCCCGAGTGCAGAGTCGGGCCCCAGGACCAGGATGCGGGACGGGCCAAAGACCGCGTAGGCGAGCAGGCAGAGGATGCTGGTGTACAGCCCGGTGATTGGGGGCAGCCCGGCCAGCTCGGCATAGGCCATGCCCTGCGGAACGAGCAACGTCGTCAGGACGACCCCGGCGACGATGTCCTTGCCGAACCAGTCCTTTTGGTACGTCGCGGCGGCATTGAGTCCGGGCGCCGCCCGGCGCAGCCAGCCATTGCGCTCGCGGGTCTTCGTCATATCTGCACTCTGCCGCCCGCCCCCGCCCCGCGCATCCCCCGGCAAGGGTGAACCGCGGCGACCGGCGCAGTGCGCCCGGCGGAACCGGCAACGCGCTCCCGTTGTGTCCCCGGGCCGATGGGCCTAAAGTTGCGGTCTGCCCACTGCGCGCCGTCCCGCCGCTGAACACGCGCCGGATCAGGTGCCGGACAGGGCGTCCCACCGTTCCCGTTGAGGAGATATCTATGGAAACCCGCACACTTGGTTCACTCACCGTCTCAGCCCTGGGATTGGGTTGCATGGGCATGAGCGAGTTCTACGGCCACGGCGAGGACAATGAGTCCATCGCCACCATCCAGGCGTTTCTCGACGCCGGCGGAAGCCTGCTCGACACCGCTGACATGTACGGGCCCTTCACCAATGAAGAGCTGGTGGGCCGGGCCATCGCAGGCCGGCGCGACGACGTCGTCCTGGCCACTAAATTCGGCAACGAACGGCGGCCCGACGGATCCTGGGTGGGCATCAACGGCTCCCCCGACTACGTGCGCGCCGCTTGCGATGCCAGCCTGCAGCGGCTGGGCGTGGACCACATCGACCTGTACTACCAGCACCGGGTGGACAAGACCGTCCCGATCGAGGAAACCGTCGGGGCCATGGCGGAGCTGGTCCAGGCCGGCAAAGTCCGGCACCTTGGCCTGTCCGAGGCCAGCGCCGACACCGTGCGCCGGGCCCACGCGGTGCACCCCATCACCGCCCTGCAGACCGAATACTCGCTGTGGGAGCGCGAACCGGAGACCAAGGTCTTCCCGGTCCTCGCCGAGCTGGGCATTGGCTTTGTGCCCTACAGCCCGCTGGGCCGCGGATTCCTGACCGGCCAGTTCCGCAGCCCCGAGGACTTTGCCGCGGACGATTTCCGCCGGCACTCCCCGCGTTTCCAGGGCGAGAACTTTGACCGCAACCTGCAGCTCGTGGACCGGGTCAAGGAGTTGGCGGACGCGAAGGGCTGCACCCCGGGGCAGCTGGCACTGGCCTGGCTGCTGGCCCAGGGCGAGCACATCGTTCCCATCCCCGGCACCAAGAAGGTCAACCGGCTGCGGGAAAACATCGGCGCTGCCGACGTCGAACTCTCCGCCGAGGACCTGGGCCGCCTGGACGAACTGGCTCCCGCCGGGGTGGCGGCCGGAGCGCGGTACCCGCACATGGACTCGATCGACGTCTAAGCCGGCCGTTCGACAGCCAACGCGGGGTCACTTACGGCCCGTCCGGGGCCTCCGGATGGGCGCGTAGCGACCCCGCGTTGCTTGGGTGGTTAGTGTCCGGACGCGGCGAGCTCGGCCAGCAGCTCGGCCTTGCGTTCCTCGCTCGCGAAGGAGGACCGGATCGAGTTCGCAGCCATCCGGACGCAGTCGAACTCAGACAGGCCGATCACCGATTTCAGCTGCGCGAAGTTGTCGTCCACGTACCCGCCGAAATACGCCGGGTCGTCCGAGTTCACGCAGACGTTCAGACCCGCCGCGAGCATCGACGGCAACGGGTGCCCGGCCAGGGTGTCCACCGCGCGGAGCCTGACGTTGGACAGCGGGCAAACGGTCAGTGGCATGAGCTCGTCCACGAGCCGTTCCACGAGCTCCGGGTCCTCCATGCAGCGGATGCCGTGATCGATCCGCTCCACGTCGAGGAGGTCCAGCGCGTCGATGATGTACGACGGCGGGCCCTCCTCGCCGGCATGCGCGATCCGGTGCAGGCCGGCGTCCTTGGCCCGGGCGAAGAGCCGCTCGAACTTGGCCGGCGGGTTGCCCACCTCGGCGGAATCGAGCCCGATGCCGGCGATCGGGGCGTCCATGGCGAGCAGCTGCTCCAGCACCTCGAGGGCGGAGTCCTCGGTGAGGTCGCGCAGGAAGGCCGCGATCAGGAGGGTGGAGATGCCGAACTCTTCGCGGGATCCCGCCAGCACCGAGGCCACGCCGTTGACGCACGTCTCCAGCGGTATCCCGCGGGACAGGTGGGCCTGCGGGTCCAGCATGATCTCGGCGTGCCGGACCCCGGCGAGCGCCGCCCGGGCCAGGTAGGCGCGGGTCATGTCGGCGAAGTCCTGCTCGGTCTGCAGCACGGCCATGTTGGCGTAGTACAGGTCCAAAAAGGACTGCAGGTCAGTGAACTCGTAGCGCGAGCGCAACTCGTCCAGGTCCGCGTAGGGCAGTGCGATCCCGTTGCGTTCCGCCAGCGCGAAGATCAGCTCCGGTTCCAGCGTTCCCTCGATGTGCAGGTGCAGCTCGGCGACCGGGAGCGGGAGGGGTTCGCCGGCCTCCGGCTCTTCCGGTTCTTCCGGCTCTTCCGCGGTCAACTGGGCATCGCCGTCGTGTGTTTCCATCCGGTAAGGATATGCCCGGCGCTCCCCGGAGCGGATAGAGTCGAACCAATGCAAAGTAAACAGCATGCTTCCCATTTGCCGCGCCCGGCCGGCCGGGACCTAATTCCCGATCTCGGTCCCGGCAATCCGTCGGACGGTTTTGTCCGGGTGCGCGGCGCCCGCGAGAACAACCTGCGCAACGTGGACGTAGACGTGCCCCGCGATGCAATTGTCGCCTTCACCGGCGTCTCCGGCTCCGGCAAGTCCTCCCTCGCGTTCGGCACCATCTATGCCGAGGCGCAGCGCCGCTACTTCGAGTCCGTGGCACCTTACGCCCGCCGGCTCATCCAGCAGGGGCATAACCCCAAGGTGGAAATGATTACCGGGCTGCCGCCCGCCGTCGCGCTCCAGCAGCGCCGCGGGACGCCGAGTTCGCGCTCCACGGTGGGCACCCTCACCACGCTGTCCAACTCGCTGCGCATGCTCTTCTCCCGCGCTGGCAGCTATCCAAACGACGCCGGCCAGCTGGACTCGGACGCTTTTTCGCCGAACACGGCCGCCGGCGCCTGCCCGGAGTGCCACGGCCTGGGGATCGCACACACCGTCACCGAGTCCTCCCTGGTCCCGGACACCTCGCTGAGCATCCGCGACGGCGCCATCGCCGCCTGGCCCGGGGCCTGGCAGGGCAAGAACCTGCGCGACATCCTGACCCACCTGGGCCACGACGTCGACACCCCCTGGCGGAAGCTGCCCAAAAAGGTCCGCGACTGGATCCTGTTCACCGAGGAACAGCCCGTGGTGGAGGTGACGCCCCAGCGCGACCGTGTGGCCAAGCCGTACAAGGGCCGGTTCTGGAGCGCCAAGAGCTATGTGCTGCATACGCTCGCCGATTCCAAGAGCACCACCATGCGCGAGAAGGTGCTGCGCTTCATGGAAACCGGCCCGTGCCCGGTCTGCAGCGGCAGCGGCCTGACCCCGGCCGCGCTCGCCGTCACCTTCGCCGGGCACACCATCGCCGAACTCAACGCCGTCCCCATGACCGAACTGGCGGACATCATCCGCCCCACCACGGAACTCACGGAGGCAGGGACCGCGTCCCGGAAGCAGTCCTCCGGCGAGGGCAACGAGGTGGCCGTCGCCATCACCCGCGACCTCCTGCAGCGCGTCACGGTGCTGCTGGACCTCGGCCTGGGCTACCTGGCGCTGGGCCGGTCCACGCCCACGCTCTCCCCCGGCGAAATGCAACGGCTCCGGATCGCCACCCAGCTCCGCTCCGGGCTGTTCGGCGTGATCTACGTGCTGGACGAGCCCTCCGCCGGACTGCACCCCGCCGACGCCGAGCCCCTCCTCGCAGTCCTGGACCAGCTCAAGTCCTCCGGCAACTCGGTGTTCGTGGTGGAGCACAACATGGACATCGTCCGCCGCGCCGACTGGCTGGTGGATGTCGGTCCCCGCGCCGGTGAAGGCGGCGGCGAGGTGCTCTACAGCGGCCCCGTGGCCGGTCTCGCCGAGGTGGACGCGTCCGTGACCCGGCCGTTCCTGTTCCCGGACGGTTCGGCGGGTTCGGGCGACGGCGGCGCCCGCCGCAGCGCGGGCGACGGCGGCGGTTCCCCCGCCAGCGGTACCCGGCGGGAAGCTGCCGGTTGGCTGGAACTGCGCGACATCAGCCGCCACAACCTGCGCGAACTCGACGCCGACTTCCCGCTCGGCGTGCTGACCGCGGTCACGGGCGTCTCCGGCTCCGGCAAGTCCACCCTGGTCAGCCAGGTCCTGGCCGAGGTGGTCGGCGCCAGGCTGCACCCGGAGCCGGACGCTGCCAAGGCCCCCGAGGACCTGGAGGCCGACGCCGGTGAGTCCAAGGGGCCGCTCTGTGTCGGACCGGTCTCAGGCCTCGACCAGCTGGACCGGCTCGTCAAGGTGGACCAGAAACCGATCGGCCGCACGCCGCGTTCGAACCTCGCCACATATACCGGCCTCTTCGATGCGGTCCGCAAGGAGTTCGCGGCCACGGACGAGGCCAGGGCGAGGGGCTTTGGTGCCGGCCGCTTCTCCTTCAACGTTGCCGGCGGCCGCTGCGAGACCTGCCAGGGCGAGGGCTTCGTCGCCGTCGAACTGCTGTTCCTGCCCGGCAGCTACGGCCCTTGCCCCGAGTGCCATGGCTCGCGCTACAACCCGGAAACCCTTGAAGTGACGTACAAGGGCAAGAACGTGGCGGAGGTGCTGGGCCTGACGGTCAATGCCGCCGCGGAGTTCCTCGAAGGGGTACCGGCAGCGGCGCGCAGCCTGCAAACACTGCGCGAGGTGGGCCTGGGCTATCTCCGCCTCGGCCAGCCAGCAACCGAGCTCTCCGGCGGCGAGGCCCAGCGCATCAAACTCGCCACCGAACTGCAGCGTGCCCAGCGCGGCCACTCCCTCTACCTGCTGGACGAGCCCACCACCGGCCTGCATCCGGCCGATGTCCAGCTCCTCATGGCTCAACTGCACCGGCTCGTGGACGCCGGCAACACCGTCATCGTGGTGGAACACGACATGGATGTGGTGGCCGCAGCGGACTGGGTGATCGATCTCGGCCCGGCCGGTGGCGACGCGGGCGGCGAGATCGTGGCGATCGGTACCCCGGCCGCCGTCGCGGGCTCCACAGCGAGCCGGACGGCTCCGTACCTGGCCGCAATGCTCGGAAGCTGATTCACGCGAGAAGCTGGCCGCGGGCGTCGGCGGCGGAGTCACTGCGAGCCGGATGATAACGGCAGAAGCAGGGAAAGTAACGTCTTGATAACGGCACGGGGCTGACTTAGCCTAGTGTCCATGCCCGGCAACCGGGTATTGCATGCCCGGTGCTACCACCACCAGATACTGCCCGACCGGTAGACACCGCTATGACCTCTATTGTCAGGGGCGGGCAGTGGCGCGACAACGTCCGGGGACGGACCGAGCGCTGGTGGACCTCAGGAGCATCTGAACCATGAAGAAATCAACCTATGGCACTGCCGCGCGCCGCGGCGTCACTTTTGCGGCCGTCTCAATTGCAGGCGTCGCCTTGTCCGCCTCGGCCGCGAACGCGGCCGTACCGACCACAGCCCCTGCCTCCACGTGGGACTCGCTGGCCCAATGCGAAAGTGGCGGGAATTGGGCCACCAACACAGGAAACGGATACGCGGGCGGGCTGCAATTCAGCGCCAGCACGTGGGCGGCCCATGGCGGCACGGGGTCTCCGGCCAATGCCAGCCGTGCGCAACAGATCGCCGTCGCCGAGAAAGTGCAGGCCAGCCAGGGCTGGGGCGCGTGGCCAGCCTGCGCGGCCAAGCTGGGACTGCGCGGCGGCGCCGCGGCTCCGCAGAGTGCGGCCACATCGCAACGGCCCGCCGCGACTCCCGTCGCAGCCAAGGCTCCCGCCAGGTACGCCCCCAAGGCAGCCGTGCCGGCACCCCGCCACGTTGCACCGGTAGCCGTAAGTGGCCAGACCTACACCATCCGGAGCGGCGAAACCCTGAGCACGATCGCCGGGAAGCTCAACATCGCCGGAGGCTGGCACGCGCTGGCCGACGCCAACACGGCGACGATCAGCAACCCCCATCTGGTGTTCCCGGGCCAAGTGCTGCAGCTGCCCGCATAGGGCGGTTACAGCACTTGGCGTACAGCACGACACACAGCACGACGCCGGAGCGATCCCGCAAGGGGACGCTCCGGCGTCGTGGTGGTGTTTCAGTGAGCCGAGCGGGTTGGTGGTGTTTCAGTGAGCCGAGCGGGCTCAGGCGTGCAGCTCAGGCGTGCAGCTCAGGCGTGCAGCTCAGGCGGCCTGTGGGATTTCGCGGATAATCCGCACTTTCCAGGCGGCGTCGTCGCTCGTGTCCAGCAGGGCCACCGTGCCCATGGCCAGATGCAGCGCTACCCGTTTCGCGGCGAGGAGCTCAAGGTAAAGGCTTTCGTTCATCCGGGCCGGGGCGTCAATGACGTACTTCACGGCGTCGCGGACTTTGCGGTAGTTGGCGCTCCGCTCCCGGTGAAGGTGCAATTCCAGCATCCGGCGCTGCTTGATCCTGGGCTCGTGGCGGTTCAGCCAGGACACCGCGGCGTGGACGGCTACCACCAGGGTCAGTGAGATGACGTAGATCTCCCAGCCACTCGAGAGCAGGAACAGGGGCAGGTTGGCGATCGCCACCGCGGCGATGAAGAGGCGGAGGGCCACCAGGCGCCGCATGGTGAGGGCCACTCCGGCCATAGCCGCGCGGAACCCGCGCTGCTCGTCGCGGGCGGCAACCGGATCCAGCGTGAATTCCTCCAGCACCACTATCCCGTGGGCGTCGGGGCTGAGCATTTGTCCGTACTTAGGCACGAACGGCGCCGGTGCCACACTTACTGTTGGTGGCTCTGCTAGAGATGGTCCAGCTGAATAAGGCTCTGCTTGATAGGGCTCTGCTGAATAAGGCTCTGCTGAATAAGGCATGGGCGTGTCTTCCGTGGCGGCGGGAGTGGTTCATGTTATTTTAGCGGCTCTCCAGCACGCCTGTCTGCCCCGTTCCGTCATGTGAGCACCCTCACCGGGACGCGCCAGCAATTGGCGCATTTGGTCCGTGGCCTCAAACTGGAGAGATGCAGACTTTCCTCCCCTTCCCCGATTTCCAGCAGAGCGCCGCGGTTTTGGACCGTGTGCGGCTCGGCAAGCAGCGCGTGGAAGCGCTGCAGATCCTGCGTGCGCTGGTGATCCCGGAGTACGGCTGGCAGTCGCACCCGGCGATCCGGATGTGGATGGGGTACGTTCCTGCGCTGACCATGTACGGCCTGGCCATGGTGGATGAATGGACGGCCCGCGGCGGCGAGGACACCACGCGCGAGAAGATCATGGAGTTCGCTCCGCAGGCGGCCCACCCCGACTACGCCGCCAAGATCCCGATGCCGCCATGGCTTGGCAACGCGGATTTCCACCTCAGCCACCGGTCCCGGCTGATCGCCAAGGATCCGCGGTTCTACACAGAGGTTTTCCCCGGCACGGACCCGGATCTGGAGTACATCTGGCCCGAACCGAAGCACGAGCTGGTGCCCGAGGATCCAGCCGGGGACCGTATGTGGGTTCTGCGCCTGCCCCTGGGCGACACCGAGCCCGCGCAGCTGAAGAGTGTCAGCCTGCCGCCGGTTGGCCGCAGCAAGGCCCCCGCGGACGACGACTACCAGTTCGTCTATGCCGACTCGGGCTCCCGCCGTCCCGGCAAGGTGCGCAAGCTGCCCCCGAAGCAGCTCGTCAAGAAGCCCACCCGCAAGCGCCAGAAGCAGGAAGAGGCGTTCACCACCCTGCCCGGCAACTCCGTGGTTGCCATCCCGGTCAACGACGGCGCCGCGTTCGCCGTCGGCAAGGTCCTGGGCCGCCCGATCACGGTTGATGGCCAGTTCGCACGCAACTTCCAGGTCGACGAGATCGTGGACCGCTCCGCCTTCGATTACCCTGCCCTGATGCAGGACCCGCGGGCCTTCTTCCCGATCCCGGCGAGGTAGAAAAGGGCCGCCCTGAACGACGCCGGGCGCGCCCGGGAGTCGGGTCGGATACTTCAGCCGCACTTGGAGCTCCAAGATTTTCTCAAGCCTGTCCGTGGCCCTTCCCGAAGGCTGGCAGACTGGCTTCATGACTGTTCTGCTGGCCGGTTGCGGCGATCTTGGCACCGAGGCCGGGCTGCGTTTCGCGGCGGCTGGCCACCGCGTGGTGGGATGGCGCCGCTCACCGGAGAAACTCCCGGCCGCCATCGAAGGAGTCGCCGCTGACCTGGGCTCCGCTGAGCTGCCGCCCATCCCGGCGGACACCACCGCCGTCGTCGTCGCGATTGCCGCGGATTCCCCGACCAAGGAGGCGTACCGTGCCGCCTACGTGGACGGGTTGTCGAACGTTCTGGACGCGGTCCTCGTCTCCAGGGCAAACGTCCGCCGGGTCCTGTTTGTATCCTCGACCGCCGTCTACGGAGATGCCGGCGGCGGCTGGATTGATGAACGCACGACGCCGGAACCCGGCGGGTTCTCGGGCCGCATCATCCGCGAAGCAGAGGAACTCCTCCACAGCCGCCTGCGCGGCACCGGCATCACCCCCGTAGTGCTGCGGCTCGGCGGAATCTACGGCCCCGGCCGGACGCGATTGATCGATCAGGTGCGCGGCGGATCGGCGGTCATTCCTGCCGCGTCGCGTTTCACCAACCGGATCCACCGCGACGACGCCGCCGCCGCGATCGTCCATCTGTGCACCATGGGCACGCTTCCGGCGGCCGTCTATCTGGGCGTGGACAATGAACCGGCCGAACTCGGCGATGTGCTGGAATTCCTGGCCGCGGAACTGGGACTCCCTGCGCCGGCGGCAGAGTCCACTGGTGCCGCGGGTGCGGCGGCGGGCGGTGCCGCGGGTGCGGCGSCGGGCGGCACCACCGGCGCTTCGGCGCCGGGCGGCACCACCGGCGCTTCGGCGTCGGGCGGCAAAGCGGCGGGCGGCGAACCCTCGCGGGGCGGAAATAAGCGGGCCAGCAACGGGCTGCTCCGCAGCACCGGTTTCGAGTTTCAGTACCCGAGTTTCCGAGAAGGCTACCGAGCCGTTCTCGCCGGTGTCGGCGTCCGCCACCCTTAAATTTTGAATCTCACCGCCCACTTTCTCCGAGGGGAACAATGGATCTTCAGCACATTATCGAGACGGCCGGCCGATTCATGGACTTCGCCGGCGTGGCCGTCATGGTAATCGGCGCCCTCGTGTCCATCCCCATGGCGCTGCGCGGATTCCAGCCGGAACGCCTGCCGGCGGGCTCCGCGCCGCTCTCCGTCTACCGCTCCTACCGGCAACTGCTGGGACGCTCCATCCTCCTCGGGCTCGAACTGCTCGTGGCGGCCGACATCATCCGATCCGTCGCCGTCACGCCGACCTTCGAGGGCGTCGGCGTGCTGGCCATTATTGTGCTCATCCGGACCTTCCTTAGCTTCTCGCTCGAGCTGGAAATCACCGGACGCTGGCCCTGGCAGACTCGGCGCCAGGGTTCCTCTGATTCCTCCGCGGCTGGCTGAAACCCTTCCGGGTGGCGCGGAGCCCGGCTAGGCTCGCGGCATGACAGACACCGCGCGTTCTCTTGCCCCCAAAGCCACCGAACTGCTCCGTCTCCACCACGCACCGGAAATTCTCCAGCTCGTCAACGTCTGGGACGCGATCACGGCGAGGGTGGTTGCCGGCGTTCCGGGGACTAAGGCATTGGCCACGGCCAGCCACTCCATCGCTGCGTCGCGCGGGTACGAAGACGGCGAGAAAATCCCGGTGGACGAAATGATCGCCGCCGTCGGGGTGATTGCCGCCGCCACGCCGCTGCCCGTCAGCGCTGATCTCGAAGCGGGCTACGGCAACCCCGGCGAGACTGTACGCAAGGCGATTGGCGTCGGCGCTGTCGGCGCCAACATCGAGGACCAGATGCGCCCGCTCGCCGACGCCGTTGAACAGATGAGCGCTGTAATCCGCGCCGCCGAGGCCGAGGGCATCGACTTTGTCCTCAACGCCCGCACGGACGCCTTCCTGAAGGGCAAGGACCGGGACCCTTCTGCGGTGCTTGCGGACGCCATTGAGCGCGGCCGGGCCTTCCTCGACGTCGGTGCGACCACGGTGTTCGTGCCGGGCCTGCTGGACGAGCCGACTGTCACCGCGTTGGTGGAAGGCATTGGGTGGAACAAGGTCTCGGTCATCAATGTGCCCGGATCCCTGGCACCGGCCACATTGCAGGAACTTGGCGTGGCGCGCATTTCCTACGGCCCGTGGACCCAGCGCGTGGCGCTGACAGCGTTGGCCGATGCGACGGCGGCAGTATTGGCCGGCGGAGCCCTTCCGGAGGGCACCCGGGCACTGAACTGACCCTGCTTCCGCGAACCTTTGCCGATGCCAAGTGACTCCGCCGGCCGACCGATTCTCATGATGCCGACCGGCTCGTACACTGCCGACCGAACACCCTGCCGACGGAAGTCCCGCCAGCCGAACACCCTGCCGACCGAAGGGAGCTGATCCGATTGGGCGGTGATCCTTGGCCGGCTGCACCCGAGCTTCCGGCGCCAATCATCATGGACCAGCGGTGGCTGGATGCCGTCTTCCTGCACTGGCGCATTCCTGATGCAGTGGCGGCGCGGTTCATGCCACCGGGCGTCGCGCCGGATGTGTTCGACAGGTCAGCGTGGGTGGGGCTAATCGGCTTTCGTATGCAGGGTGCCGGAGTCGGTCGCGGTCCCGGCATCCCCTATTTCGGAAGCTTCAACGAGATCAACGTGCGCCTCTACTCCCGCGAGCCGGACGGCACCCGTGGTGTCGTTTTCCGCAGCCTGGATGCCTCACGCTTGGCGGTGGTGCTGGCCGCGCGGGCGGCCGGGATACCTTATGTGTGGTCGCGGGCGAGTTACGTGGGCGCCGATGGGTTTGCCGGATCGGCGTCGGCGGGGTATTCCGTGCGGCGCTTTCGAGGCGGCACCCGGAGCGATTTCTCGGTCGTCCCAGAGCCCGACGTCGCCGCCACCGACGCGCTGTCGATCCACCTCACGGCCCGGTTCGGTCTGCATTCACGGTTCAGGGGCAGGACCATCTATGTGCCCAACACGCACAGTGCATGGCCGCTGTACCGCGCGCGGCTGATCGGCCTTGAGGACCAACTGGTGCGCGCCGCGGGAATCGAAGTGGCCGGGCAGCCCGAATCCGTACTCTTCTCGCCCGGAGTTCACACGCAGTTTGGCTGGCCACGGGTCCTGCACAGCACGATGTGAGACCTGCCTGATCGCCCGTCGGTCCGCGGGCACGTGGCACCGCGGGGACAGAGTGATCACGCATGGTGCCCTCCTAATATTGTCGGAGCCCTCAAATAGACTCGAGCCATGGAAGCCGTCAGGGATTTCATCAGGGATTTCACCGCCTGCGGGGACGAGACCCAGGGCACGGACCGGGGTGCAGCCCCGGTCGGGCAACCCGGTATGGACGACGCCCTGACCGCGCTGCGGGCGGTGGGTTCGACGGCGGTGGAGGATGCGGGGTCGTGGGGCTTCCGGGCCGCGTCGGACTTCGCCGGACAGGTGGAGGAGTTCTCCCGCACGGTGGAGTATCTGCAGCTCGTCGCGGCCGCCGCCGTGGACCGGACCAGGAAGCAGTCCGCCGCCGCGGGCACGGGGGCTGTAGCGGGGGCGGTCACCGCGTGGACCACCGGCTGGCGTGAGAGCCCCGCCGGATGGCAGACCGGCGCACCCGGCACCGCGGAACCCGCCGGCACTTCCTTGGCCTCGGATCCCTCCGGCACCTCCTTGTCCTCGGCTCCCTCCGGCACGTCTGTTGCGGCGGCGCCCGCCGGCACGTCTGTTGCGGCGGCGCCCGCCGGAACCCCTGGAACGGGTGAGCCGGCGGTGCCGGAATCGGTGCTGGATGACGGGTACCGGAACACGGTGGAGTTCCTGCGGGCGCGGCTGCGGATCGGCGCCGCGGAGGCCAGGCGCCGGCTCGGCCTGGCCGACACACTGCTGCCCCGGCAGGGACTCGGCGGCCGGCCCATGSCGCCCGTRCACCCGGAGCTCGGAGCCGCCGTCGCGGCCGGCGAGGTCGCGTCCCGGGCCGCGACCGTCATCACGCTCGCCCTGGACCGGGTCCGGCACRSCTGCCTCCCGGAGGCCGCGGCGGCGATGGAGCACGCCCTGACCCGCACCGCGGCCGAGAACGACGGCGACTTCCTGGCCCGGATCGCCCGCCGGTGGGCCGAGGCGCTGGACCAGGACGGCGCCGAACCCTCCGAGGAACTGCTCCGCCAACTCCAGGGCGCCTTCCTCCGCAAACCCCGGCACGGCCTGCAGCACCTGGAAATCTTCGCCACCACGGACCAGTTCGAACACCTGATCACCGTGATGAACACCGCCACCAACCCCCGCACCGGCGAAGGCACCAGCGAGGGCACCGCCACCGGCAACACGGCGCAGGCCGGACCGGGCGACGGGTCCGAAGCGGCCGACGAGCCCGGCCCGTCTGACGAGCCCGCCACGGCCGAACAGCACGCCGCGCTGCCGTCCCTGGACCTCCGCTCCCGGCCCCAACGACTGCTCGACGGCTTGGTCGGCGCGTGCAAGGCAGCCCTCGCCGCCGGGGGGCTGCCCGCCACGGGCGGGCTCCGGCCCCAGGTCATGGCCACCATCGATTACCGGGACCTGCTCACCCGGCTCGGGACGACCGGCTCCGAAAACGGGGCCACGGGATCTCTGCTGTTCACCGGCCCCGTCACCGCCGGCACCATCCGCAAAATGGCCTGCGACGCGGACATCATCCCGGTCGTCTTCGGCGGCGAGGGCCAGGTCCTGGACATCGGCCGGGCCTCCCGCGTCTTCCCGCCGCACATCCGCAAGGCCATCACGGCCCGGGACCGGGGCTGCGCCTTCCCGCAATGCACGATCCCGGCCCCCTGGTGCGAGGCCCACCACATCACCTACTGGTCCCGCGGCGGAACCACCGGAACCGGCAACGGAACCCTGCTCTGCTCCCATCACCACCACGTGATCCACAAGGAACACTGGAGCATCCAGATGCGCACCGGAATCCCCTGGTTCATCCCGCCACCCCACCTCGACCCAGCCCGGACACCCCGACGGAACACCTACTTCCGCCTGGAGTGACCCCGTGGCCGCCGCGTGACAGAAGCCCTGACGGCCGGGTGACCGTGTGGGTCGAACGGCAGCGGCCCGGACGGCCGGGTGGGTGACCGTGGAGGTCGAACGGCAGCGGCCGGACGGCCGGGTGACCGTGGAGGTCGAACGGCAGCGGCCCACACCACCACCTGGACGTACGATTCGGCCGGCCGGGAATCCTCCACCTCGGTCGACGGGAAACTCCTGGCCGCCGTCGAACGCGACGTGATCCGCCGCCGCGTGATTATTACCGATTACACGGGCGCCGACGGGCTGGCGGTGGAGCACAGACTCGAATATGACCGGCGCGGTCAGCTGACCTCCCGCACCCGCGGCGGCCGGGGAATGTCGTGGGAGTACGACGCCGACGGGAACCGCACCGGATTCACCGACGCGCACGGCACCACCACCACCTACATCCGGGATGCTGCGGGCCGGGTGACCGCCGTCAGGAACCCCCGGCTCGGGGAGGCCATGTTCACCCACGACGCCTCGGGGCGTATCACCTCCGCCACCGCCGGGGACCTCGTCCAGGAATGGGCCTACCGCTACGGCAGCCTGTCCGAGCACAGCCGCACCGACCGCAACGATCTTCTCTCGGCCGATGCCACACTGATCGGCCGGGACGGGGACGGCCGGATCACGGCCCTGACCCGCGCCGGTGCCGTGACCCGCTACGGCTACGACGGGGCCGGGCAGATGGTCTCGGCCGCCACCACCAGGAGCGGGGACCCGGAGGATTCCGCTCCGGCTTCCGTCTCGGAGTGGGTATACGACGCCGGCGGGCGCCCGATCCGCGAATCCACCCCGGCCGGCTCCCGGACCAACGAGTACGACGCCGCGGGGCAACTCCTTGCCGTCACGGACGCGGACGGGTCCCGGACGGAGTACGTCCACGACGGGCTGGGGCGCCGAACCCGGCTGATACTCCCGGACGGGTCCTGGACCGAGTACGCATGGGGCCAGACCGGCCACCTGAAGAGCGCGGCCGACCGCACCCCCGACGGCATGGAAACCTCCCGGCATGAGCTGTGGGTGGACGCACTCGGCGAACTCGCTGCCATCGATGGGTCAGAACTGTGGTGGGACACCTCCAGCCCGGTCCCCACCCTGGCCGGCTTTGACGGTGAACAGGTCCTTTCGCTGCCTGGTGGTGTCACCGGGATCGGCGAGGCCTGGACGGCGCCGGGCTGGCGCGCAGCCCGCCCCACCGACCAGACCGATCCCTGGGCAGTCATCGGCGCGCCGTCAATCCCGGACCCGGGTCCGGGCGGCACGCCCGGTGCTGGGGCCGCCGGCTGGGGAGCTGTGCCGGGGCTTGCCGGTGAGCTGCCCGCCGGGATCACCCTGACCGGCAACGGCGGCCTGGACATCGCGGGCCTGGAATGGCTCGGTGCCAGGGCGTATGACCCGGCCACCCGTGGCTTCCTCTCCACCGACCCCCTTTCCCCCGTCCTCGGCGCGGGCTGGGACGGAAACCCCTACGCCTACGCCGGCAACAACCCTCTGAACACCACAGACCCCACCGGGCTGCGTCCGCTGACGGATGACGAGCTGAAGGCATACGACGGCTCCAGCCGGGGAGCGTTCGCCGCGGCCGGGAACTGGGTCAAAGACAACTGGGAATACGTCGTCGGCGGCCTGGCCGTTGTGGGCGGGGCGGCGTTGATGTTCGTCCCCGGCGGCCAGGTCGCAGGCTTGGGGCTGATGAGCTTCGGCGCCGACGTCGTGATCCAGAAAGCAACCACCGGGGAAGTCAACTGGGGCCAGGCCGCGATCTCCGGTGGCCTTGGAATGGTAGGCGGCGGTGTGGGAATGATGGCGGGCAAGCTCGTCAACAACCCCGTGGTGCGCATGGCCGTGGAAAATGGCGTTGACGGGGCGATCAGCGGGGCAGGCGGCTACCTCACCGGGCCAGGGCCCCACACTCCGACGGGGTTCATACGGGCTACCGTAATTAGCACTGGGACCGGAGCCCTACCCATCGGTGGTCGCGCGGGTAAAGTCGATGTCCCACCCTCGGCGACCACCAAACTCGGAGACCTGCCCCCGACGCTGGAAGGAATGCGTGGTAATCCAGCCGCGAACTTTACAGACGGAGCCTACAAATCTAGGTACCTTAGCGAAGATACAATTTTGTACAGGGGCGGAGAAGCCGGAAATCCGTGGGGTCGCTGGTGGTCCGAGGACGCACCGATCAGTGTCGAGCAAGTTAGAAATGACAAAGCGGTGTTGCCTGAGTGGCCTGGCGGCGGCAAGAGCCCCATCGATAGCGCTTTCATGGCTAGGTTCCCAGCCGGAACTGCTGTGCACGAAGGGATGACCGCACCGCAGACCGGATTGGATGGCACGATTTATCCAGGCGGAACTCCCCAAGTCTATATTCCAGACGCAAGGACCGCGGGAGAAATTCTCAAAGAATGGAAATTGGATTAAACATGGGCACTGATATAGATACTCTGACACTCGATATGCTCAGGTTTGCGAGTCTGCTGAGAATTATGGAGCTCGCCAAACTAGCTCAGAATTACGAAGATCTCGCGGTAAAACTTCGAGCTGATTCGTCAACTAAGGCTGTGGACGAGGCGCGAGAGTGGGTCTTTGGGAGCTTTGGGCAGGGCAGCGGCAGCCTCAGCGACCGATACGTTTACAAGAACGGATCAGTCGATGATGTTCTCAACGCTGAATACGAAGAACTTCTTCAAAAGCTCACCGATTTTGCTAATGGCAGTTAGAAACTGCTCGGGAATTATGTGCTTACCGATGCTGGATCTGAAATTCGACTAGCTCCTCCAATCTGGTCCTCCCGCGTCGTGCAGTAGAAGCCTTCGCTCGTCAGCCCGCGACGCACTTCGTCCCGCACCGGATCCGCAACATGCAGCCTCCGAGCACCATAGCGCGTGTGGGGTGCCGCCTTTCGAGGTGGCACCGTCGGCTTCGGTGGCGACCAACTGCAAAGCGGACTCGGATGGTGAGCAATGCAGGCCTAGAAAGGGCTGGTTGTTGTGGGAAGACAAGCTGAGCCTCCGGTGAGGAATGCCCTGATCCTTAGTGGCGTGTTACTGAGCGCCACGGTCGCGGTGATCCTGGTGGACCTCAGGACCATGTGATGCAGGAGGTCGTTGCATTACTCGCAGGTCTGGCCGTGGGCGTGTGGTTGCTGCGTTTTTCGCCGCTCTGGCGATGGCTTGCCATGCTGGTTTTGGTGCTGGTCCTCGTCCTCTGTTTGGTGTTGGGCCCAGCCGGAATCGCGTGGTTCGGTGGGTTTATTTCGGGCACTCAGGCAGGACTGGCCTGGCAGCATGCAAGTAAGCGCCGTACGCCCGCTAAGCGGGCCCGGGAAACCGCAAATAAGGAACGCTGACGCCACCAACGAGGGTTCATGGGCGGTGTTGGTGCGGTCGGCATTGGCTAATTTCTTCAGAAGCCCAAAGGCATCGTCGTTCGGTCCGGAAGGCTGACTGGAAGCGAGGCTGAGGCAACACGCCTGACTGCACATTGGCTCATGGGCCGTGGTTCCTTGACCCGTATTTTTTGGCATTCGACGGGTCTCCTTGCTGTGGCATCACGATGCAAGATGTGGATGGCTATCGCTCTTGGTTTCGCAAATCTGCGCGTGTATCGTTGGCTATCGTTGTATATCGCTCACGGTTGTCCAGAGGAGAGCATGATGCGCAGTTCTTACCCGGCAGGCGGATTTCGCGGCAACAATGTCGACGGCATGTGGCAGGCCGTAGAGGAGTTGCGTTCGAGGTTCGAGAAGCGCTCGGGATCCCGGGCGGGGCGCGGCGAGGTGCGCTCGGCTGTGCTGGCACTGCTCGCCGAGCGGCCGATGCACGGCTATCAGATCATTCGTGAAATTGAGGAGCGCAGCGGCGGGACCTGGAAGCCCAGCGCTGGCTCCGTCTATCCAACCCTCCAACTGCTGGCCGACGAGGGCATTATCCGTGCTGAGGAATCCAACGGCCGCAAGATCTATTCCCTGACGGAGGCGGGCCGCGAGGAGGTAGCGGGTGCCGGCATGTCAGCGCCCTGGGAGTCGGGTCCAGCATCGGGCTCGGGGTTCGCGGCGCTGCCCAAGGCGGGCGTCGAGCTCGCACAAGCCGCCTCCCAGGTGGGACGCACCGGGACGCCGAAGCAGGTGCAGGAAGCCGTGGCGGTGCTCGATGACGCGCGCCGCCGGTTGTACGCGATCCTCGCCCAGGGCTGACGGGGGTGACGTCGGTTCGCCGGGACCGGGCAGCCACGGTCCCCGGCGCCGGGAACCACCGGGCCCGTTACCGCCGCATCCTACGTTTCGCCGCGTGGCATCTCGCGGTGACCTGGTGGTTTGAGCTGCTCCTCCCCCGCATCGGGCTGGTGAGGATTGCCGAGCGCACCAGGGCGAAGAGGATGCGGCGCTTCGCGCAGCGCTTCCATGCGCTGGCGGTGGACCTCGGCGGCCTCATGATCAAAGTCGGACAGTTCCTGTCCTCCCGGCTCGACGTGCTGCCGCCCGAGATCACCAAGGAACTCGAGGGGCTGCAGGACGAGGTGCCTCCGGTTTCGTTCTCCGCGATCCGAGCCCTCGCCGAAGCTGAGCTGGGCGCGCCGCTGGAGCGGTTGTTCGCCTCAATCGAGGAGACACCGATCGCGGCAGCGTCCCTCGGGCAGGCGCACCGGGCCACGCTTCGCCCGGACGACGCCGCCGACACCGGTCTCGACCGTGTGGTTCTGAAAGTACAGCGGCCGGGCATCAACGACATTGTCGACGTCGACCTGGCGGCACTGCGCAAAGTGGGCGGCTGGCTCAGCCACGTACGCCTGGTGTCAGATCGTGCTGACATGCCCGCCCTGGTCGAGGAGTTTGCGCAGACCAGCCTTGAGGAAATCGACTACCTGAATGAGGGGGCGAACGCGGAGCGGTTCGGGGTCGATTTTGCCGATGACGCCCGGGTGGAGGTGCCCGGCGTCGTCTGGGAGCGAAGCACCCGCCGCGTGCTCACCCTCGAAGACGTGACAGCGATCAAAATCACGGACTCGGTGGCGCTGCTGGCTGCCGGGATCGATCCGGCGCAGGTCGCCCCGGTTTTTGCCTCCGTCATGTTCGACCAGATGTTCACCACCGGGTTTTTCCACGCCGATCCGCACCCGGGCAACATTTTTGTCACGCCGGCTACGGATCCATCCGCAGCGCACCCCTGGAAGCTGACCTTCATCGACTTCGGCATGATGGGCGAGATCCCGCCGAGCACACGCAGCGGTCTGCGGAAGCTGCTCATCGCGGCCGCTTCGCGTGACGGCAAGGGTCTGGTGGCCGCCATCCGGAACGTCGGTGTGCTGGTGCCTTCGGCGGACACTGTGGAGCTTGAGCGGGCAATGACGCACCTCTTCGCCCGATTTGGCGGGATGGGCTTCGCCGAGCTTCGCGAGGTCGACCCCAGGGAGTTCCGGGAGTTCGCGGTGGAGTTCGGTGACACTGTCCGGTCCTTGCCTTTCCAATTCCCGGAGAACTTCCTGCTCATCATCCGGGCCATGTCACTGACGTCGGGTGTGTGCAGCTCGCTGGACGCCCGGTTCAATCTGTGGGATTCGGTCGAACCCTATGCGGCGCAGCTGCTGCGCGACGAGCGCGGCAACATCGTGCAGGACGTTGCCCAGCAGGCGCTCGATGCCGCCGGGATGGCGCTGGGTCTGCCGAAACGTCTGGATGGGCTGCTAACCCGGCTCGAGGACGGTTCACTATCGGTAGCAAATCCGCGCCTTGAGCGGCAGCTGGGACGGCTTGACCGCACGGCGCAGCGATCGGCATCGGCGCTGATCTTCGGCGCCCTGCTGGTTTCCGGCTCCGTGGTCCGCGCGGATGACATGGTGCTCGGCAATGTCCTGATGATTGCGTCTGTGCTTCCGCTGCTGCATGGGCTGTGGGTGGGGCGCAGCGGCCGCTAACCGAGCCGGTGACGGGGTTTGTCGCGCCCGGAACATTGGGGTCCGCTGCCGGGGGATATCATCAAACCGTGAAGGAAGGCCAGCCTTTTCGTCCTGCGAACCCCACCGAAACCCCCGGCCCCGTCCCCACCGGGCCCAACCCCACTTCCTGGAAGTCCTCGATCCTGAACGGGAGCGGCGCTCTCGCGGCGGCCACCCTGATAGTGGTCCCGCTCTGGATGCTGCTCAGCAACCCGGCCGTCCTCGGCGGCCACCCCGCCCTCCCCGCTCTCCTGGTGGCCGCCGCCGCACTGGGGATTCTGTGGGCGCTGATTCTGGTCAGACGCTGGTTGCTCGGCGGCAAACAGCAGCGTAGCGGTGACATTTCCACCTGGCAGTTGGTCCGCGGGATCGCAGGCAGGCTCACGGTCCTCGGTTTCGTGGCGGCGCTGGTGTGGCTCAGCCCGTTCCCCCACCAACCCGACCGGGAGAAGACGGTCCCGGCCAATGGACCCACCGCGACCGCGCCAGCCGGGTCAAGGGCTGCAGAAGACGCCACTTCGATCACCCTTGCCCCGGCGGGCAAAGCCACCACGGGTCTCGTCTTCTACCCCGGCGCCAAGGTCGACGCGCACGCCTATGAGGACCTGCTGCAGCCGCT
Source organism: Arthrobacter sp. P4_F11 (assembly GCF_056401395.1). NCBI lineage: Bacteria > Bacillati > Actinomycetota > Actinomycetes > Micrococcales > Micrococcaceae > Arthrobacter > Arthrobacter sp. P4_F11. Next base: position 55,051 of record NZ_JBFUJK010000017.1, read on the forward strand.
CGCGGACGCGGGTAATCTAGTCGTCATCCTGAAACCACCCCTTGGCGTCTCCCTGCTGGACACCAACCAGGCCCGCGCAGCCATGGACCGGCATCCCGAAATCGATTCGTGGGCCATCGGCGGTCATTCGTTGGGCGGCGTGAGCGCATCATCGTTCGCGGCGTCGAATCCCGACGTCTCCGGGCTGCTGCTCTTTGCTTCGTACCCCGCAGAGAACATGGCGGACGCGCAGGGCCTCCCGGTGCTCTCCATCTCCGGCTCAAACGATGGCCTGAGCACGCCGGACAAGATCGCGGCGTCGAAGTCCCTGCTCCCGCCAACCACCACCTACGCAACTGTTGTGGGCGGCGTGCACGTGTTCTTCGGTGACTACGGTGAGCAGCCCGGGGACGGCGAGCCGGGCATCAGCCGCAACGAGGCGCAGCAGCAGATAGTTGCAGAGTCGCTCCGCTTCATGGACCGGCTCAGGGCTTCCGGCTAGGAATCGAGCATCCCCAGCTCCACCGCTACGCACCGCCAACCGCTACCGGCCCGCGGCGTACCCCTGCGCACCGCGCGGATTCGCGGCAGCCTGCAGGACCCCGGTCTCAGGATCCCGCACGACGGCGGACAACCGCCCCAGCGCCCAGTCACCAGCCCGGCTGACCACATGCCCGCGGCGTTCCAGCCCCGCGATGACGTCCTCACCGAGCCGGTCCTCGACGACGGCGCCGCCGGGCTCCCAGGTGCGCGGCCAGAAGGACCCGGGCATCGACGTCGTATGGAAAGTCGGCGCGTCGATGGCCTGCTGCGGCGAATACCCGCCCACGATGGTCCGCAGCAGGTACGGCAGCTGCCACTGGTCCTGCTGGTCGCCGCCGGGCGACCCCAGCGCGGTCACGGCGTGGCCGTCCCGCAGCACGAGCGTGGGCGTCAAGGTGGTGCGTGGGCGTTTGCCGGGCGTCAGCGTGGACGGCGTCCCGGGCTCCAGCCAGGTCATCTGCAGCCGGGTGCCCAGGCAGAAGCCCAACTCCGGGATCGCCGGGGAGGACTGCAGCCAGCCGCCGGACGGAGTAGCGGAGACCATGTTGCCCCAGCGGTCCACGACGTCGATATGGCAGGTATCGCCGCGGGTCTCCCCCGCGGATGTCACGGTGGGCTCGCCGACGCCGAGTCCGGCCGCGGCGGCATGGCCCGCGAGCGCCGGCGGCGTGTAACTGGTGCGCAGTGGTGGCCGGTACGGCTCCCGACCGGGCACGGTGCCAGGCCGGAAGTCGTGGGACGCCCGTTCCGTGATCAAGGCCCGGCGGCCGGCGCAGTAGTCCTCCGAGAGCAGGTAATCGAGCGGCACGTCCGTGTCGCCGTAGTACGCCTCCCGGTCCGCGAGCGCGAGCTTCTGCGCCTCCAGGATGGTGTGCGCCCCCAGCTCGGTGGACGGATCAAGGAACCGGTCCTCGAAACCGGACAGGATGGCCAGGGTCTGCAGCAGCGCCGGCCCCTGGCCCCACGGCCCGGTCTTGGCGATCGTGTGGCCCCGGAACTCCACAGTGACGGCCGCCTCATACCCGGCTTCAAATCCCGCGAGATCGTCCAAGGCGAGCACTCCGCGGTGATCAGTGCCCGAGGAATGCCGGTGCGGGGACTGCACCGACTCCACCATGGCGCGGGCCACGAACCCCTCCCGCCACTCGCGGCGGGCCGCATCAATTCCCGCCTCGCGGGTGGATTCCCTGACTCCGGCCTGCACGAGCCGTTCCAGGGTGCGGGCATAGGCCGCGTTCCACACCAGCTCACCGTCAACCGGGATTCGGCCGCCCGGCATCCACAGCTCAGCCGACGTAGGCCAATGCGCTTCGAACAGCGCGGACACGGCCGCGATGGTGGATCCGACCCGGCCGAGCATCGGGTGCCCGTCCCGGGCGTAGCCGATCGCGAAGTCCAGCACCGCGTCCAGCTCCCACGTCCCGTGGTCACGCAGCAGCAGGAGCCAGGCGTCGACGGCGGCAGGCACCGCGGCGGCCAGGGCACCCGATCCCGGAACGAGGTCCAGGCCTTCAGCCACGTAGTGCTGCACGGTGGCCCCGGCCGGCGCCGGGCCCTGCCCCATCAGGACTATGGGCTGCTCCGGCCGGTCCGCGGTGACGAAGATCCCGGTCATGTCTCCGCCGGGCCCGTTGAGGTGCGGCTCCACCACATGGAGCACGAACGCTCCCGCCACCGCGGCGTCGAAGGCGTTCCCGCCGCGCTCCAACACGGACTGGGCCGCCGCCGTCGCAAGCCAATGCGTGGACGCGCTCATCCCAAACGTGCCCTGCAGCGTGGGGCGTGTGGTGAACGCCTCCGGGCGTGTGAACGGCACACTGACCGCGCACGGACTATCACCGAGGACTTCTGTCACCACGGTGTCAGCCAAACAGGGCCGCCACGCGGGTGAGGGTCTCGTAGACGCCATACGCGAGCGGCACGCCGACAAGCGCCCAGGCGATGACCAACCTCCCGGTGGACGGTGTAACGGAACTCTGTGCACTGCTCATTTCAGCCCTCCAAGGCAGGTTCTTCGGACCGGACGCGGCCAGGACGTGGTTCGTGGAATCGTGCGTCCACCGGCGTGACCAAGAGGTTCGCCACGAAACCGATCACCAGCAGCCCCACCATGGTCAGCAAGGCGGGCTGGTAGGACGCGGCGTTGAGCGCGCCGGGCTTGCCCTGCGCGTCCAGGAAAGCGTTGACGATCAGCGGCCCGGCGATACCCGCCGCGGACCAGGCCGTCAGGAGCCGGCCGTGGATGGCTCCGACCTGGAACGTGCCGAAGAGGTCGCGCAGGTAGGCGGGGGCCGTCGCGAACCCACCGCCGTAGAAGGAGATGATGACGAACGCGAGGGCCACGTAGAGGACGGTGGACGTAGAGCCGGCCAGCGCCAGCACGGTGTAGAGCACGGCGCCGACGCCGAGGTAGACCATGTAGATGCGCTTGCGGCCCGTGACATCGGAGGTGGCGGACCAGGCAAAGCGGCCGGACATGTTGCCGATCGAGAGCAGCCCCACGAAGCCGGCGGCCACAGCCGCGCTGGCCAGGGAGGTGCCGTCGGGCTGGCGGAAGAAGTCCTGGATCATCGGGGCGGCCTGCTCAAGGATGCCGATCCCTGCCGTGACATTGCAGAACAGTGCGATCCAGACGAGCCAGAACTGCCTCGTCTTGACCGCGTTCCGGGCGGAGACGTTGTCCGTGGTGACCAGCGAGGCGGCCTTGACCTTTGCGGGGTCGAAGCCTGCCGGTTTCCATCCCTCGGCCGGGACCTTGATGGTGAACGCGCCGAACATCATGTAGGCCAGATAGACGACGGCGAGGGTCAGGAAGAGCTTGCCCACCGACTCACCACTGGCCACCCAGCCTTTGGCCCCGGAGTTGGGATCGTACATTTTCAGCAGGGCCGTGGAGACCGGGCTGGCGATCAGGGCGCCGCCGCCGAACCCCATGATCGCCATGCCTGTGGCCAGTCCGGGCCGGTCCGGGAACCATTTGATCAGGGTGGAGACCGGGGAGATGTAACCGATCCCCAGTCCGATGCCGCCGACGACGCCGTAGCCGAGGTAGACGAGCCAGAGCTGGTGGCTGAAGATGCCCAGGGAGCCGATCAGGAAGCCGCTCGCCCAGAACGCGGCGGAGGTGAACATCGCCTTGCGGGGCCCGTTCCTGTCCACCCAGGTGCCCATGATGGCGGCCGAGAGGCCCAGCATCACGATCGCAACGGAGAAGATCACGCCGATCTCGGTCAGGCTCGCGCCGAAGTGCTTCACCAGCGCGGTCTTGTAAACGCTCGTCGCGTAGGCCTGGCCGATGCACAGGTGCACCGCGAGGGCTGCCGGGGGGACGAGCCACCGGTTAAATCCCGGCGGGGCGATGGTTCGTTCGCGGTCCAGCCAACCCATAAGTACTCCCCCTGCTCGTCAACGACATCGGTGTCCAGCTCATTGCGGAAACGGCCCTCTGCCAGGGCCTCTGACGAGCTTCCGGTAGAGGGCCGTTGCCTCCGGCAATCATGGTGCAGATCGTCAGCAAACGTACTAGTTATGCGCCAAGCGGTAGGGAATCCGCGACGAACGGTAGGTGTGGGGGGCGGCTGACGCAGCCGCCCCCCGAGGGGGCGCTACTTGCCCAGGCCGGCCTTCCGGAGCGCCTCGGCCATCGCGGTGTTGACCGGCGACGGCGTGGGGGCCGGCTTCTGCGGTTGCCTGCCCGGCGTCCGCCGGTCGGTTGCCGGTTTCCCGGACGGCTGCCTTCCGGACGGTTGATTCGACGGCTGGGTCGACGGCTGGGTCGACGGCGCTTGCGACGCCGGCTGCGACGTCGCCTGCCGCGGACGTTCCGGCCGCGAGTCCGCACGACCGCCAGCCGGGCGGTCTCCGGCAGTGCGGCCGCCCGCCGCACGGCCGCCGGAGGCCGGTTCGTCGTCGAGCCTGAGGGTGAGCGAGATGCGCTTCCGCTCCGGATCCGCCTCCAGCACCTTGACCCGGACCACCTGCCCGGACTTCACCACCTCACGGGGATCGGAGACAAAGCGGTTGGCCAGGGCCGACACGTGCACGAGCCCGTCCTGGTGCACCCCGACGTCGACGAACGCGCCGAACGCGGCCACGTTGGTCACCGTTCCCTCCAGTACCATGCCGGGCCTGAGGTCCGAGATCTTTTCGATGCCTTCAGAAAACGCTGCCGCCGCGAAGGCCGGACGCGGGTCACGGCCGGGCTTCTCGAGCTCGGCGATGATGTCCTGCACGGTGGGCAGGCCGAAGGAGCCGTCCACGAAGTCCTGCGGGTTCAGCGCCGCAAAGTTTCCCGCAGCGGGCGCTTTACCGGCGGCCGCCTTGATTTTCCGGGCCACGGGGTAGGCCTCCGGGTGCACGCTGGAAGCGTCCAGCGGCTCCGCTCCCCCGGTGATCCGCAGGAAGCCGGCGCACTGCTCAAACGCCTTGGCGCCCAGCCGCGGGACCTTCTTCAGCTCGCTGCGCTTGTTGAAGGGCCCGTGCTCGTTCCGGTACGCCACAATGTTCTCGCTCAGCAGCGGCCCGACCCCTGCCACCCGGCTCAACAGTGCGGGCGAGGCGGTGTTGACGTCCACGCCCACCGCGTTCACGCAGTCCTCGACCACCGCGTCCAGGCTGCGGTCCAGCTTCGCGGCCGTGACGTCGTGCTGGTACTGCCCGACGCCGATCGACTTCGGCTCAATCTTCACCAGCTCCGCGAGCGGGTCCTGCAGCCGCCGGGCGATCGAGACGGCGCCGCGCAGGGACACGTCCATGCCGGGCAGCTCCGCCGCGGCGAGCGCCGACGCCGAATACACCGACGCCCCGGCCTCGGACACCACAATTTTCTGCGGCTTGTTTTCTGACCCGGAGGAGAGCTGCTTGAGCAGTTCAGCGGCGAGCTTGTCCGTCTCCCTCGACGCCGTGCCGTTGCCGATCGCGACGAGTTCGACCCCGTGCTTCGTGGCGAGGCCCACGAGGGTCCGCAGCGCCTCGTCCCATTTCCGGGCCGGGGCGTGCGGGTAGACGGTGTCCGTTGCGACCACCTTGCCGGTTCCATCCACCACGGCGACCTTGACGCCGGTGCGCAGTCCCGGGTCCAGGCCCAGGGTGGCACGGTTCCCGGCCGGCGCGGCGAGCAGCACATCGCGCAGGTTCGCGGCGAACACACGCACGGCCTCGTCCTCGGCGGCGGCGAACATCCGGCTGCGCAGGTCTGCCGTTAGCCGCGCCAGGACGCGCGAGCGCCAGGCCAGCTGCGCGGTCTGCAGCAGCCAGGCATCGGCGGCCCGGCCGCGGTCGGCGACCCCGAGGAACCTGGCCACGGCCGCTTCGTACCGGCCGCGCGCGGCGGTCAGGGCGGCGTCGTCGTTCGGATCCGCCTCGGCGAGATCCAGCTCCAGCGCGCCGTCCTTTTCTCCGCGCAGCAGCGCCAGCACACGGTGCGAGGGCATCCCGGCCGGCTGCTGGGAGAACTCGAAGTAGTCCTTGAACTTCTGGCCCTCGGCTTCCTTGCCTTTCTTCACCCGGGACACCATCCGGCCCTGGGTCCACAGCCGTTCCCGGAGCGTGGCGGCCAGGTCGGCGTCCTGCGCAACGCGTTCCACCAGGATGGAGCGGGCACCGGCGAGCGCCGCGGCGGGGTCCCCGATCGAGTGTTCGGCGTTGAGGTACTTGGCCGCCTCGCGCTCCGGGTCCAGTTCGGGGCGCTTGAGCAGGGCGTCGGCGAGCGGCTCCAGTCCGGCTTCGCGGGCGATCTGCGCCTTGGTGCGCCGCTTGGTTTTGAACGGGAGGTAGATGTCCTCCAGCCGCGACTTCGTGTCCGCGCCGACGACGGCGGCCTGCAGTTCGGGTGTCAGCGCACCCTGGGCGGCAATCGCCTCGAGGACACTCCGGCGCCGGTCCTCGAGCTCGCGCAGGTAGCGCAGCCGCTCCTCCAGCTCGCGGAGCTGGGTATCGTCCAGGGTGCCGGTAGCTTCCTTCCGGTAGCGGGCGATGAAGGGCACGGTGGACCCGGCATCGAGCAGATCCACGGCGGCCTTGACCTGCCACGGCAGGACGCCGAGCTCGCCGGCGATCTGGGCGGCGATGCCGGACTCCTGGGAATGCGGCATGCCGGTCTGTGCTGAGCCGACCTTCGCGGACGGGCCGGAGGCGGGCGAGGCGGGGTTGACGGGTCGCTGCGGGTGTTGGGTCACCAAACCATTTTGCCCTACCCCGGTCAGCGGCCGGGCTCGCCTGAAGACGGAAGGGGCTCCTGCACGTCCTGAACAACCTCGTTGCGGCGCAGGAACCACGGCTTGAACGGCGGATCAAAACGGGCGAATCGTGGCGGCCCAACACCCTTCAGCCCGGCCAGCCTGAGTGCCTCTTGGAGGCCTTCGTTTCGCCGTAGAAAGGCCGCCTCCGACCCGCTGCCCGAGAACCGAAGAGCGGCTGCCAAAGAACCCGGCAGGGTCCGGACTCTGACGTCGGGGTTGGCCGGGACCGGCGCCGTCTCCGCCGTCACCCCGGCGGGGAGCACGAAGGCGACGATGAAATCAGCGGGCTCTGCGCTTCCCGGGAGCGGTCCGCTTTGCAGTACCGGAGCGGTCATCGCCAGCTTTTGCGACGACCCAGGTTCCTGGATCACCGGGGCCGTCATCGCCAGCTTCCGTTGCGCTGTGTTGCTGCCGCTGATGTAGTTGAACAGGTGCCTGAAGGCGGCATTCCCGGCGCGGTCGAAGGTCGCATTGACCTCTATTTCCGCCACAGCGTACGCCGGATAGCGGCGCAACTCGAAGTGCGCGTAGCGCTGGACCAGCTCATACGGTTGTTGTTCCGTCATAATCCTCAGACCCTACGCCGGTCCTACGACAGGAACCAGAGGCCCTTGCCTGGTTCCTGTCCCGTGTTTAACTGTCAGAGGGCTTTGATAGCTTGATAGCGGAGGGCACCAACAACGGCGCACCAACAACGGGGGCACAGTGTTTTTTCTTGAACCTGAGGTACCTGGCTCATCACCGGACCTGGTCTACTCCGCGAGCGACCTCGTGGTGGCCGCGAGTTGCGAGTATCAGCTGCTGCGGAAACTCGACGAGAAGCTGGGCCGGTCCCCCAGAGCCACATTCGAAGACGACGAGATGCTCAAGCATGCAGCGGTGTTGGGTGACCTCCACGAGCGCAAGGTCCTCGGCGGTTTCGTTGCGGAGTTCGGCCACTGGGATCCGGCCACCGGGCACGGCGTGTACGACGTCGTCCCGGCCGAGGCCATGGACCGGGCCACGCTGGCGGCCAAGCACGCCGAGTCCATTGAGGCGCTGCGCGCGGGAGCCGACGTCGTCTTCCAGGCCGCCTTCTTCGACGGGCAGTTCCACGGCCGCTCCGACTTCCTCGTGCGGCAGTCCGACGGCAGCTACGCCGTGTTTGACACTAAGCTCGCCCGCCACGCAAAGGTGACGGCCCTGCTCCAGCTCGCCGCCTACGGCGACCAGCTGCTGAAGGCCGGGGTCCCGGTGGACCCGGCGGTGACACTCGTCCTTGGCTCGACGGTGCAGCTGCCCGGCGGCGGATTCGACTACGTGCGAAGCCACCACAAACTCTCCGACATCCTTCCGGTTTTCCGTGAGCGCCGCGAGCGTTTCCTCGCGCTGACTGCCGCGCACCTCGCACAGCCGGGAACAGTGGGCTGGGGCGCGCCCGGGCTCACCGCCTGCGGCCGCTGCGATTACTGCCAGGAGCAAGTCAAAGCCACCGACGATCTCCTCCTCGTGGCCCGGATGAACTCCGTGCAGCGCAAGAAACTCCACGAACGTGGGATTCGTTCAGTCGCTGACCTGGCGCAAGTGACCCTCGACAAGCCCACCCCTGCGCTCCTGCGCCTGCAGGAACAGGCGCGGATGCAGAGCGGCGTTGGCCCTGCCGACGGAGAAGTCTGCTACCGCAAGGACGGGGAAGAGCACACCATCCGCTACGGCGTCCTGCCCGGTAACACCTTGGCCGAGCTGCCCCCACCGAGCCGGGGCGATATTTTCTTCGACTTCGAGGGCGATCCGCTGTGGCAGGACCGCGCCACGGGAGTGTGGGGGCTCGAGTACCTGTTCGGCGTGATCGAGGCGCCCACCGAGCCCGGCAGTCCGGGGATCTTCCGGCCGTTCTGGGCCCACAGCCGGGAGGCGGAGAAGCAGGCGTTCCTGGATTTCCTTGACTATGTCGAGAAACGCCGGCGGGATTATCCGGACATGCACGTCTACCACTACGCACCGTATGAAAAAACGGCGCTTCGAAAACTCTCGGTGATGCACGTTGCCGGGGAGGACATCGTGGACGAGTGGCTCCGCGAAGGCCTGCTGGTGGACCTGTACCAAACGGTCCGGAACAGCATCAGGATCTCCGAAAACTCTTACAGCATCAAGAAGCTCGAGCCGCTCTACATGGGGGCGAACCTTCGAACTGGCGAAGTGAAGGACGCCGGCGCCTCCGTGATTGCCTACGCACGGTTCTGCGACGCGAGGGACAATGAGCGGCCCGACGAAGCGGCCACAATCCTCGCCGGGATCTCCGACTACAACGAATACGACTGCCTCTCCACGCTGGAGCTCCGGAACTGGCTACTCGGGCTGGCCAAGGAAGGCCGGCTGGAGCCGCGCGGCGCGGAGCCGGGCGCGGAGCCGGGCGCGGCGTCCCGCGCGGCAGACGGCCCCGACGACGGCTCGGCACGGGCCGATGCGGCGCTTGCCCCGGCTGAGCTGGCACTGATGGAATTTGCTGAGCCGGGCAGCGGCTTGTCCGAGGACGACCGTAAGGCCGTGGCCATGCTGGCCGCGGCCGTGAGCTATCACCGCCGGGAGCGCAAGTCGTTCTGGTGGGCGCACTTCGATCGGTGTGAGCACGGTCCGGACACGCACGAACGGGACCGGAACGTTTTCCTCGTCGAATCCGCGGAAATCCTCGACGACTGGCAACAGACGGGGACCAAACTTCCGGAACGGCGGGTCAAGCTGTCCGGCTCCGTGAGTCCAGGGTCGGACCTCCGCGAGGGCAGCAAGTGGTTCCGCATGTACGAACTGCCTCTTCCCGCCGGGCTGGAAGGTACCGGCAAGAACGGAACCGGACGGAGCGGATGGTTCGGCACGGAGGTCCTGGAGCTGGGGCATGAGGACGGCAAGGACACGGTCATCATCCGGGACCGGCTGCACCGGAAGATACCGCCCTACAATGACCTCCCCATTGCGCTGACGGAAGACCAACCCCTCGCCACCAAGAGCCTCGAGCAAGCACTGGCAGCCCTCGCTGACATGGTGGTCGCCGGCCTGGGGTCCGGTTCCCTCCCCCGCCATCCTGCGCTTGACCTCGTCCGGCGTCAGCCGCCGAGGCTGGCCGCCGGAGCTTCACTGCCGCAGCCTGGCCCCGGACCGGACCGCTTCATTGAAGCCATCACGGCGGCCGTGCTGGCCCTTGACCACTCCTACCTGGCAGTGCAGGGTCCGCCCGGAACGGGCAAGACCCATGTGGGGTCCCACGTCATCGCCCGGCTCGTGGCCCGCGGCTGGAAAGTCGGCGTCGTCGGCCAGTCGCACGCGGTGGTGGAGAACCTGCTGAAGACCGCTGTCACGAAGGCTGGGGTCGACCCGGCGCGCGTGGCCAAAGACGTGAAGCACAACGACGCCCTGCCGTGGGCCCGGCGCACCGGCAAGGACGTTGCTGAGCTGCTGGGTGCGCCTGGAGGCGCCCTCGTCGGAGGCACGGCGTGGACCATGACCGGCGCCACCGTCCCGGCCGGCTCCTTGGACCTCCTGGTGATTGACGAGGCCGGCCAGTTCTCGCTGGCCAACACCCTTGCCGTGGCGCAGGCGAGCAGCCGGCTGCTCTTGCTCGGCGACCCGCAGCAGCTGCCGCAGGTCAGCCAGGGCAGGCACCCCGAGCCGGTCGACGAGTCGGCCCTGGGCTGGACTTCCGCAGGCCACGCCACGCTGCCGCCCGAGCTTGGCTACTTCCTGGCCGACTCGTGGCGGATGACCTCCGAGCTGTGCCTGGCCGTCTCGGAGTTGTCCTACGAGGGCCGGTTGCGTTCCGCCCCATCCGCGGATCTGCGCCGTCTGGAGGGTGTGCCCGCGGGGATTGAGACGGTGATGGTGCCACACAGCGGGAACACGACGTCGTCGGCCGAGGAGGCTGCCGAGGTCGTCGGGCAGGTGCGCCGCCATCTGGGCCTTTCCTGGCACACCGCAGACGGAGCCCGGCCATTGGAAGCGTCCGACATTCTGGTGGTGGCCGCCTACAACGCCCAGGTCAATGTCATCCGCGATGCCTTGGACGCCGCGAATCTCGCCGGCGTGCGGGTGGGGACCGTGGATAAGTTCCAGGGCCAGGAGGCCGCGGTCGTGATTGTGTCCATGGCATGTTCTGCGGTGGCCGAGGCTCCGCGGGGCATGGAATTCCTGCTCTCGCGGAACCGGATCAATGTGGCGGTGTCCCGCGGCCAATGGCGTGCCGTGATCGTCCGCGCGCCCGAACTGACCAACTACCTCCCCGCCCACCCCGAGGGTCTGGAGCAACTGGGCGGCTTCATCGGCCTGTGCCAACGGTCCGTGGCATCCTGAGTTTCGGAGTGCTATCAAGGACGGGCTCACTCCCACCGGGGTTCAGACCAAATACGACGCAAAGATCAGCCCGAATTCCGGGAGCCCGGGATGGAAAAAGGAGTGCTGCCCTTGTTGCTGCAAACACGGTAACTCCCGGTTCCCCGGATCCGACCAGGTCGGGAAACTTCGGCAGATAGCAATCATGAAAAATCATCGTTTGGAGTAACGACAGGAAGCACTCCTTGCTGTGATGATAGTCGTGGCTCGGCCCACTGGCTGGAGTTCAATGGGGCTGGCACTTCGCTAGTCTGGGGGGAGATTTGCATGTTTAGAGTCGAAAAAACCGAAGACAATCTGGTGCCTCGAGTCGCAGATGCCGACGCCGGTGTCTATCTCGAATGGTTAGTAACAGGAAGCCCCTACACCACCGAAGTTTTCGAGCTGCTAAATGCAAGCGGCGGAATCCCTTTTACCACGTCGCGAGAACACGTCGTTGACCCTGAAACTGGACTTAAGTTCACACTGTTCAAATTTATCACCTTTGGCAGTGCCCCGAGAGCTCAAAGTAGGGCTAAGCATCTAGTCAATCGCACATTCGACGACGACAACGAAAAGCAATATTGGATGAAAATTGCCGTGGAGGCGCTGCTAGTCTTTGGAACTGCTTTCAATGGCTTAGAAGCACCCTATAAGGGGTTCACGCGTGTTGAATTGAATAATCGCATCTACACTCTTGAGCATTTTGGATACACGTTGGGCAAATAATAAAGCTGTAGAAGCCGAGAGTGCGGTTAAGTAACCTATATAAAGCTTGCGGATGCCCTCATGGCGTTTGGCAACCTTGGTGAAAACATTACATCTGTCGCTTTTGAGAATTTAGTCCGCCAGCCCAACCTTTAACGCCAACAGTGGGCACAAGGGTGTCCTGCCCAATCCTCAGGGCCAAGGCTGGACATGTCCCTCGGTGATTCACGACCTGCCCGCGGTTATTCATGGCAATCCTTTGGACATGCCCATTCTTAGAAGCCTGCAGTGGGCACAACGGCATCCTGCCCACTATTCATGACCAAGGCTGGACATGTCCCGCGGTGGCGGGGTCAGTCGCGGGGAGCCCTTCGGCCAGCACGAGCGCCTCATCGAGCACAGTGCCGAAATTCACCGGGTCGTGTGCGAACCGGCCCAGGAACAGGCCGGAAACGCCCTCGAGGTCTGGCAGCAGTCCCGGTTTGGCCGATCCGCCGTAAATGACCGGCAACCCTGGCACGCCGGCGGCGGTGAGCTGGTCCCTGAGCCGGCTGACGACGTCGGACACGTACGCGGCGGCGGCGGGCTCGGCCGCGCCGATGGCCCAGACCGGTTCGTACGCCACCACCAGGCGGCCGGCGAGGTCCCAGTCGCCGTCGACGGCCGACTCGATCTGGCGGAACACAAAGTCCGCGGCAGCCGCCGGCTGCCCGCCGTCGCGCTCCCCCACGCACAGCAGCGCGGCGAGCCCGGCGTCGTCCGCGGCCCGGACCTTGCGGGCCACCATGGCGTCGTCCTCGTTGAAGTGCCGCCGGCGTTCGGCATGGCCGATCTCCACGAGCCGGACGCCGAGTTCCGCGAGCATGGACGGGGCCACTTCCCCGGTCCACGGCCCATCCGCCCAGCCGCAGTTCTGCGCACCAAGGAGCAGCGGCGAACCCGCCAGGAGCCGGGCCGCCGCGGGCAGGACGGGGAAGGACGGGATGACAAACGGGACAACCCGCCCGGCCGCGAGGGCCGGGCGGGTGTCCACTTCGTGCTGCAGCCGCTCGAGCCAGTCCAGGCTGTCCCGGTAGCCGAGGTACATCTTGGTGCTGACCCCCACCAGGATGCGGGTGTTGGAGGTCTGGCTGCCGGGGCTCTGCTGCATGTGTTGATGCTTTCTGCTGGATCCAGTGGAGGGGTGCTGGACGTCGCGCTGGAAATGAGGCCGGGGGCCTTTACTGCTCCAGCAGCTCGTCGGCCTTGTTCTTGAAGCGGCGGGTCGCGAACATCATGGCCGCTGCCAGGAACGGGAGCACGCCGAGGGCGTAGACGCCCATGGTCCCGGTGTCCGAGGCGGTGATCTGGTTGACCGAGGTCCGCAGGATCGGCGCCACGAAACCGCCGAGGTTTCCGAGCGAGTTGATCAGGCCGATGCCCGCGGCCGCGGCGGTTCCGGTGAGGAACGCCGTCGGGTAGGACCACGCGATGGGGCCGATGGAGAGGAACGAGCACACGGCGAGGGTGATGAAGATGATGCCGAGCGCCGGAATGTGGTTGGCGCCGGCCCACGCGGAGCCGAAGATGCAGAGTCCGGTGGAGATGAACAGCCCGGTGCCCCAGACCCGGCGGCGGATCACGGTGTTCGCGGCCTTGCCGATGAAGTAGCAGGCGAAGATGCCGAAGAACCACGGGATGGCTGCCATCAGGCCGACGGCGATGCCCACCTTCTGGCCGGTCAGCTGGGCGACCTGCTGCGGCAGGTAGAAGGTGACGCCGTAGACGGCGATCTGCAGGCAGAAGTAGATGACGGTGAAGTACCAGACCTTGCCGTTCTTCATGGCGGCCAGGACGCCGTGCGGCCCGGACTCTTCCTTGACGGTGTCCTCCAGCGCCATGACCTCCAGGAGCGCGTTCTTCTCGTCCTTGTCCAGGAACTTGGCGTCCTGCGGGCTGTTGATCAGGAAGAAGTAGGCGGCGATGCCGGCGACGACGGCCAGCATGCCTTCGACGAAGAACATGACCTGCCAGCCCTGGACGCCGGGGACCTGATCGCCGATGTTGATCAGCCAGCCGGACAGCGGGGCGCCCAGCATCTGGGAGAACGGCTGGGCCAGGTAGAAGATGGCGAACATCTTGACGCGGACCTTGTTCGGAAACCACGCGGCCAGGAACATGATGACGCCGGGGAACAGCCCGGCCTCGGTGACGCCCAGCAGGAACCGCAGGATGATGAAGGACGTCTCACCCTGCACGAACGCGAAGCAGGCCGAGACGATGCCCCACGTGATGGCGATGCGGGCCAGCCATACCTTGGCACCGAACTTGGTCAGGAGCAGGTTGCTGGGGATTTCGAACAGGGCGTAGCCGATGAAGAAGATCCCGGCGCCCAGGGCGAAGGCGCCGGCGCTAATGCCCTTGTCCACGCCCAGGGCAGCTTCGGAGAAGCCGACGTTGGTGCGGTCCAGGAAGGCCACCACATACAGGATCACCAGCATGGGCATGAGCCGGCGGGAGGCCTTGGAGATGGCCGATTTGAGGACCGGCGTCTCCAGGAGGTCCCGGGTGGACGTTGTTGTTACGGACATAAAAACTCCTCGTCGAGCAATCAGTGGTGTAACTCAGGGGGGTGATCAGTTGCATGAAAGTGGCCGGATCAGGCCGGCCAAGGCAGGCCAGGCCGGATCCGGCCGGAGAAAACTAGCGCGAAAAAACCATCATCAGGACGCCGGCCGCGCAGGCCAGGATCCCGACGGCGAGGTAGATCTTCCGTCCCTTGCTCCAGGCTGCGAATCCGGACGCGGGGGTTTGGCTGTGTTGGGCCACGAGGCTTCTTCCTTAGTGCATGTAGAGTCCGCCATCCACATTCAGCGTCTGGCCGGAGATGTAGCCGGCGTCCTCGCTGATGAGGAAGGCGATGGCTGCTGCGATGTCCCGGGTGGAACCGACCCGGTTGACCACGAGGTCTTTGGTGAGTTCGTCCTTGCGTTCCTCGCTGAGGGTGCCGCCCATGATGTCGGTGTCGATGGGCCCGGGTGAGATGGCGTTGACCGTGATGTCGTATTCGCCCAGTTCACGGGCCGTGGCCCGGGTCAGGCCGATCACGCCGGCTTTCGCCACGGAGTACGGCGTCTTGGAGAAGGTGCCGCCGCCACGCTGCGCGGAGACCGAGGAGATGTTCACGATGCGCCCGATCCTGTTCTTCACCATGGATTCCGCGACGCGGCGGGTGGCGTAGTGGACGCCGTTGAGGTTGATGTTCAGCACCCGGTCCCATTCGGCGGCGTCGAGTTCCAGGTAGGGCACCGGAGAGCTGACGCCGGCCACGTTGGCGAGCGCAACGATCTGCGGCAGTTCCGCCTCGATGGCGTCGATTGCAGCGCGGACCGAGCCTTCGTCGGAAACGTTGGCGCCGGCGCCGAGGGCCTTGACGCCGTGCTCGGCTGCCAGTTCTTTGGCCGCCGCCTTGCAGAGGGCATCATCGAGGTCGATGATGCCGATGTTCCAGCCCTGTGCGGCCAGGTAGCTGGCGGTGGCGCGGCCGATGCCGCGCTCGGACACCGCGCCGGTGATGATGGCGGTGCGTTCTGTGGGGAAAGTGCTCATGGGAAGGCTCCTGAAGTGAAAGGGGAAGGTGCGGAATCAGCTGATGGGGGCGGGGCCGAGCTCGTCGATGAGCTTCTGCATGGCCACGTACGCCATGTTCCGGTAGGCGATCAGTTCCGGCGTGCGCTCCGCCGGGACGTTGAGGAAGCCGGCTCCGGTCTTGGTGCCCAGCTTTCCGGCCTCCACCAGGTCGGTGAGGATCTTCGGCGTCGCGAACCGTTCCGGGAAATCGGTCTGGAGGGACTTGTAGCAGAAGTTGTAGACGTCCAGCCCGGCCATGTCGGCTATGGCGAAGGGCCCGAAGAACGGCAGCCGGAAGCCGAAGGTGGTGCGGACCAGGGTGTCGACGTCCTCCGCGGTCGCGATCTCCTGCTCCACCAGCTGGGCGGCCTCGTGGAACAGCGCGTACTGGAGCCGGTTGAGCACGAAGCCGGTGACGTCCTTGACGACGGCGGTCTGCTTGTTGGCCGCGTGCACGAGGTCGCGGACGGCGCCGACCGTGGCGGCCGAGGTGCCGGCATGGGGGATGATCTCCACGCCCGGGATGAACGGGGACGGGTTGGAGAAGTGCACGCCCAGGAAGCGTTCCGGGTTGGTGACCGGCTCGGACAGGTCCGCGATGGAGATCGTGGACGTGTTGGACCCGATGATGGCGTCCGGGCGGGCGGCCGCGCTGATGCGGGCGAGGGTCTGGTGCTTGATCTCGATGACCTCGGGGACGGCTTCTTCGATGAAGTCGGCGTCCGCCACGGCCTCCTCGATGTCCTTGGCGGGCCAGAGGTTTTCCTTCAGAATTGCGGTGGCACCTTCCGGGAAGAGCCCGGCGGCAACGAATTCGTCGGATTCGGCCAGGAGCCGCTCGTAATTCTTCTGGGCCACTTCCGCGGACACATCCGCGAGCGCCACCCGGGCGCCACCGAGTGCCAGGACCTGCGCGATCCCGCCACCCATGTAGCCGGAGCCGACGACGGCGATCTTGCGGGCGGCGTTGATGGCGGCTGCGGTTGCTGTTGATTCGGTCATGTTCAGACTGCCTTCGTGTATTCGGGTTCGTACGAGCAGATGGCGTCCACCTTCGCGGCGGAGGAGGAGTTTTCGTCGAAGCGGTGGCTCAGCCATTCGCCCACGAGCTTCTTGGCCAGTTCCAGCCCGATGACGCGCTGCCCCAGCGTGAGCACCTGGGCGTTGTTGCTCAGGACGGACCGCTCCACCGAGTAGCTGTCGTGGGCCGTGACGGCGCGGATGCCAGGGACCTTGTTGGCCGCGATCGCCACGCCCAGGCCGGTGCCGCAGATCAGCAGCGCCCGGTCGGCGTCGCCGTCGGCGATCTTGCGGGCGGCGTCGACGGCGACGTGCGGATAGGCGGTGGAGTCGTTGGCGCCGACTCCCACGTCCTGCACGGACGCCACGCGGGGGTCGGCTTCGAGGAGCGCCTTCAGCGCGTTCTTGTATTCGACGCCGGCCTCATCGTTGCCGATGACCACGCGCCAGCCTGTTGCTGTGCTCATGCTTGTGCTCCTTGTTCCGCCGGCTCGGGGGTGCCGGGCCGGGATCCTGTGTCTGCGGTGTCGGTGTGGGTGGATATCCGGGTCGCGATGAGGGCGAAGGACACCGCTCCGGGGTCGGGGTGGCCGAGGCTCTTCTCGGCGAGCGGGCGGGCCCGGCCTTTGAGCGGACGCAGCCCGGCGGTCCGTTCTGCGGCGGCTGTGGCGGCGGCCGCCGCCGCGGCTAGGGAACCGGCCACTGGTGTGCTGGCGTCGAACGCGGTGAGGAACGCGTCCTGGAACGGCAAGAGGGCGTCCACCATGGTCTTGTCCCCCGGCTCGGCCTTGCCGAGCGCGGTGATGGCATCCACGAAGGCCGTGACCGCGGCGGCCGCGTCCTCGCCGCTGTAGCTGTCCTGGTTGCCCAGGGCCTGTCCGGCCGCGATGATCGCCGAGCCCCAGAGCGCACCCGAGGTCCCGCCAGCGCGTTCGCTCCAGGCCTCCCCCGCGGCGGTCAGGACCCGCGACGGCGAGGCGCCGCCGTCGTTCGCGGCAGCCTGTTCGGCCGCGGCGACTGCCGCGTCCACGCCGCGGCGCATGCCGATCCCGTGGTCACCGTCGCCGGCGACGGCGTCCAGGCGGCCCAGTTCTTCTTCATGCTCGACCACCACGTCCCGCGCCTGACCGAGGAAGTCGGCGGCCAGCCGGCCGAGGGCTGCCGCCGCAGCGGTGGGCCGTTCGACGTCGGCGGTCTCTTCGGCGTCCGGACCCGCGAGTTCGCGGCGGGCACGGGGTGCCAGGTTTCCCTTGCGGAACGCCGGGGTGTCGGCCGGGGCGGCCCAGTACTGCTCGAGTTCCTCGTCCAGCCACAGCAGGGTCAGGGACAGCCCGGACATGTCCAGGCTCGTGACGAGCTCGCCGCATTCGGGTTCGACGACGGTGAGCCCGGCGGCGGTGAGGAGCTTCTCGATCTTGCCGAACAGCAGGAAGAGTTCGTCGTACTTGACCGTGCCGAGGCCGTTGACGATTGCGACCACGCGGGTGCCGGCGTCGTCCGGTTTGTCGGCCAGGAGCCGGCTGACCAGGAGTTCGGCCAGTTCGGAGGCGGTGGGCATGGGGTGGTCGGAGATGCCCGGTTCGCCGTGGATGCCCAGGCCCAGGGACATGTGCCCCGCGGGGACAGAGAACAGCGGGGCCTCCGCGCCGGGCAGCGTGCAGCCGTCGAAGGCCACGCCGAGGGAACGGGTGCGGTAGTTGGTCCGGATGGCCAGCCGTTCGACGTCGTCCAGGCCCAGTCCCGCCTCTGCGGCGGCGCCGGCGATCTTGAAGACCGTCAGGTCCCCGGCGATGCCGCGGCGCTTCTCGATCTGCTCCAGCGGGGCGCTGGCGATGTCGTCGGTGACCAGGACGGTGCGGGTTTCGATGCCTTCGGCGTTGAGGCGCAGCTGGGCCTGACCGAAGTGCAGGACGTCGCCGGCATAGTTGCCGTAGCTCAGCAGCACGCCGCCGCCGGCGTTGGCGGCCTTGGCCACGCGGTAGACCTGGCCGGCCGCGGGCGAGGCGAACATGTTGCCGCAGGCCGAGGCGGTGGCCAGGCCGGGCCCGACGAGGCCGGCGAAGGCCGGGTAGTGCCCGGAGCCGCCGCCGACCACCAGGGCCACCTGCCCGGAGGGGACTTCGGTGGAGCGGACGACGCCGCCGTCGACTCGGGCCACGTAGCCGCGGTTGGCCGCAACGAAGCCGTCCAGTGCCTCATCCGCGAAATCAGCGGGATTGTCGAAGATCTGGGTCATGGTTCCTCATTGAATCCGTGTTGGAGAACTAATGCTGTGGGTAGAGAGGTGGGTGGTGCGGCCGCCCCCCAAGTGGCTTGACGGCCGCACTACACGCCGGTGTCGGCGCCCGGTCAGCGCCGGGTCAGGCGCTGAGTTCAGAAGCTGGCTTCAGGCGCTGGCGAGTGCCGTGGCTGCCGGCAGCTGCCGGCCCTGGGCCACCTGGCTCGCGCCGAGGGCGTAGCCGTCGGTCTTCGGCAGGACCTGGCGGCGGAGGTAGTCCTGGTTGCTGGCCGTGACGCTGAGGCCGTCGCCGCCGTAGTGCTCGGTGCACAGGATGCCCTGGAAGCCGACGGAGAGCGCGGTCTTGAACGCCTCGCGGTAGTTGATGAGACCGCTTTCCATCGGGGCCGGCATCGCCACGTAGGTGTCCCGGGCGACGTCCTCGTCGCGGATGTAGTTCTTCATGTGCCAGTAGTTGGAGTACGGGAGGGTCTTGGCGACCATCTCGCGCCAGTCCTCGATCGGGCGGTGCAGCCGGATGAGGTTGCCGATGTCCGGGTTGATGCCGACGTTGGCCAGGCCGATGTCCTGAACCAGCTGAACGGAAGAATCCGCGGTGCCGAGGTACGTGTCCTCGTACATTTCAAGCGAGAGCAGGACGCCGACCTCGGCCGCGTGCTGGCCGAGGTCGCGCAGGCGGCTCACAGCTTTGCCCCACGTTTCCTTGTCCCCTGCCGGATCCTTGTACCCTTCGACGGTCCAGAACCAGAGCTGCTTCTGCTGCTCGGCGGTGATGGCCTGGTGCAGTCCGAACGAGACGACCTCGCAGCCCAGCTCGGCGGCGGCGTCGATGGTGCGGTGGCTGTACGCCAGGTTCGCTTCCCAGTTGCCTTCCTCGATCACGCTGCGGCGGATGGCCGAGATGACGGGGATGCCGATGCCGACGTTGTCCGCGGTCTGCTTGAACTCGGCGAGCCGCGCCGAGCTCAGGTCACCGGGGCGGACCCAGCTGTCCGTGAGGTCGGCATTGGCAAAGCCGGCGTCCTTGACCTCGGTGAGGACCTCGGCCCAGGCGGAGGCGTCGGCGTCGTTGATGTGGTTGCCCTGCGCGTCGGTCCCCGGGAACTGCAGGAGCGCTGCGGTGATGGGCCAGTTTTCGGCTGTATAGGCCATGGGTTCACTCCTTCGTGGAATCCTGTTTCCTATAGGATTTACTATCTAAGGGGATGTTGTCAAGGTCACACCCCCGGGTTACGAGCGCTTCGCGGCGAAGGCCGCTGTCGCGAAGACCTCCGGATTCAGGACGTTGGCAGGGCGCTCCCCTGCCGCGACCGCCAGGATCGACCCAATGGCGCTCGCCGCGACGTCCCGCGTGAAGTCCTCGGTCCAGCACAGGGAATGCGGGGAAAGCACCACGTTGTCCAAGGTCAGGAGCTCGTCGTCGGGAAGCAGGGGTTCCGGCTCAAAGACGTCCAGGCCGGCGCCGGCGATCCGGGCCTCCCGCAGGGCGTCCCGGAGGGCATCCGTGTCCACGAGCTTTCCGCGGCCGATATTGATCAGGTAGGCGCTTGGCTTCATCCGCGCCAACGCGGCCGCGCCGATCAGTTTTTCGGTCGCCGGTGTCAGCGCAGCGCAGAGCACAACGTAATCCGAGCGCTCCAGGAGCTCATTCAGGCCCAGCAGTTCGACGCCGAGTCCGGCGGACTCCGCGTGGCGGCCGCTGCGGTTGTTGCCCACGACTTTCACCCCGAGCGGGGCCAGGAGGCGGGCGAGCTCAGCGCCCACACTGCCGAAGCCCACGATGCCGACCGTCTGGCCCACCAGCGGCGCGCCGCGGTAGTGCTCGCGCTGCGCCCAGTCAGAGGTCCGGGTCAGCCTGTCCTTGGCCAGGAGCTTGTGCGAGAGCGCCAGGAGCAGCGTCAGTCCCGCCACCGCCAACGGCCGCCGGATGGCATCCGGGGTGTTGGTGACAACGATGCCGGCGCGGGTGCAGGCGTCCAAGTCGATGGTTTCGTAGCCGGCCCCGAACCGGGCAATCAGCCTCAGGTCCGGGGCCTGGTCCACGGTGCGGGAATCGAAGGCGATGTGCCCCAGAGACAACACGGCCTGGACCCCGGCGAGGTCGGCCAGCGGAACCGGGTCTGTGTAACTGGGCAGGACGCTCCAGCTGATGCCATGCTCGCTGAGCCGCTGCAGCCCCAGATCCCCGTGAATGGAGCTTCCGTCCGGCCGCGCGGCGTCGGCCGTGACGGCCACGGTGAACGGCGAGCGGGCGGTGCCCGCGGTGGTGGTTCCCGCCGCCGGGGCGGCCGCCGTGGTGGCGACCGCCGTCGTCGTCAATGCATTTGTTGCTGTGCTCATGCGTCGGTTCGGCTTTCTGTCTGCGCTGCTGCGGTCTTGTCCTTGATGGGTTCGCGGACCAGCACGGTGTACGCCACGGCGGCCAGGGCGGCGATGACGCCGCCGATCACGAACGACGGCGCGTAGGAGCCGGTGGCATCGGCGATCACACCGGTCAGCAGCGGGGCAAAGGCGCCGCCGAAGTAGCCGCCGAAGTTCTGGATGGCACCGACGGAGGCCACCTGTGAGTTGTCCACGATGTCGCCGGGCATGGCCCACGCGGCCGCCTGCATGGTGGCAACGAAGCCCAGCGCCACGGTCATGACAGCGATGGCGAGCGGGAGGGAATCCACGAACGGAATGAGGCAGATCAGGATGCCGGCGGCAACCGCCGCAACGGACATCACGTGGCGCTTTGCCAGCAGCGGATCGCGGCCGGCCTTCTTCGAGTAGCGCGTCATGACCCAGCCGCCGGTGATGCCGAGGATGGCTGCGCCGAGGTACGGGACAGCCGCAAGCCAGCCGGAGCTGGCGATGCTGGCACCGCGTTCTTCCTGCAGGTAGAGCGGCAGGAAGACGATGAAGATGTTCCAGATCCAAATGACGCAGAAGAATCCGGCCATCATGCCCCAGATCTGGCGGTGCTTAAAGAGTCCGAGCCACGAAACCTTCTTGGCAGTCAGGAGCTGGGTGGTGCGCTGGCTTTCGATGTAATCCAGTTCCTTCGCGCTGATGCGCTTGTGCTCTTCGGGAGCGCGGTAGTAAAGGAAGAAGGCCAATGCCAGCACGACGCCTGCGACGCCGAGGAAGAGGAAGATGGCCTGCCAGCCGAACGCGAGCATGATGGCGGTCAGGACGGGCGGCGCGATGGCGGGTCCCCACTTGGAACCGCTGTCCCAGATGGCGGTGGCCTGTCCGCGCTCAGCCCGGGGGAACCAGTCGGCGGTGAGCTTTGCCGACGCCGGCCCGTTGGGGGCCTCGGTGATGCCGAGCAGGAAGCGGAAGGTGACGAACTGCCACATCTTGGTGCCGACGGCCATCAGCGCAGTCGCGATGCTCCAGCCCGCGATTGCGAGGAAGTACATCCGTCGGGCGCCCAGCTTGTCCACGAGCCAGCCAGCGGGCAGCTGGGCAAAAGCGTAGGTCCAGGAGAACACGGTGCCCAGGAGGCCAATGTCCGTCCGGGTCATGCCGAAGTCTTTGATCAGTTGCGGCGCGGCGATGGAGATCGCGCTGCGGTCCATGTAGTTGATGATGCCGGCGGCCAGCGCCCAGCCGAGAATCCACCACCGCAGATTCTTGATGGTGCGGCGTGTTGCGGACTCCTTGGGCCCTGCGGCCAAAGTTTCTGTTTGCACTCTTCACTCCCTTGTGACTCCCCATGCCGGCACCGTAGCCGTCACAATCGAAGATCCTATAGGGTCTTCGATCAGCTGTGAAGGGTGTCACAAAAAGAGGGCGCAGAAGCCGTGTGCGGCGCACTGTTACGCGGTGTTGGACCCGCGTGCGTCAGCCTGGGAAGCGAGGCTTATTCCGCGGGAGCGTCCGCGATGGCGCGGCCGCGCACCTTTTGCACGTGCTCGGCCATTGCGGCTGCGGCCTTCTCCGGGTCGCCCGTCGCCAAGGCATCCAGGACGGCCTGATGTTCGGCGATCGCGTGGTCGGCGTCGGTGATCCCCACTCCCCCGAACAGGCGGAAGCGCTGAATCTGCCCGCCGAGGGCGGCGTAGGCGGCCACCATGAACTGGTTGCCCGTCTGCTCCGCGATCAGCCGGTGGAACCGCTCGTCGGCCTCGAGGTAGCCGCGGAACTCGGCAAAGGAGGGCCCGCGCGGAGCGTCCTTGAGATCGGCGACTGCCCGTTCCAATTCGGCCAGGTGGCCGGTGGTCAGCCGGGCACACGCCAGGCGGGCGTTCACAGGTTCGATCGCGAGCCGGGCTTCCATAAGCTCGGCGAAGTCTTCCCGGGTGAACACCGGAGCAACCCGGTAGCCCTTGAGGGCCACGCGGCGCACCATCCCGGTGTGTTCCAGCCTGGCGAGCGCCTCCCGCACGGGGGTGGGCGAGACGTCGAGTTCCCGGGCGGTCCCGTCGATGCTGACCGCGGTTCCGGGTTCCAGCCGGCCATCCATCAGCGACGCCAGAAGTTCCTCATAGACGTGGTCCGCCAGGACCTGCCGGCTGACGGGGCGGCCGGCGGGGCGCCCCTCAGAATGGCTGCCGGTGGAAGCTAATTGCATCTTCAGATCCTATAGGACCAGGCACGGCGAGGCCCCCTCCGGGACATGCCCATTTGCCGCCCCCACCGCTGGACATGCCCCTCGCTCCGCGTCCTAAGCCCACGGGGGACATGCCCAGTCCCGGCGCCAGCCACGGGACATGTCCAGTGGCCAATTCGTCGGGGGAACATGTCCCGGTGCCCCGATGTGCAGGACGGGACATGCCCACCCGCACACGCCAGCGAGGGACATGTCCAGCCTTGGGCCCAACCAACGAGGGACATGCTCATTGTTAAGCGCGACCAGTGGGCAGAATGGCTTTCTGCCCACTGGCCGTGGCGGCGACCGGGCATGTCCGGTGGTCTGGGAACGCGGAATGGGACACGTCCGGTGGTCTGGGAACGCGGAATGGGGCATGTCCAGCCACACATGTCACCACGGAGCATGTTCAATCTCGGACCTGCCCGGCGGGGGACATGCTCATTGTTAAATGCGATCAGTGGGCAGAATGGCATTCTGCCCACTGATCGTGGCTGCGGCTGAGCATGTCCAACCGAGCGTGCGCTGCACGGCTCCGCGTCGGTTACCGCACCGCCGTTGGCCCTAGTTCTGGTAGGCCGGGTAGTCGGTGTAGCCCTCGGCGCCGTCGGCGTAGAACGTGGATGCGTTTGGCTCGTTGACCGGCAGGCCTTCGCGCCAGCGGCGGGCGAGGTCCGGGTTTGCGATGGCCGGGCGTCCGACGACGACGGCGTCAGCGTGCCCGTCGGCAACCAGCGAGATGGCCTCATCCCGGGTGGTGATGACGCCGAATCCGGTATTGACGAGGAAGGCGCCGTTGAAGCGTGAACGCAGGTCCTGGACCAGTTCGCCGGTGGGATCCTTGTGCAGGATGCTCAGGTAGGCCAGGTTCAGCGGCGCAATAGCATCCACCAGCAGGCGGTACGTCTCGCGAACATCTGCGGCGTCCAGTTCGGTGACACCTTGGACGTTGTGCTCCGGCGAGATCCTGATGCCGACGCGTTCGGCGCCCACGGCCTCCACCACGGCCTGCACAACTTCGATCACGAAGCGCGCCCGGTTCTCGGGCGTGCCGCCGTAGATATCGTCACGCTGGTTCGACGACGGCGCCAGGAATTCGTGCAGCAGGTAACCGTTGGCAGAGTGCAGCTCCACGCCGTCGAACCCTGCCTCGATCGCGTTCCGTGAGCCCTGGACAATTTCCTGCAGGACGCCGGGCAGTTCGTCGGTGGTCAGGGCGTGCGGCACGGGGTGCGCCTGCTTGCCCTTGGGCGTGCGGGTCTCCGCCTCGACGGCGATGGCGCTCGGCGCAACCACCTGGTGGCCGCCGGTGATGTCCTCGTGCGAAACCCGGCCACCGTGCATGATCTGCGCGAAGATCCGGCCGCCTTCGGCGTGAACGGCGTCCGTGACCTTCTTCCAGCCGGCAATCTGGTCCGGGGTGACGATGCCGGGCTGGCCCGGGTACGAGCGCCCGGCCGGGCTCGGATAGGTGCCCTCGCTGACGATCAGGCCCAGTGAGGCGCGCTGGCGGTAGTGCTCGGCAACCAGGGGCCCCGGGATACCTTCCTGGCCGGAACGGAGCCGGGTCAGCGGCGCCATGACGAGCCGGTTGGGCAGTTCCAGCTCGCCGAGGGTCATCGGGGAAAACAGCATGCGCAATTCCTTTCGCAGTGAATGGGTTCACTGGCGGCAACTGCGAGGCGTCTGCAACTATTCCCTGGTGAGACTCGGATCACTACGGGTGGACGATGATCTTCACCGCGGTGTCGTTGTGGTTGATCAGCGTGTCGAACCCCTTGTCCACCAAGTCGTCCAAGGCGATCCGCCCCGTGATGAAGGGTTTCAGGTCGACTTTGCCTTCCTGGACGAGCTTGATCGCGGCTTCGTGGTCGCCGCAGTAGGCGATGGTGCCGCGCAGGTCAATTTCCTTCAGCACTACTTTCTGCATGTCGACCGTGGCCGGGTGCCCCCAGATCGAGACGTTGACGACGACGCCGGCGGGCCTCACGACGTCGAGCATCGTGTCCAGCACCGCATTCACACCGGCACATTCAAACGCCGCATCGGCCCCCGCACCGTCGGTCAGTTCCAGCACGCGCGCCTTGACGTCCTCGGCACTCGGATCGAGCACGTGATCCGCGACCCCGGACGAAGTCGCCTTGTCTTTACGGGCGGCAGACAGCTCGGTAACGATCGTGGTGACGCCGATGCCTTTGAGGACCGCGGCGGTCAGCAGGCCGATGGGTCCGGCACCCCCGACGACGGCGACGTCCCCGGCTTTGACGCCGCTCCGGCCGACGGCGTGATACGCCACCGCAAGGGGTTCGATCAGTGCGGCCTCGTCCAGGGGGATGTCGCCGACAGGGTGCACCCACCGGGTGTCGACGACGATCTTCTCGCTCAAGCCGCCACCGCCGCCCGCCAGGCCGATGAAGCCCAACTTGGTGCACAGGTTGTAGTGGCCGCTGAGGCAGGGACCGCATTCATTGCAGACGTAGTACGGCTCCACGACGACGTTGTCTCCGACGGCCAGACCGCTGACGCCTTCCCCCAGCTCCTCGACGGTGCCGGAGAACTCGTGCCCCAGGGTGACCGGGGCGGCCTCGTGGGTAAGTACGTGGGGGTGGCCGGGCGGCGGGGTGAAAATGGGTCCTTCGAGGAATTCATGGAGGTCGGTGCCGCAGATACCGCACCAGGCCACGGCGATCTTCACCGTTCCCGGACGCAGCTCCGGTTCTTGAATGTCTTCGATCCGGAGATCCTCGCGGGCGTGGAATCGTGCTGCTTTCATGGTGTTTCACCTTCGCAGTCCAGGACCGTGGATGCGCCCGGTCAGGCGCATCCACGGAATAAAAGTTGGATTTTCACAGCGGGGCCGTAGCCCCAGTCTGGTGGCCGTGCCTGAGATTGTCACGACCCCGTGAGTCAGCGCGTGCGGTTAGCGCGCGTGATGCGTGGGCTGCAGCTCGAAGACCGGCGTCGGCAGTCCTTCCATCCTGGCCTTGAGCTGCAGGGCAAGATAGTTCGAATAGTGCCGGCTCTGGTGCAGATTGCCGCCGTGGATCCACAGGTTCTCCACGTTGGTGGGCTTCCACATGTTGCGCAGTTCCCCCTCCCACGGCCCCGGATCCTTCGGCGTATCCGATCCGAACCCCCAGCACTTGCCGACGGCGTCCGCCACCTCGGGCGAGACCAGATCAGCCAGCCAGCCGTTCATCGATCCATACCCGGTGGCGTAAATAATGACGTCGGCATCCAGCTCCGTTCCGTTGGCCATGACGACGGAGTTGCCGGTGATCTTGCTGACCTGGCCATTGGCCAGCTTGACCCGGCCGTCGATGATCAGCTGCGAGGCGCCGACGTCGATGTAGTAGCCGGAGCCGCGCCTCAGGTACTTCAGGAACAAGCCGGAGCCGTCAACGCCGAAGTCCAGGTCAAAGCCGGCAGCCTCGAGCTGGGAGTAGAACTCCGCGTCCCGGCGGGCCATCTCCGCATAAACCGGGATCTGGGCTTCGGGCAGAATCCGGTACGGCAAGGAGGCAAACAGCAGGTCGGCTTTCTCCGTGGTGACGCCGTTGGCCAGCGCCTCTTCGGAGTACAGCCCGCCGAGAGCCAGGTCCATGAGGGATTCGCTGCGGGCAATATGCGTCGAGGACCGCTGGACCATGGTGACGTCCGCGCCGTGTTCCCAAAGGTCGGCGCAGATATCGTGGGCCGAATTGTTGGAGCCGATGACCACGGCTTTCTTGCCGGTCCAGTCGCCACCGCCCGGGTGCTTGGACGAGTGGTACTGCTCCCCCAGGAAGGACTCGGCGCCGTCGAACGTGGGGACGCTCGGGTACCCCGATACACCCAGGGCGAAGACGAGCTGCTTCGGGCGCAGGGTGACCGGTTCGCCGTCGCGCATCACCTCCACCACCCACTCCTGGGACGTTTCGTCGAAGCGGGCATTGGTGCACTCGGTTTTGGACCAGTAGTTCAGTTCCATGATCCGTGTGTAGTTTTCCAGCCAGTCGCCGATCTTGTCCTTGGCCGCGAAAACCGGCCAGTCGTCGGGGAACTTCATGTAGGGCAGGTGGTCGTACCAGACCGGATCGTGCAGGTGGAGGGACTTGTAGCGGTTACGCCAGGAGTCACCCGCGCGCTCATTCTTTTCGATGATGATGGTGGGCACTCCGAGCCTCCGCAGCCGCGCGCCCAGCCCGATCCCGCCCTGGCCGCCGCCGATGATGACGGTGTAGGGCTGGTCTTCGTAGCCGAGCCTCGCCTCCTGTTCCTCCTTCAGTTCCAGCCAGGATTTGCGGCCTTTGGTGATCTCGTGGGCGACCCCCTTGTCCCGGTTGGGGCCCTTCTTTTCCTCAAAGCCCTTCAGTTCCTGCATGGTGGTGAGCATGGTCCAGCATTTGCCATTCCGGAGGCGCAGATGGGCGTAGCCCCGGGCCTGGGCGGTCTCGAAGTTCACCCAGGCCTCGGCATTGGCGGCGTCCCCGGTGGCGTCCTCGGCGAGGGTCCAGTTGCTGGGCCGCACGTCGTCCAGGGTCGCCTCGAGCATGCGCCGGATGTCCTCTTTGCCCTCAAACGTCTTGAGGTTCCAGGTGAAGGAGACGAAGTCACGCCAGTACGAGTCGTCGTCGAAAAGTTCCAGTGCGGCGTCAGTGTTGTGGCTGCGCAGTGCCTCATCGAACTGCGCCAGCCACGCCCCGACGACGCCGTTTGGTGTCTCAGGCATGATTCCTCTTTCCATTGCTGACAGGGGGCCGCTCCCGTTGCGTGGCGTGTAGACCATGCAGTGACCCGCATCACAAGTAGAAGCCGCAGGGGGTTACAATCGGGTTACACGGAGCTCTCAAGCTGTCGGCGGGCGCGCAGGTTGGCCGACGGCGGCAGGGACCCAGCCGGGTGCGACGATTCGAGGGCGAGTTGAGAGAATGAGCATGCGGCAGGGCAACGGCCCCATCACGCATCCCTCGGACCTCAGGTTTTCTGCACCGGCGGAATACGCCCGAATACTCCGGGCGGCGCACGAGACCACGATTTCGGGCACTCCGGATCCGCACCTCTCGCCGTCGCTTATTAAGTCCTGGCAACGTTCCCTGGCGCTGGGCATCAATCCGGACCAGCACCGGCCCCTGCACCGGCATGAAGTTTCCGAGGCGCGATCCCTCAGCGCCGGCCATCGGCTGGCTGCGGTGATGCCTGCGTTGTCACAGCTTCTGGCCGATGAGACCGTGACCGGACGCCATCTGCTGATCGTCACCGACCACGAGGGCGAAGTGCTGTGGCGCGTCGGCAGCAAGCAGGCCCTGCGGCTCGCGGACTCGCTGGAGTTCGTGGAGGGCGCCGACTGGTCCGAATCAGGGGTGGGCACCAACGCCATCAGCGAGGCCTTGGTGACGGGTGCGCCGGCGCAACTTTTCTCGGCCGAGCACCTCGTGCGGACCCACCATGACTGGGCTTGCACCGCATCCCCCATTCGCGACCCTTTGACCGGCGACATCGTCGGCGTCCTGGACGTCTCTGGCCCGTTCGAATCGGTCACGCCGGACAGCCTGCGGCTGGTGCGCTGTGGTGTGCGGCTCGCGGAGGAGCTGCTGAAATCGGCACCTTTTCCCGACGGCGGCGTCGGGCGTTCGGGGCAGCGGTCCCCGGGTGGTGAGCGGGCAGTGCGCGACGGCGGCGCTCGGCCCCAGCTCGTGGTGCGGCTCTTGGGGGACGCGCCATCCGCGGCAGTCGACGGCGGTATCAGCCGTCCGCTGACTGTGCGCCGCGCCGAGATCCTGGCCCTGATGGCCTCGCGTGATCAGGGCTGGAGTGCCGAAGAATTGGCGTACGAGATCCATGGCGATGCGGGCACCGGTGCGGCGATCCGGACCGAGATCCACCGGATCCGCGCCGTTCTGGGCGATGTCCTGGAAGCGAACCCCTACCGATTCTCTTCAACCCTCAACGTCGTGACCGACGCTTCCGTTGTGGCCGGTCATCTGCGGGACGGTCGGGTTGCCGAGGCGTTCGCGGCGTACCCGTCAAAACTGCTCACCCGTTCGGTCAATCTGGCGATCGGGTTCATGCGCGACGAGCTCAACACAGCCGTGGGAGCTTCCGTCCGGTCAAGCGGTGATGCCCGGCTGATGCTGCAGTGGTGCACCAGCGACATGGGGTCCTTCGATACGGCGACTGCGGCTGCCGTGGCTGCGCTATTGGGGCCGGACGACCCGCGTTGCCAGCTCGTGAATGCCCGGATGGAACGGATGGACCGGGAATTGCGAGCCTAGTCACGGACTAGGGAGGCGGCGGGGCGACCCCGGGGCAGCCTTGGCCTTGGGGATTCTGCAGGCACGTGTCTGCGTAGTTCCTGGTGATCGTCCGCCAGACACTGACGGTCTGCGGTGGCGAGCTGAATTGCCCTTGGCCGGGGATGGGCAGCGGCGGTCCGCCATTGACGGAGTAGGTTCCCTGGAAATGCGTCGTCAAAACCACCGGGAAGTCGCCGGTCTGGGTGTACACGTGACTCGTCAGGGTCTTCTCGCCCCAGCGATCCTGCGGAAGCGGTCCGCCGGCCACCGCTTGCGGGCCGAGCGAGGTGCCGTCGCCATAGCTCCAGGAGTACTGGACCGGCTTAGCGGTGACGTGGACGGCCTGGGCCAGGATTGTGATGTCGAACTGCTGATCTGCGGCGCTGGCGAAGAAATTGGTCTCGGCGCCCCGGAGCGTGTTGGGGCTGGGTTGGGCCGTAGACAGTCCCGCAGTTATCGGAAGCCGCTGGAACTCCCTCTGGATCATTGCGGCAATTCGGGGCAGCAAGTCCGCCGGCCGGGGATCGAAGAGGCACGTCGGGCCGGAGTGAAATGACCATGTCGGGTTTGGTACGCCGGCCGGCGCTTTCAGCCAGATAACGGGAATGCCGGCCTTTCCGTCTGGACCGTTCGAACAGTCCACCGCTGCGGCGAGACAGTCGGCGTCAAAGTCGCCTCCGCCCAAATGGCATTGGAGTTCGTATTTGTACTGGAAGGGGTCGGCAGATACAGATCCGGGTTTATTGCGAACAAACGTTTTCAAAGAACTGTCCCACGCCCATCCGTTGACCTTGACACTGTCTGGATGCCAATCTCCGAAGATGTCTGGATCATCCGCACGCGCCGCGTTGACCCCCATTGCTGCGACCAAAGCCGACACGACCAACAGCATTTGCGCGATTCGCGACATCCTGGACAGTCGCATTCCTCACGCCACGATTCTGCCGACATCGACAAGGCTCCAGGCGCCGTTCTTGAAGGCTACAAACAGCAAATTTCCGGTGTCATCAGGTTGCGGATCACGGCGAGCGATAGTGCCGTCGGCCCGCACATACGTTAGTGGCGTCTGATGGGCCTGAACCACAACTTGGTACGTGGCCTCAGCGCTCTTGGTGAACTCTGTACTTATGGAAGGAGTTGATATTTTTCCTCCCACGAGCCAGCGCCCTTCCGAATGCCATGCTTGAATAACACTTTTGGCCTTTTCGCATGCTTCACATGCCGATGAGGTCACAGTCTCTAGAGTCTTCAACTCGCCTGATTCATACCCGTAACTGAGAAGGCCGAACCAATAGCTGGCGAAGGCCATCGCGCCTTCCTTCGTCTCCGCCTTCGCAGCTTCCGGCAACTCGGGTACTGGCACGTTCTGCGCCTTGCCGGTCGCGTCGGCGGGCTTGTAGCTGGCAGTAGGTGTGGGAGTTGCGCTCGGGGTGGCCGGCCCTGAGGGACTCTGCGAAGCAGCAGGTGGAGATCCGGGAGGCGGCGTTCCACCCCCGCTGCACGCTGTGGCCGACATCAGGGAGATCGACACCCAAGCGACCGCACCGGCTCGCCAGGGACCGGAAAGCGAAGTGCGAGATGTCATGGTCAGCTACTCCCCCGATAGAAAATCAAGACGATTGAAGCCAATTTGTGGCTTAAGGGTAACTGAGATCACATTTTGCCGGTCAAAATTATCCACAGGCAGCATGTGCCCGCCTGTCGGACCAGCAGAACACCCCGGCAGAACACCCCGGCAGTCCTTTAGCCCCTAGCCAGCGACCGCCCAATTCAGAACAATGAACCCATGATGTTCGAACACGAAGACGGCAATCCGATCCTCACACTGGACGACGACCAAGCCTGGACATTGATTGAGGCTACAAAGCACGGCAGGCTCGTGGTCACCGTGGCCGGAGAACCCGACATTTTCCCCGTGAACTACGCGGCCAACGGCCGGAAACTGTTCCTCCGCACCGCCCCGGGAAACAAACTGGCCGAGCTCACCATCAACTCGAAGGTGCTCTTCGAAACCGACGGGATCCTGTCCGAGGAAGCATGGTCAGTAGTCCTGCGGGGCACTGCGCGCGTGCTCGACCAATCGGCGGACATCGCCGACGCCGAGGCCCTCGGACTGAAACCGTGGGTTCCGACGTTGAAGGACTTCTACGTCGAAATCACGCCGACGTCGCTCAGCGGACGCCACTTCCAGTTCGGCGAACACCCGGAGCGGGAAATCTAACGCCCGACGGCGACTACCGCCCGCAGTTCCCCGGCCCGCCGCCCCCCGTCCGCTTCAGACCCGCGCCCCGAGGCTGTTGCCCGGCGGCTGCTGCCCGGCGCCAGGACTTGGCACCCGTCTAGACTTAAACAATGGCGGACAAGCTGACTCCGGAGCGGCGCAGCTGGAACATGTCCAGGATCCGGGGCAAGAACACCAAGCCGGAAATGCTGGTCCGCAGGCTGCTGCACGCGAAGGGATACCGCTATCGCCTGCACGGCACCGCGAGCGGCGGCAAACTCCCGGGCACCCCCGATCTCGTCTTCGCCGGCCGCCGCAAAGTCATCTTCGTCAACGGCTGCTTCTGGCATTTCCACGACTGCCGTGTGGGCCAGCACGCACCCCAGGGCAACGCCGAGTTCTGGGAAACCAAGCGCACCCGCACCCGGAACCGCGACGCCGCCCAGCGGCTTCAGCTCGAACTCGATGGCTGGGAAGTCCTCACCGTGTGGGAGTGCGAACTGAAGGACCGATCGGCGTTGGAGCTCCGCCTCGATGCCTTCCTCCAGGGCCCTCCCCTCCACAGTCCTTTCCTGCACAACCCGGCCCGGGACTAACCCTCCTGAGGACCTTCGCTGAGCAGCAACGCCCCGCGTGTCGCGCGGCCCACCTCCGGTGCAGGCTGAACGACCTCAGCTAATATTCGACTCCGGGGGCGATAGGCATTATTCGGTCAGTACCAACGCGTACTGCAAACACGGGAGAGCGCACGATGCCGCACTTGCTGATGTCCAACGACCAGCCCGAAACGGCTGCTGCGCCAACAGATTCCAGTCCCACAGATTCCAGCGCCACAGATTCAGACCCCACAGTTCTGCCGTTCCGTCGCCTCGGCCACACGAGGCTCCACGGCTTCCGGCCCCGCCCGCTCCGCGGAGCGAACCCGGATCTGGAGCCGCTGCGCCGGCAGGCGGCCTCGATCATTGATGAGGTTCTGGCTGGCACCAACCCGGAAGAAGCTGACGTGCGGGAGAAACTCCAGTGGCACGTCGCCAACAACCCGGGCCAGCCGGAAAAGGCGCTCCTGGAACATTTGCGGACAGTGGCCGACCAGCAGGAATCCGCCTAGCCGGCGGACCTGTCGATACTGGCCTGCCGGAGCACTTCGCCCCACGACTGCTGGGCAAGATCTGCCACGGCGGCCAGGATTTCCGACGGCGGTAGCGACAGATCCAGCGGGAACTCGACAATGTCGATGTCGGTATTGAGAATTCGGCGCAGCTTGATTTCCCCGGCTCCCGGGTAAACGATCCACGCCGTCGGCACCCGCAAGGATGTGCAGTAGGCCAGCATCCGGTAGTGGTCGCCCGAAAGGGACGCGCCGACGTCGGCCGCGGCCTTGTACTTGGCGTCGTACACCATCACGGGCCGGCCGCCGAGGAAGTGGACGGCACCGGGCTGCACCACAATGCGGTCCGAGTCGCGGACGGCCTCGTTCAGCAGGGCGTTGTAGCGCAACCGCATTTCTCCGGGGTAGGCGGCCATGGCTTCGCGCAGGGCTGTTCCCACGAAGTCCTCGAACACCTTTGCCATGTCCACCACGAACGACGCCGACTGCTGCTTGCCGTCGCCGGCCTCCGCCGACGCGTTCCGCAGGATCAGTTCGGCGAGCCGAAGAGCGGCGTGGTAACGGGTGTTCATCCGGCTGGGCCGCCACTGCGGCAGCGGCGCGCCGGACTGAAGGCGCGTCACGGCGTCGAGCTTTCCCTTGAGCTGGCGCAGGCGGCTCAGGACTTCCGGCCGAACCCGCGGCACCTGGGACATCCGTTCCAGTGCGGCGCGCAGAATCCGGTTCTCCGCGATGTCCTCGGTGAACTCGTCGTAGGAGACTTCCAGCGGAACCAGCATGCCGGGCCGGCGGGAAATCTGGTCCGACATCCGGATCCGGCCCTTGACGGTCCGGAGGGATTCTTCCACCATGAGATACCCCTGCAGCACGCCGCGGCTCAGCGCCCGGTCAGCGAGCTGCGCCAAGGATTCGGCCAGGGCGCTCCAAAGGTCGGTGTGCTCCACCGCGGCGACAGAATCGTCCCGGAACCCTTGGTCCCCCGCGTAGCCGAGGAGGAACAGCAAACGGCTCAGACCGAGCCGACCTTTCGGTCGCACCTCCAGCTGCACGGCGGGAGTGCGCACCGAGCCGACGGTCCCCACCGGTTCGACCCGGTACAGGCCCATGCCCATCGGCGAGGCCTTCGCCAGGCCGCTGGCGTTGACGTAGGCGGCAGTGGCCGGATCAAGCCGCTCCACGACGCCGACGGAGAGTTCGTCGAGGACAATGTGCCGGCAGGCCTCCGCCGCACCGCGTCCGGATGAACCACGTCCGGATGAACCACGACCTGATGAACCGCGCCCGGCCGGACCGCCTTCTGATGAAACCCAGTGGTCAGAGGCATTGCGGTCCGACGAACTGCGGTCCAGCGCTACGGCGTCCCCGGCCAGCCTAGGCATGCGCCAGGCGGCCCAGGAGTTGTTCCAGTCCGAACCGTTCCTCGAGCTGGGCGCGGTTGAGCTGCCCGTGATAGTGCTCTTCCAGCAGCGGCATGAGCTCGTATTTCCAGATCCTGCGCAGGCCCTTGGGCGTCTGCGCGGACTTCTTCATGAAGTAGGAGGGCCCGATCATGAGGTCGCGGTCCCATTCGTCGATCGCGTCGTTCAAAGCGTCAAGCAGCAGGGCCGGCGTCGTGTCCAGGTCGCGGGCCTGGAGGAAGCGCAGCAGCGAGCCCCTCACGGGTTCCGTCTTCGGGTGCAGCTCGATGAAGGAGAAGCGCCGCCGGATGGCCGCGTCCATCATCGCGATGGAGCGGTCCGCGGTGTTCATGGTGCCGATGATGTAAAGGTTGTCCGGCAGGGTGAAGGGCTCGTTGGGGCTGTATTGCAGGTAGATGCGGTCGTCGCGGTATTCGAGCAGGAAGTACAGCTCGCCGAACACCTTGGCGAGGTTGGCGCGGTTCATCTCGTCGATGATCAGGAAGTACGGTTTGCTCTCGTTCCCGGGCTTCGCCGCTTCCTCGGCGAGCCGGCGCAGCGGTCCCGCCACGAGCTTGAAGGAGACCTGTCCCTCGTCCGTCTTGTCCGGGCGGAAGCCCTCGAAGAAATCCTCATAGGCGTACGACGGGTGGAACTGGACCAGCTTGACCCGCTCGTCCGTGGTGTCGCCGGCGAGCTCGGCGGCGAGGTGTTTGGCGAGGTACGTCTTGCCGGTTCCCGGCGGACCGTAGAGCACCAGCTGCCGGTTCTCCTCGAGGAGTTCGGCGATTTCCTGCAGCGGCTCCAGGTCCATGTGCAGGGACGCGGCGAACTCCGGCGTCAGCGGCCGGAACCCGTCACAGGCCGGTTCGACGGCGGCATCCGGCGCGGCGCCGTCGCCGTCCTCGGCTTCCGCTTCAGCCGGCAGCAGCGCCTCGAGCGCCTGGATCACGCGGGTGATGTCCACGATGTTGCCGGAGGTGGTCAGCTGGCGCTGCACGTGGCGGGGCAGGCCGGTGGCGTCGTGTTCCTCATCGAACCAGCGGACCTTGCGGCGGAGCTGGCGGTTGTCTTTGGCATGCTCCGGTTCGCCGAGGACCACGCCGATCCGTACCTTGCCCGAGCTCTGGTAGAGCGCAAGGTCACCCGGCTTCATGACGGTCAGGAAGGCGAAGACTGCGGTCTTGGTGTCCTCACGCTCCACGTAGCCGAGGTGCTTGTAGTCCTCGTCAACGGCGTTCTGGACCAGCCCCGCGGTGACGCCGGGGTCCAGCAGGCGGAGGTGTTCGACGTCGAGCGTCACCGCTTCCTCGTCCCGCCACTCCCCCAGCAGCTCGGCGTTGTCGTGGTGGGTGCGCAGGAGCCAGGCGCGGCGGCCGGGGTCGCCGACCTTCCGCCACTGGCTCACCAGCTGGCGTGAGTACCAGTCGATCCGCTGCCCGGCCTGCTGGTCCAGGTGCAGGCGGATCCGGTGGATGTCCGCCGAAATGTCCTCGTCACTGTCCCCCTTGGCCCCGCCCACGAGGGAAGCGAAAGCGTCGCGGATCTCCTGCCGTTCGACATCGGCCACCACGGGTTCGAAATAGCTGGGCCAGACCAGGAACTCAATGCTACGGCGGATGGCCGGCTGGTCATCCGGGGTGCCGGCGACCAACCGGTGGAAGGCCAGCGGATCCTTGACCGCGGCCTGGACGACGTGGGCCGGCCGCTGTGCGACGTGCTGCACGAAGCGGCAGAGCCATTTCAGGTGGTCCCAGATGGTCCAGTTGAATTCCGCGGTGCGGTCCCGGATCACGCCGTGGTCCGTCATGCCCGCGTAGAGCTCGTCGGGGAGCTCCAGCGCAGGCTCCAGCCAGGATGCCGCCTCGGCGACGCGGGCCCGCTTGACCTTCAGCGACTTGACCTCGTGGGCCAGCGGCAGGGACTGGAGGAAGAGTAGCTCCACGGCCAGTTGCTTCGCCCCGCGGGTGGCGTCTTCCAGGTTCTGGCGCAGGTTGGTCATCATCGGCGCCTTGGGATCTGGAACGCCCCGTTCGAGGCGTTCCAGCAACTCCGCGGCAGCCTGGACGGACCACGTTTTGGTGCGGCCGTCCAGGGGGGACGCCTTGCCGAGCAACCCCGGGCCCAGCACAAACCACGCCGCGTCTTCAATCTCCTTGGAGATACCGAGGGCGCGGTGCAGGGCAGGCTTCTTGGTTGGGGTCATACGTTCAATTTACAGGCTTAAACTGAACGCGCCCATTTAACGCCGACCCTAAACTACCGGCCAGTAGATTACGGACGGGCGGGCAGCAGACTCGGTTTCGCGCCGGGCCGGCGCTTCACGCCGAAGGTGAAATACGTGGCCGGACCGATGAAATTCACCAGCGTGGCAAGCCGCCACATGGCCTTGCTGCCGCGGATCTGCGCAGACGGGCGTCGGCTGATGTCCGTCTGGGCCGCGACCAGCAGCGAGAGTTGGACGATGGCAGCGGCGATGGTTCCGAACCGTGCAATCGGCGAGAGTTCGTTCCACTTCTTCTTGCGGGTGTGCTTCTTGTGCATGTTCTGGCCCATGTTCACAACGACCACGCCTCCTTTTAGCGTCGGAGTTGTTCATTCTAGGAGCCCCACCGGCACCGTGGTAGAGGCTATTGGACCGGGTGGGCACGGGTGTAGGGGGCCAGCCGGTCCTTCTGTTCCGGCGTCAGCCGCAGAACCCGGCCGGTTGCCTCGTCCACGAAGGCGAGATGGCTCGTGGCCCGGACGCAGTCCTCGCGCGTGACGGGATCCTGCACCAGGTAGTGGATGTCAAAGCTGGCGCCCTTGACCGCGCCGATCCACAACTGGACGACGGCGGGCACGTTCCGGTACTCAAGGGTCCTGACGTACCTGATCTTGTGCTCGACCACGAGCGCCAGCGTCCCTTCCGGAATTTCATTGAAGAGCGGCACCAGCGGTTCGGTTCCCGGCAGCCCGGGACCCCGGGGCGGGCCGAACGCCGCGATCCGTGCTTCTTCGAGGATCCGGACAATCTGGACGTTGTTGATGTGCCCGTAGGCATCCATGTCGCTCCAGCGCATCGGCACGCCCACCTCAAGGCGCCAGGGCTCCGTGGATATGTTCTCCCCAGCGGCTGCACCCTTCCCGGCGGGGCCCGCGGCGCTCAGCTGTGCACCGCCGTCGCGTCCTCCGCGGAATCCGCCACGGCAGAGTCTGCGTCCTCGCCGGCGAACTGGGACATGTACAGCCGGTAGTACGCTCCCTGCAGGGCCAGCAGTTGGGCGTGCCGGCCCTGCTCGACGATCTGCCCGTCCTCCATGACAAGGATGGTGTCCGCGTCCCGGATGGTGGAGAGGCGGTGGGCGATGACGAAGCTGGTGCGTTCCGTCCGCAGCGCCGCCATGGCCTTCTGGACCAAGGCTTCGGTGCGGGTATCCACGGAACTCGTGGCCTCGTCAAGGATCAGCAGCGACGGGTTCGCCACAAAGGCCCGGGCGATGGTGATCAGCTGCTTTTCGCCGGCACTGACGTTGTTGCCTTCTTCGTCGATCACCGTGTTGTAGCCGTCCGGCAGCGCCCGGACGAAGCGGTCCACGAACGTGGCCTTGGCCGCCGCCATGATCTGTTCTTCGGTGGCGTCCAGCTTGCCGTAGCGGATGTTCTCGTAGATGGTTCCGCCGAACAGCCAGGCGTCCTGCAGCACCATGCCCACCTTGGCGCGCAGCTCCGAACGGCTCAGCCGGGTGATGTCCACCCCGTCCAGGGTGATGCTGCCGGAGTTGAGCTCGTAGAAGCGCATCACGAGGTTGACGAGGGTGGTCTTGCCCGCCCCGGTCGGTCCCACGATCGCCACCGTGTGTCCGGGTTCGGCCGTGAAGGACAGGTCCTCGATCAGCGGCCTGTCCGGCGTGTAGCTGAAGGTGACGTGCTTGAACTCGACGTGCCCGTCCGTCTTCACCGGGAGGTGCTCGGTGGCGGTCTCGGCGTCCTGTTCGTCGGCGTCGAGGAATTCAAAGACCCGCTCGGCGGAGGCGACACCGGACTGCAGCATGTTGGCCATGCCGGCCATCTGGCCCAGCGGCTGGGTGAATTCGCGTGAGTACTGGATGAACGCCGTGGCGTCGCCCAGGCTCATGCTGCCCGAGGCCACGCGCAGCCCGCCGACGACGGCGATCCCGACATAGCTGAGGTAGGAGACAAACTGCATGACAGGCATGATCATGCCGGAGACGAACTGGGCTCCGAAGCTGGCCTTGTAGAGTTCCTCGTTGCGTTCGTCGAAGCGGGCCAGCATGTCGGCGTCGCGGCCGAACACGCGGACGAGGTCGTGGCCGGAGAACGATTCCTCGATCTGGCCGTTGAGCTCGCCGGTGTTCTTCCACTGGGCGGCGAAGAGTTTCTGGCTGCGGGCGCCGATGATGCCGGCTGCCACGCCGGAGAGCGGCAGGGCGACGAGCGCGATCAGGGCCAGCTGCCAGGACACGATGAACATCATGATCACGATCCCGATGACCGTCAGGGCCGAGTTCACCAGCTGGGCGAAGGCCTGCTGGAGCGCCTGCTGGATGTTGTCGACGTCGTTCGTGACGCGGGAAAGGATGTCGCCGCGCTGGCGGGTATCGAAGTAGTTCAGCGGCAGCTTGTTGAGCTTCTTCTCGGTGTCATCGCGCAGCGTGCGGACCACGCGCATGACCAGCACGTTGAGGACATAGCCCTGGAGCCAGAGGAAGATGTTGGCGACGAAGTACATCACCAGCACCACGCTGATGAGGAACGCGAGCTTCTGGAAATCGATGCCGGCGCCCGGCACG
Source organism: Arthrobacter sp. P4_F11 (assembly GCF_056401395.1). Lineage (NCBI taxonomy): Bacteria > Bacillati > Actinomycetota > Actinomycetes > Micrococcales > Micrococcaceae > Arthrobacter > Arthrobacter sp. P4_F11. The sequence goes on from NZ_JBFUJK010000017.1 coordinate 94,096, forward strand.
ACGTCCATCTTGGCGAGCATGTCGGCAAAGTTGTCCTGGCCCTGGGAGCGCAGTCCTTCGATGAACTGTTCTTTGGTGGCCCCGGCCGGGAGCTGCTTGCCGACCACTCCGGCGAAGATCACGTCCATCGCCTGGCCCAGGATCCTCGGGGCAATGACGTTGAGGACGACGGCGACCGTCACCATGGCGAGCACGGCGGTGATACCGGCGCGCTCGGGCTTCAGCAGCCCCATGAGCCGTTTGGCGGAGGGCCAGAAGTGCTGGGCCTTCTTGGCCGGCACGGCACCGAACATGCCGCCGTCGGCCTCGCCGGGCGTGTACTCCTCCTCGATGAAGTCATCTTCGATCAGGTCGGTGGCGTCCGTATCGGCAGCGGCCTGGCCGGCTGCGGAGGCCGGCGTGCTGGAGACTTTCTCGTTGGTGCTCATGCCACTGCCTCCGCGCTCAGCTGGGATTCGACGATTTCCTGGTAGGTGCTGGAGCTTTCCAACAGTTCCTCATGTGTTCCGCGGTCCACGATCCGGCCGTTGTCCAGCACGAGGATCTGGTCCGCATCGGCGATGGTGGACACCCGCTGGCCGACGATGATCACTGTGGCATCGGCCGTCTTGGCCTTGAGCGCCCGGCGGAGCCTGGCGTCGGTGGCGACGTCAAGGGCCGAGAACGAGTCGTCGAACAGGAAGACCTTGGGTTCGGTGACGAGCGCGCGGGCGATGCACAGCCGCTGCCGCTGGCCGCCGGAGACGTTGGTGCCACCCTGGGCGATCCGCGCTGCGAGGCCGCCCTTCTTTTCGCGCACGAACTCCGCGGCCTGGGCGACCGTCAGTGCCTCCCACAGGTCCGAGTCCGTGGCCTCGGGCTTGCCGAAGCGCAGGTTGTGCTCAATGGTTCCGGAGAACAGGTAGGGCCGCTGCGGCACCATGGCCACGCGCTGCGTGATCTCGGCGCGGTCCAGCTGGGTGACGGGGACGCCGTCGAGCAGGACCTCGCCCGACTCGGCGTCGTACAGCCGCGGGAGCAGGGCCAGCAGGCTGGACTTGCCGGCGCCGGTGGAGCCGATGATCGCCACGGTCTGTCCGGGCTCGGCCGTAAAGCTGATGTTGCTGAGCACGGGAGCCTCGGCGCCAGGGTAGGCGAAGGTCACGTTGCGGAATTCGACGCGGCCGGCCTTTGCCGCAGGCGCCACCGGGGTGAGCGATTCGTGGATGGAGGGTTCGACGTCGAGCACTTCACCGATCCGGTCGGCGCAGACCGCGGCGCGGGGAATCATCATGGCCATGAAGGTGCCCATCATGACGGCCATGAGGATCTGCAGGAGGTACTGGAGGAAGGCCGTCAGCGAGCCGACCTGCATCTCGCCGGCATCGACGCGCTGGCCACCGAACCAGAGCACAGCCGCCGTGGAGATGTGCAGGATCATGCCGATGGCGGGGAACATCAGCACAAACAGGGAACCGATCTTCAGCGAGACGTCGGTGAGGTCCTGGTTGGCCGCGCCAAAGCGCTCGGCCTCGTGGGGTTCGCGCACGAAGGCCCGGACCACGCGGATGCCGATGATCTGCTCGCGGAGGACACCGTTGAGCCGGTCGATCTTCTCCTGCATGGAACGGAAGAGCGGCATCAGGCGGACCACGAGGTAGCCCACCACGACCACGAGCAGGGGCACGGACACCCAGACGAGCCAGGACAGGTTGAGGTCCTCGCGCAGGGCCATGAAGATCCCGCCGATGCACATGATGGGTGTGGCCACCATGAAGTTCAGCGCCATGAGCATGAGCATCTGGACCTGCTGCACATCGTTGGTGCCCCGGGTGATCAGGGTGGGGGCGCCGAAGAGGTTGACGTCCCGCGCCGAGAAGCTGCTCACCTTGCGGAACACGCCGCGGCGCAGGTCCCGGCCGAACGCCATCGCCGCCTTCGAGCCGAAGTAGACGCCGGCGATCGCGGTGGCCACCTGGATCAGCGCGACGCCGAGCATGACGCCGCCGGTGCGCCAGATGTAGTCCGTGTCGCCGCGGGAGACGCCCTCGTCGATGATCTGGGCATTGAGGCTGGGGAGGTACAGAGCCGCGATGGTCGAGGCCAGCTGGAAGATGACCACAGCCGCGATGTATGGCAGATACGGCTTGGAATAGCGCCGCATGAGGGTAACGAGCATGCCCACGAGTCCTTACGAAGACTGAATTATAGGGAGACCAAATTTGGGGAGAGCTAAATAGTGAAGTTTATTGGAAGGCTGATTGGAAACTAGCCCATGGGACCGACAGCCTTAGCCACCCAACTCTACGAAATCCCTCGCCCGGGAGGAACATCGGGAACTGAATATCATCCAAACGGCGTACTTAGGCGACGGCTGTGGTCTCCCCCGCAACCGTCTTGCCGCACGAAGGCCCCGCAGCCGCCCCCTCGGGCGGCCGCGGAGCCTCAGCGGTCCGGTACTGTGAGCCGGCGCTACTCGGTCCGGTGCCGGCCGTGGGTAGCGATGTAGTCGGCAGCCGCGCGCTGCATCTTGCGCTGCTTGGCGAGCTGCCGGCGCAGGGCCGTGAGCTCCCCGGCAACCCGGGCCTGTTCCGTGGCGATCGCACGCTGCTCGGCGGCCTGCTCGTGCACGGCGCGCAGGGCGTCCGCCAGCAGCAGCTGCTGCTCCGCGAGGAGCTGCTGGGTCTGGAGCATCACAGGTACGACGTCGGCGGCCTCGGGCCGGTCCTCGGCCACCAAGGTCCGGGTCCGCTGGCGGGCGGCATCGGGGAAGCGGGATTCGGCGCGGTCCCGGCTGAGCACCTCGATGAATTCCCGGTCCAGGTCAACGATGCCGGTTCCGGCGGACGGCGCTGCCCCGACGGCGTCGTTCCCTGTGCTCCTGGTGTAACCCGTGTTCCCCAGAGCCGGGGCCGTGGCACCGGCCATCGCGGCCATCCCGGCATCCGGGGCGTCCCCTGCGAGTTCGGCGGGTTCCGGCCGGACGTCGACCGTGCGGCGCAGCGGGCGTTCCTTGATGAACAGGATGGCCACCAGCGCCACGAGTCCGACAACTGCGGAGATCAGGAAGACCTCGGCGATCGCGTCGCCATAGGCGGCACGCATGATGTCGCGGATCGGTGCCGGCATGTCCTTGAGGTCCATGCTGGCCCCCGCGGATCCGGCGGGAACCTGGATGCCGGCCGATGCCAGCCCCTCCACGACGAGCTCCTTGACGCGGTTGCCCAGCACGGCGCCGAGGACCGAGACGCCGATCGCACCGCCGACGGACCGGAAGAAGGCCACAGAGGCGCTGGCCGTGCCGATGTCCTTGGCCTGGACCGTGTTCTGGACGGCGAGGACGAGGTTCTGCATCAGCAGGCCCAGGCCGACGCCGAGGATGGCGGTGTAGATACCGGTCATCCACAGGTCAGTGGTGTGGTCCATGCTGCCGGCCAGGCCCAGGCCGCCGATCAGCAAGATGGCGCCGGCCACGAGGTACCGCTTCCACTTGCCGGTGCGGCTGATCAGCATGCCGGAGGCGACCGACCCGATGAGGTTGCCGGCGATCATGGGCAGCGTGAGCAGGCCGGCCTCGGTGGGGGTGGCGCCGCGTGCCACCTGGAAGTACTGGCCAAGGAAGGTCGAGGAGCCGAACATGCCCACTCCGACGGCCACCGAGGCGAGGATTGCGAGGGCGGTGGTCCGCTCGGAGATGATCTTGAGCGGGATGATCGGCTGGGCGACCTTGGATTCCACCAGCACGAGCAGGCCAAGGAGCACGATGCCGCCGCCCACCATGGCGACCGTCTGCCACGACCACCAGTCGTAGTAGTCGGGATTGCCGGCGAAGGAGACCCAGATGAGCAGCAGGCTGACGCCGGAGGTCAACAGGATGGAGCCGAGCCAGTCGATCTTGGCGGGGCGCTTGACGTGCTGGATCTTGAGGGTGACCTGCAGCAGGATGAGTGCGACCACCGCGAGCGGGACGCAGACGAAGAAGGTCCAGCGCCACCCCAGCGGGCTGTCGACAATGAAGCCGCCCAGCAGCGGGCCGCCTGCCGTGCCCACGGCCATGACGCCGCCCATATAGCCGGAGTACTTTCCGCGGTCGCGCGGCGGGATCATGGAGCCGATGATGGCCTGGGCCAGGGCGGTGAGGCCGCCCATGGCGATGCCCTGGATGACACGGGCGGTCAGCAGCAGCGGGATGGTCTCGGACAGGCCGGCCATAACGGAGCCCGCCACGAAGATCACGATGCTCAGCTGGACGAGGACCTTCTTGTTGAAGAGGTCCGCGAGCTTGCCCCAGATCGGGGTGGTTGCCGCGTTGGCCAGGAGCGCGGCGGTGATCACCCAGGCGAAGTCCGTCTGGGTGCCCTTGAGTTCGGACATGATGGTGGGCAGCGCGTTGGCGACGATCGTGCTGCTCAGGATGGCGGTGAAGAACGCCGCCAGCAGGCCGGTGAGGGCCTCCATGATCTGGCGGTGGGTCATCGCCACAGGTTCTGCGGCGGTCTGGGATGCGCGGGATGCTCCCTGCGGAACGTCCGACGGGGCCGGGGACGGCCCTGTGGCGGCGGCGTGGCTAGCCATATATCTACTCCTCAACAATTTCGGTCGTATTCGTGGATCCGGCCGTCGTTGCCCGGGCTGAAGTCCTGAGGGACTCAGCAAGTTTTTCGAGGGTGCGCGCCGTCAGTTCGACGTCATCCTGGCTCCAGTCCTGCAGCAGGTCCTGGATGGTGGCCGTCCGCTGGTCCTCGATGACACGCAGTTTCTCCGTGCCGGCGGCGGACAGCGCGATCAGCTGCGCGCGGCCGTCTTCCGGGTCCGGCCGGCGGACCACATAGCCGTGCTCTTCGAGGTCGGCGATGTGCCGGCTGAGGACCGGGGCGCTGACGCCGAGCCGCTCCGCAAGATGCGTGGCCCGGGATTCGCCCTCCCCCACAAAGCGCAGAACGCCCTGAAGCGCCACTCCGGTGTCCTGCCCGCGCAGACTGGCGGCGGCAACGCAACGGACCGCGCGCTGGAGATCGAAGATCTGGTAGACGAGTCTGGCTGCAGCGTTGGATTCAACTGACATGATGGACACCCCTCTTTTGTTTGCCCTAGGCAACTATATGCGAAAATGGTTACTTCGGGAAACTAACTCTCTCGTGGGAGGTGCCGCGCGGCCCCGAAAGCCCCTTAAATAGCAAACGCGGACCGGCCGGGCCTGCCCCTCGCGGTGAGGGGCAGACCCGGCCGGTCCGCGCTGTGCAGCAGTGCTGCTGTGGTGTTGGTCCGGCTACGTGGCCAGGTGGGTGGGGCCGAACATCTGGAGCAGCGTTTCGACGACGACGACGTTGGGGCCGTCCGCGGCGAAGCCCGCCTTCAGGGCGTCCCCGACGTCCTCCGGAGAAACCCGGACAGCCGGGACGCCGAAGGACTCTGCCAGCTTGACGAAGTCGGGGCGGGCGAGCTCCGTGGCCGTGGCCTTGCCGAAGGCGCCGACCATGTATTCGCGCAGGATGCCGTAGCCGCCGTCGTCCACAATGAGCCAGGTGACCGGGACGTTGTGTTGCTTCGCGGTGGCGAGCTCGGAGATGGAGTACATCGCCGAGCCGTCGCCGGAGACGGCTAGCACTCTGGCGTGTCCGGCAGATGCGCCGGCGGAAGTGCCGGTGGTTTCAAGCCCGACGGCGCCGCCGATCGCCGCGGGGAAGCCGAAGCCCAGCCCGCCGGCGCCCTGCGCGGAGTGGAACTGGCCGTCGCGGGCATCCCAGCAGCTCCAGCCCCAGTATGCCGAGATGGTCATGTCCCAGAACGTCTGCATGGCCGCGGGAACGGCCGCGCGGATGTCGGCCATGAACTTCAGTTCCTTGCCGAGGTCCTGGGACTCGAGCCGGGCCTTGACCTTGGCCAGGGTGTCCTTGACGAGCACCTCGGGAGCCGTGCCGTGCCAGTCGGCGCGTTCGCCGTGCGGTTCGGTCAGGGCTGCGTCGAGGGCGGCCAATGCCTGGCCGGCGTCCGCCCGGATGCCCAGTCCCGGGCGGTTGGACTCCAGGACGCGGGGCTCGGCGTCGATCTGGATGATCCGGCCGCGAGGTTCAAAGGTGAAGTAGTTGGAGGTGACCTCGCCCAGGGAGGAGCCGATGACGATCAGCACGTCGGCGTCCTCGAGCACCTCCGTCATGTACTGGTCTTCGATCCAGGACTGCAGGGAGAGCTCATGGCTCCACGGGAACGCGCCGTTGCCGCCCGGGGTGCAGATGACCGGCGCCCGCAGCTTCTCCGCAATCGAGAGCAGCGACTTTTCGGCATGGCCGCGGCGGGTGCCGCCGCCGGCGATGATGGCGGGACGTTCCGCCGTCGAGAGCCATTTCACGGCTTCGCGGACCAGCTCCACGCGGGGCGGGTTGTCGGCCGCTTCGGCGAGGGCGTCCTCCACGGGAGGCACCATGATGGGGTCCAGCAGGACGTTCTGCGGGATTTCGAGCCACACGGGGCCCTGCGGCGAGGAGATCGCCTCGGTCCAGGCATCCTGGATGGCCGAGGGGATGCCGGAGGCGTGCTGGATCAGCCGCTGGGACTTGGTGACGTTCGCGGCCGAGGCCTTCTGGTCATCGAGCTGGTGCAGCATGCCCTTGCGCCGGGCGCCAAGGCCCTCGAGCGGGATCTGGCTGGCCACGACCACCATGGGAACTCCGGTGGCGTAAGCCTCCTGCAGCCCGGCCAGGGACGTCAGCGCGCCCGGGCCGGTGGACAGGAACAGCACGCCGACTTCGCCGGTGGCGCGGGAGTAGCCGTCGGCGGCGAAGGCCGAGTTGTTCTCGACCCGGGAGGAGACGAAGTGCAGGTTCCCGCGGCCCATCGCGTCGAACAGGCCCAGGGCGTGCTGGCCCGGGATGCCGAAGACCGTCTTGGCGCCGAGCGCCTCAAGGGTCTCGACGACGAGGTCCCCGCCGTTGCGCACGCCGGTCATCGCGAAGCCACCGGCGATGCCACAGGGGAGCCGAAGCCGGCGGGGCGGTGGGATTCCTGGCCGAGGGCCTGGGCAGCGTAGCCGTTCGGGCTGCCGAAGCGATCCCCTTCGACGGCGCGGTCCGCCATCAGTGTCACGAGTTCGTAGGCGACGTGGCTTGCCGCCACACCGGTGATCTCGGCGTGGTCGTAGGCCGGGGCGACCTCGACGACGTCGGCCCCGACGAGGTTCATGCCGCGGAACCCGCGGATGATTTCCAGCAGCTCGCGGCTCGTGATGCCGCCGGCTTCCGGCGTGCCGGTGCCCGGGGCGTGCGCGGGGTCAAGGACGTCGATGTCCACGGAGATATAGAGCGGGCGGTTGCCGATCCGGTCCCGGACCTTGGCGACCGTCTCCAGGACGCCCTGGTAGTAGACGTCGGCGGAGGTGACGATGCCGAAGCCGAAGCGGTGGTCGTCGTCGAGGTCCTTCTTGCCGTAGAGCGGACCGCGGGTGCCGATGTGACTGATGGCCTCGGTGTCCAGGATGCCTTCCTCGACGGCGCGGCGGAAGGGTGTGCCGTGGGTGTACTCGGCGCCGAAGTAGGTGTCCCAGGTGTCAAGGTGCGCGTCGAAGTGCAGCATGGCAATGGGGCCGCCGGCGCGCTCGGCGGCGGCGCGCAACAGCGGCAGGGCGATGGTGTGGTCGCCGCCGAGGGTGACGAGCTTGCTGCCCGACGCCGTCAGGTCCAGTGCGTTCTGTTGGATGGTTTCGATGGCGTCGTTGATGTTGAAGGGGTTGACCGCCATGTCGCCGGCGTCGGCAACCTGGATGTTCTCGAAGGGGCTGACGTCCCATGCCGGGTTGTACGGCCGGAGCAGGCGGCTGGCCTCGCGGATGTGGTTGGCCCCGAAGCGGGCGCCGGGGCGGTAGGAGACGCCGGTGTCGAACGGCACGCCGACCACCGTGACGTCCGCCTTGGCCACCTGGTCCAGGCGCGGCAGGCGGGCATATGTGGCAGCCCCGGCGTAGCGTGGGACGCGGGATGAATCGATGGGGCCAAGGTTGCCATTGGCCTCGATGCGCAGCTCTTCCAAAAGAAGCCTCTCCTTCGAGGATTGACCGACGGTTGTGACAGCCATCATACACTCGAAGTTTCGTATTGCGCATCATTTGTTTACCAACCACTTCAGGCGATGGCCGACGCGCCCCGCTCCCCCGTGCGGACGCGGACGGCGTCGCGCACCTCGATAATCCAGATCTTGCCATCGCCGAAGCGGCCCGTGCGCCCGCCCTCTTCAATGGCCGCCATGACGGCGCCGAGGGCGCCCTCATCGACCAGGACTTCGAGCCGCACCTTGGGCAGCAGGTCCGAGCTGTATTCGGCGCCCCGGTACACCTCGGTATGACCCCGCTGCCGGCCGTAGCCGCTGGCCTGGCTCACGGTCAGGCCGTTGACCCCGGCCCGCTCCAGGGCCGCGCTAACGGTCGCGACCCGCTCCGGCCGCACAATCGCCGTGACGAGCTTCATGACGACACCCTGCCGCGCACGGCCTCACCCTCGGCCTCGGCTTTGGTCCCGGCTGGGACTGCGGCCTGGGTCCCGGCCGGGGTCCCGGCATGGGCCGTCGCGTGGGCCTCGGCCGCATCAGTCCGGGCATGCGGGTCACCGGGGTGGAAGCTGCCGCCGACCATGAGGAGTTCATACGCCGTTTCGGCGTGCTCCGTCACGTCAATTCCGGAGAGCTCGTCGGCCTCGGAAACGCGCATGCCGATGCTCTTGTGGATCGCGAAGCCAATCAGCGTGGTCATGGCGGCGCTCCATACCGTGACGATCAGGGCGGTGAGAATCTGTGGCCAGAACTGCGCCAGGCCGCCGCCGTAGAACAGGCCGCCGGCCGTCTTGGCGGACGGAAGCGCGAAGAATCCGAGGGCCAGGGTCCCCCACAGGCCGCCGACGAAGTGCACGGCCACGACGTCCAGGGAGTCGTCGAGCCCGATCTTGAACTTCAGCCCGACGGCGAGCGCGCAGACGGCACCGGCGATCACGCCGATCAGGATGGCGCCGATGGGGTCGATGAATCCGCAGGCCGGGGTGACCGCCACGAGTCCCGCGACGGCTCCCGAGGCGGCGCCGAGCGAGGTGGCATGCCCGTCGCGAAGCCGCTCCACGAGCAGCCAGCCCAGCAGGGCGGCGCTGGTGGCGAGCAGCGTGTTGGTCCAGGCCAGGGCGGCCGTGGCGTCGGCGGCGAGTTCCGAGCCGGCGTTGAAGCCGAACCAGCCGAACCAGAGCAGCCCTGCGCCGAGCATCACGAACGGCAGGTTGTGCGGGCGGATGTTGGGGTCTTTCATGAAGCCGAGCCGCTTGCCCAGAACCACGGCAAGCATGAGTCCGGCAATGCCTGCGTTCATGTGGACCACCGTGCCGCCGGCGAAGTCGAGGGCCGAGATCTTGCTGCCGATGATGCCGGTAGGTCCGAAGATGCCGCCGCCCCAGACCCAGTGCGCGATCGGCGCGTAAACGAGCGTGACCCAAAGGGCCGCAAAGAGGAGCCAGGGGCCGAACCGGACGCGCTCGGCCACCGCGCCGCTGATCAGTGCGACGGTGATGATGGCGAACGTGGCCTGGAAGCCGACGAAGATCATGTCCGGCAGGCCTGCCGCCTTGGAGCCGATGCTGGTGGTCAGCCCGCTCAGGCCGAAGTTGGTGAAGGGATCCCCGACGAATCCTCCCAGCGCATCCGGGCCGAATGCCAGGCCATAGCCCCACAGGGCCCAGACGACGCCCACAACGCCCATGGCGCCGAAGCTCATCATCATGATGTTGAGGACGGACTTCATTCTGACGAGCCCGCCGTAGAAGAACGCAAGACCGGGGGTCATCAGGAGGACCAGAGCGGATGCCGTGAGCATCCACGCGGTCGATCCGGGGTCAAGGACCTGCGGATCCGTTGTCATTCCTACTGCAAGCACAGAGAACTTCATAGCGGGAGCCTTCCTCGAGTGCCGGCGCTCCGAGGGCGCCGATGCGGCGAGACCATGTGACGTTTGGGACTGACGAGCGTCCCCCCGCCGTTGACGCTACTCACGGCGTGTTTCGGGAAGGCTTTCCCATTCTTGCGGGCACGTTACGTGCCGGCTCCGGGCATTAAATTGCCGTTTCCGGCAGATTGCCGGGATGTGACGTACATCTCACGGCGGCCGATCTCACCAAGAAAAGGGAGGTCAGCTGTACTTGAGGGTGAGCAGCAGGCGCTTGAGCTGGCTGTACTGCTCCGTGGTCATCCAGGCTTTGGCGGCGTCGACGGAGGCAAACGCCGGGCTGCCGAAGAGCACCTTGGCTTCCGCCCCGCCGTTGTCGAAGCTCCTTCAGCGGCTGGCGGCGGGTACGAGCACCCACAGCACCTCGACGGCGTCGTCCGTGGGATTGACCCAGGTGTGCGGTTCCCGGCCGGGAAACGTCACGGTGTCCCCGGCGCTGAGCTCGAATTCCTCATTGGTGAGGATCAGGCGGATGCTGCCCTTGACCACATGCAGGACGTCGACGTCGCAGTCCACGGCATAGAGCTCGGACTCGCCGCGACCGCGCGGCTCGATCACGGCCTGGATGATCTGGACGCGGCGCTCGGAGCGCGCGGTCAGCAGCCGCTCGACGATCCCCTCGCCGCCGAGGGAGATTCGGGGGCCCTCATTCTGCTTCGTGAGGTGCGTTTCGGGTGCGGCGAAGAGGTCGCCAATGGAGATGGACAGAACCTGGCACAGCGTCACCAGGGAGGCGACCGAGGGCGAGGTGAGATCCCGCTCGACCCGGCTCAGGAATCCCTTGGTGAGCCCGGTGGCGTCTGCGACCTGTTCAATCGTGAGCCGCTGGGACTGTCTGGCCGCGCGGATTCGCGAACCGATGGCAACGGGAACATTGCTCGGTTCAACTGGTAGAGCCTTCATTTAGGAACCTTTCACGGCCGGCCGCTTGGCCCCATCATTGGAGCAATCCTAGCGGGAGCGGGCCTTCGTGACGCGGAGGCGGCGGCACGCACTGCGCCTTGACTGTTACCGGGCTCACAACGTACGCTTTTTGGCAACATGTGTTGCCTATTAGGCAATACCGGAGGTTCCGACGGACATCCTCCTCCAACCACTTCACGCAGCTGCAGCCTTGCCGAACACACTGATGAGGCCCGGCAGGCCCGCATCCGCTGCCAACCAGCTCCAAGGAGCCCTTAATGGACGCAACTTTCGTCAACATCGCAATCGTGGTGGTGTATCTGGCCGCCATGCTGGCGTTCGGTTGGTGGGGCAAGTCCCGCACCAAGAACAATAGCGACTTCCTCGTCGCCGGGCGCCGCCTCGGCCCGTTCCTCTACACCGGCACCATGGCCGCCGTTGTCCTCGGCGGTGCCTCGACCGTCGGCGGTGTGGGCCTGGGCTACAAGTTCGGCATCTCCGGCATGTGGCTCGTGGTCGCGATCGGCGCCGGCGTGCTGCTGCTGAGCCTGCTCTTCGCCCCCACTATTCAGAAACTGAAGATCTACACGGTCTCGCAGATGCTGACCCTGCGCTACGGCAGCAAGTCCACGCAGACCTCCGGCATCGTCATGCTTGCCTACACGCTGATGTTGTGCGCCACCTCCACCAGCGCCTACGCCACCATCTTCGTGGTGCTCTTCGGCTGGGACCGCGCCCTCGCCATCGCCATCGGCGGCTCGATCGTGCTGGTCTACTCGACCATCGGCGGTATGTGGTCCATCACCCTGGCGGACCAGGTCCAGTTCGTCATCAAGACCGTTGGCATCTTCGTGCTGATGCTGCCGTTCACCCTCAACGCTGCCGGCGGCCTCGACGGGATCCGCGCCCGTGTGGACGCCAGCTTCTTCCAGATTGACGGCATCGGGGTCCAGACCATCATCACCTACTTCGTGGTCTATACCCTGGGCCTGCTGATCGGCCAGGACATCTGGCAGCGCGTCTTCACCGCCAAGACCCCGACAGTTGCCCGCTGGGGCGGCTCCACGGCCGGTATCTACTGCATCCTCTACGGCGCTGCCGGCGCCCTGATCGGCCTCGGCGCCCGCGTCGCGCTGCCCAACATCGACGTCAAGGCCCTGGGCAAGGACGTTGTCTACGCCGAGGTCGCCACCCATCTGCTGCCCATCGGCATCGGCGGCCTCGTGCTCGCCGCCGCCGTCGCCGCCATGATGTCCACCGCTTCCGGTGCTCTGATCGCCGCCGCCACCGTGGCCCGCGCCGATGTGGTCCCGTTCGTGGCCAGCTGGTTCGGCAAGACCATCAACACCGATGACACTGACAATCCCGAGCACGACGTCAAGGCCAACCGCATGTGGGTCCTGGGCCTTGGCCTCGTCGCGATCGTCATCGCCATCATCACCAAGGACGTCGTCGCCGCCCTGACCATTGCCTACGACATCCTTGTCGGCGGCCTGCTCGTGGCCATCCTCGGCGGCCTGGTGTGGAAGCGCGGCACCGGTGTGGCCGCCGCGGCTTCCATGGCGGTCGGCACGGTCATCACGCTCGGCACCATGATCATCCTGGAAATCAATGCCGAGGTACCGCTGGACGGCATTTACGCCAACGAGCCGATCTACTACGGCCTCGCGGCCTCCGCGGTCGTCTACATCGCCGTGTCGCTGCTGACGAAGCCGACAGATCCCGCCGTCATGAAGAACTGGCAGCGGCGGGTTGCCGGCGAGGCATCCGAGGGCGAACACATTTCCGTTCCGGCGCACTAGGTCCTGCTGCTTTAGTTTCCGCGAGTTAGGTTCGACGGCGGTGTCTCCCCTTCGCGGGGGAGGCACCGCCGTCGGATTTTAAGGCCTTTGGCGAATCACTCATTTTCCTCAGGCTCAAGGAATTCTTCCCCCTCCAGGGGCACCACCGGTTTCTCGTCGCCCAGGAAGTCCTCCGCGTCCAGGGGAACGAGCCGATCCGCCTCTTGGAGAAGCTCCTCGTCCTCGGTCTCCGCGACGTCGCTGACGGGCGCGTCCTCGGCGTAGTCGTAGGCGGGATCGGACTCGAGTGACTCCCGGGCCGGCTGGATGGGATGTGATGCGGCGCTATCCATGGTGCAACCTCCGTGCGGCTTCGGTGGCGGCAGGACCCCGGGGAGCCCGCCCTGGGTTTCATTCGAACACCGTGGACACGGGCGGTCAAGGGCACAGAATTGCTGCCGGACAGCAGCTGCGGGCGGGCCCACCCGGGCAGGGCAGTTACGGCCACCCTAAACTTTCCACTGAGGATTGCCAGCCGGAAAAGCGCGGAAATACGGGGTAGTCTGGAGTCGCAATGGGGCCGGACCATGCCCGACCAAACCCAGGAGTTTTTCGTGTCTCAGCACACCGAATCGGACCGCAACGATTCTTCGCAGCACCACCCGACACAGCCCCCTTCGGTCCGCGATACGGACCCGCGCCCCGCCTCGCCGCACGCCTCTGCTGCCCCCGGGGCGGCTCCCTCCACTGCCGCTCCCGTCAGCGCACCGAGCCCCTCGCCCGCAACAGACGCGAGCGCAGCGCCCAGCGCAGCGGACATCAAGCGCTGGCGACAGTATCTCGCCGATGAACGTGCCGAGGCGGCCGTCTACCGGGACCTGGCGCAGAACCGCGCCGGGGAGGAGCGCGCCATCCTGCTGGCGCTGGCCGAGGCCGAGGGACGCCATGAAGCGCACTGGCTCCAGTTGCTGGGCGATCACGCCGGCAAGGACCGGCATGCCTCACTCCGGAGCCGGTTCCTGGGCTTCCTGGCCCGGCACTTCGGCTCGGTCTTCGTCCTGGCCCTGGCCCAGCGGGCGGAGAGCCGCTCCCCGTACGCCACCGAATCGTTCGCCACCCCGGCCATGGTCGCCGACGAGCAGATCCACGAAGAAGTGGTCCGCGGGCTGGCCACCCGGGGCCGCAACCGGCTGGCCGGAACGTTCCGCGCCGCCGTCTTCGGCGCCAACGACGGGCTGGTCAGCAACCTGTCCCTCGTCATGGGCATGGCGGCCTCGGGCGTGGGCAGCCAGGTGGTACTCCTCAGCGGCGTCGCCGGGCTGCTGGCCGGTGCACTGTCCATGGGGGCCGGCGAGTTTATTTCCGTGCGGTCGCAGCGGGAGCTCCTCGCCGCGACCCGACCCACCCAGATCACGTTGGCGGCGGCGCCGCTGCTCGATATCGAGCACAACGAACTCCTGCTCGTCTACCTGGCCCGCGGCATGTCCCGGGAGGCCGCCGAGCACCGCGTCGCGGAGCGGATGGGCCTGCTGGACTGCGACTGCGATCCCAGCCTGTCCCTGCGTCCGGAACTGCCCGAAAGCGAGGACCAGCACGAGGCGGTCGGCACCGCCTGGGGCGCGGCGGCGTCGAGCTTCTGCTTCTTCGCCTCTGGCGCGATCGTGCCCATCATTCCCTTCCTGCTGGGCATGACAGGACTCGCCGCACTGGTGGTTTCGGCCTCCCTCGTCGGCTTGGCGCTGCTGCTTACCGGCGGCGTGGTGGGCCTGCTCTCCGGTACCTCTCCCGCCACCCGTGGCCTGCGCCAGCTGGCCATCGGCATGGGTGCCGCGGGCGTGACGTACCTGCTGGGCATGGCCTTCGGCGCCGTGGTTGGCTAGTGGACGGCCCTGAATTTCGGGACCGCGGACCTCGGCACAGCCGGCGAGCCACCGCGCTGCGGATCATCAGGAACCTCGCCGCCGCCGCGGTGATCGCCGCCGGCGCCTTCCTCACCGCCGGACTCGTCTACGGCGATCCGAGGTTCACGGGCCTCTTCGAGGTCACCCGAGGAACGGGGAACAACGCAGGGCACAGTGCAGAAAACAAGGCAGGCAGTGACCTGCAGGCACAGCCGCAGGTTGGCCAGAAATCCGGCCAGCCTGCCGTGCCGGCCGGCGAAGACCGGACGGACACTCCCCCGCCCGGGCTCGAGGAGCAGGACCACCCCCTCGGCGCGGCCCGGAAACCGGAGGCCGCCAGCACCTCGTACAAGTTCCTCGCAACGAATGACGACGGCACTCCGGTGGGTTACTCGCCGTGCCGCCCGCTGCACTACGTCATCAATGCCGCCCTGGCCCCGCCGGGTGCCGAGCGGCTCGTGGACGACTCGATCCGGACTATCTCCGAGGCCACCGGGATCACCTTCATCAATGACGGCCCCACGTCCGAGGCCCCCTCGCCCACACGTGCGCCCTACCAAAGGGATCTCTACGGGGACCGGTGGGCGCCGCTGCTGATCGCCTGGACCACCCCGGAGCAGGCACCGCAGCTCAAAGGCCCGGTGATCGGCACGGGCGGAAGCACACACTTCAGTTTCGGCGACGGCCCCAAGAGCTTTGTCACCGGCAGCCTGGAGCTGGATGCCCCGCAAATCGCGGAAGACCTGGACCGCTCCGAGGGAGCGGCCTATGCCACGGCCGTGATCCTGCACGAGCTCGGCCATGTGATGGGCCTGGAGCATGTCGATGACCCGGCCCAGCTGATGTACCCAGAGATCGGAGCCCCGGACGGGCTTGCCGCCGGCGACCTGAACGGACTCTACGAGCTCGGCCACGCCCAATGCCGCAAGGATCTCTGACCCCCTAGCGCTCCAGCGCCTCAAGGGCTTCTTCGACCGTATCGACCAGGAAGATCCTTCCCTCCATCCGGCGCCCGGACGCCAGGCTCTGCAAGAGGGGCCAGGCCGGGAATCGCCGCAGCCAGTGTTCGTGCCCCACCAGGACCATGGGAGTGACAGTTTCCGGAGCGGCGTAGTAGTTCTCGCAGGCGTCCTGGAAGATCTCCTGGACCGTGCCGCCCGAACCCGGCAAAAAGACGATCCCGCCGTTGCACAGTTCAAGCAGGATGGCTTCCCGGATGGCATTCGCGAAGTATTTGGCCACATGCGTGGCGAAGAAGTTCGGTGGTTCATGACCGTAAAACCACGTGGGAATCCCCAGCGACGGCACACCCTCCGGGTGGCGTTGGGCGACCGCCGCGGCCGTCCGCGCCCAGGCGGCCACCGACGGGCGGAAGGACGGCACCGCCGAGAGGTCGGCCAGGGCCCGCCGGAAGTCCGGTTCGGGAGCCTCGCTGAGGAAGGCGCCAAGATTCGCGGCCTCCATGGCCCCGGGGCCGCCGCCCGTGGCCACCACCCGGCCGCTGCGGGCCAGCAGCCGGCCCAGCAGCGCGGCGCCCTCAAAGACGGCGGTGCCGCGGCGGGCAATGTGCCCGCCCATGACCCCCACCATCGTGCGGCCGGCGCGGAGATAGGTGCCGGCCAGTTCGTCGAGTGCCACGCCGATCGAGTGGTCATGCAGGGCGGCGGCCAGTGTCGCATCCAGACGGCGGCGCTGGCCCGGCCGGATGCACCACTGGTACACCCGCGCGTCGAGCGTGTCCTCGTAGGGTGAGGTGGCGATCCCGGAATAGAGTTCCTGCGGCGTGTACAGCTGCCCGCGGTAGGGGTTGAACGGCACGGCCGTGAGCCGGGGAAAGATGAGGGCGCCCCGGCCGCGCAGCAAATCCTCCACACCGTCGTCGAACCTGCAGCCCAGGAAGACCGCGCCCTGGGCCTCAAGCGCCTCCAGCTGGGCCCGGCGGCCCCGCAGGTCCAGCGACTGGACATGCCAGCCGTGCATGCTGCGCGCCCCCGCCGCGACCAGCCGGTCGAAACCGGCAAGGCTCTCGACCTCCAACGTGCGGGGGCTGGGGTGAAGGCTGCGGGCGGCGCTCATGGAGCCAGCCTAGACCGTGGCCAAGCTCCCCCGTTGCGCCATCACTCCTGGTGGCCATTCCGGGATCTTAAGGCCCAAAAGTGATGGCGCAACGGGGGTGCGTGCGGGTCAGGAGACCTGGAGGCCGCCGTTGATGTCATAGGTTGCCGCGGTGATGTAACCGGCGTCCGGGCCGAGCAGGAAGGCGATCAGGGCCGCCACTTCCTCGCGGCTGCCGACCCGCCCCATCATGATGCCCTCCGACATCTGTGCCTTGCGTTCCTCGCTCAGGGTGCCGCCCATGATGTCGGTGTCGATGGGGCCGGGGGCGATGGCGTTGACCGTGACCCCGAACTCGCCCACCTCGCGGGCCAGGGCGCGGGTGAATCCGATGATCCCGGCCTTGGAGGCGCTGTAGGCGACCTTTGAGTAGGTGCCGCCGCCCCGCTGTGCCGAAATCGAGGAGATGCTCACGATCCGGCCGAGCTTGCGCTCGATCATGCCCTTGAGCACGCGCTGGGAGACGATGAAGGATCCGCGCATGTTGATGGCGAAGACCTTGTCCCATTCCTCGACAGTGGTGTCCATGAACGGCGTCGGGGAACTGATGCCGGCCAGGTTGGCCAGCGCGACGATCGGGGGCAGCGAGCCCTCGATCTCGGTGATGGCACGGTCAACCGACGCGGCGTCGGAGACGTCCGCACCGACGCCGATGGCCTTGACCGCACGGTTGGAACCGATTTCGGCGGCAGCGGCGCTGGCGTCCTCGGCATTGATGTCCAGGATTGCGATGGACCAGCCCTCGCTGGCCAGGCGGTCGGCGGCGGCACGGCCGATGCCGCGGGCTGACGCGGCTCCGGTCAGGACCACGGTGCGTTCAGTGGGGAACGGGGTAATTGATGTCATGACGAAGATTCCTTCGGGGGTTCGGATCAGGATACTTTGGCCGGGTCGACGGCGGCAGCCGCTGCGACCGCGGGGTCAAGGCCGGCGTCGCCTTCGGGGCGCCGGCGGGCGTACAGGTAGGTGGCCACGGCCGTGATGCACAGGCACAGGGACAGGAACAGGAGCCCGCTCTGGTTGCTTCCGGTGGCGTCCTTGAGGAGGCCGACCGCGTACGGGGAGATGAAGCCGCCGAGGTTTCCGAGGGAGTTCACCAGGGCCAGCCCGGAAGCGGCAGCCGCACCGGTCAGCGCCGCGGAGGGCATCGAGAGGAAGGGGGCGATCGCCCCGTAGATCCCCATGGCGGAGAGCGTCAGGCCGACCATCGCGAGGAACGGGTTGACCGGCAGCAGGTAGCCGGCGGCCACGAGTCCGACGCCCGCAAGCACCATGCTGACCGAGGCGTGCCAGGCACGCTTGCCGGTCCGGTCCGCGCGCTTGCTCCAGAAGTAGACGAATACTGCGGCCACGGCATAGGGGATGAAGACGATGAAGCCGACCTCTGCCGTGGAGAACTTGCCGAGGGCCGCGACGATGGTGGGCATCCACAGGCCCAGGCCGTAGATCCCGCACACCAGGCCGAAGTACAGGGCGGAGTAGACCAGGGTGCGCTTGTCCTTGAGCCCGGCCATGAAGTTGTGCTTGCCCGACTGGGACTTGGCAGCCAGTTCGGCGTCCATAGTGGCGGTGAGCCAGTTGCGCTCGTCGGCTTCGAGCCATTTGGCGTCCCGCGGACGGTCAGTCATGAGGATGGGCGTCAGCAGGCCGAGGGCGATCGCCGGGATGCCTTCGATGATGTAGAGCCACTGCCAGCCCTGGAGGCCCATGACGCCGTCCATCTGCAGCAGGAGCCCGGATACCGGGGCGCCGAGCGCATTGGATACGGGCTGGGCAAGGATGAAGATGCCCAACACGGTGACGCGCTGCGCGGCGGGGAACCACAGCGTCAGGTAGAACAGGATCGCCGGGAAGAAGCCGGCCTCGGCGGCACCGAGCAGGAACCGGACGATGTAATACGTGGTTTCACCGTTCACCAGGCACATGGCGGTGGCGAAGATACCCCACGTGATCAGGATGCGGGCCAGCCATTTCCGGGCTCCGAACCGGTACATGCCGGCGTTGCTGGGAACCTCCAGGAGGGCGTAGCCAAGGAAGAAGATGCCGGCGCCCAGACCGTAGGCAGCGGAGTTCAGGCCGATGTCCTCGCTCATGGTGAGTTTGGCGAATCCGACGTTGTTGCGGTCCAGGTAGGCAACGAAGTAGAGCAGGACAATCAGGGGCATGACGCGGCGGCGGACCTTGCGGAGCGTGCGGTCGCCCAGTTCGCCGAGTCCGAAGGACTTGGGGGCTAATGAAGTCATCATCGACCTTCTTAAGTGTTTTCCTGCCCTGCGGCTGTGCCGGGTGAGGAAAGCGGTGGATTGGGGTGGTCATCCTGCCCGCCTGGAAGCGCGTGCTGCAGGATTCTTGTTGAGTCAGATGTCAGACATCTGATTCAGGAACTAGCCAAAATCTTAGGATGTGATTCGGATTACGTCAAGAGTCCGGCGGCGGACGTCAGGACTTGGCGCCCCGGACGTAGCGTTCGTAGTCCGCATTGGTCTGGTCCATGTGCTCATCCATCGCCTGCCGCGAGCGCTCGGCGTCGCCGCTCAGAATGCTGTCCAGGACCCGCTGGTGGTAATCGATGGCGTGCTGCTGGATCACCTCGACGGCCGACGTTTCGCGCCGGGTCACGTACAGCAGCTGGCCCAACTGGGCGAACAGGGCCCGGACAAAGGGGTTGCCGGACGCCTTCAGGACGGCGTCGTGGAAACCAATGTCCGCCTCCACGAAGCGGTCCAGGTCGCCGGAGTCGTGGAAGCGCTTCATATCCGCGATGCACTCGCGCATGCGCTCGGCCTGCTCCGGGGTATAGCGTTTGGCGGCGAGCGCCGCGGCCCCGGTCTCCACCATCCGTCGCATCTCAATCAATCCCACCGAGACCTGGTCTGCCGCATTGCCATGGGAGGCTGCCTTGAAGATCGCGTCCAGGCCGGTCCAGTTGTCCGTGGGATTGACGAAGGTTCCCCGGCCGGCCTTCACATAGAGGATGTTTTGCGCCCGTAGGGCTTTGAGGGCCTCACGCACGGTGAGCCGGCTGACGCCGTAGGCCTTGGCGATGTCGGCCTCGGGCGGAATCGGGTTGTGGGGCAGGAGCTTTCCGTCAAGGATTTCGGTCAGCAGGCCGTCGACGAGATCGTCGACCAGTGTCCTGCGGCCCATCCCGGTTCCCACCTTCAGTCTCGTTTCGTGCTGCCATCCACATTACCCATGTCCGGGTGCGCAGCCATGTAGGCGTCGAGCTTGGCCAGCGTCTGCTCCAGGTTGGCCGGATGGCGGCGCAGGTAGCCGGCCATCCGGAGCAGGCTCTTGCCGCGGACCTGCCGCGCGTCCCATTGCTCGGTGACCAGGGTGCCAGCGGTGCCGTCCTTGCCCGTGGATGGTTCCAGCAGGTAGCGCCACACGTGGCCGTAAAAGTGCCGCCACGCAATCCGGTGGCCTTCCTCGAATTCGCAGACGGTATTGAGGATCTTGTAGTTCACCCGCATGTTCATTTGCATGCCGAACCTGGCGCGGAGGTACAGGCGCCGTGGCCCGCGCGGCTGGGTGCCCTTCACCGTATCCGAGCCGTCGATCACGCTGTGCAGGGCAGGCGTGGCGAGCACCTCGAAGATGGCTTCGGGGGCGGCGGCGATGTACCGGCTGCGGGACACGAGATAGCGGGGATTCATCTAGTAATCCTAGTCCGCGATCGTGTTGCAGAATGAGGCATGCAGACTTCCCGCAACCCCCTTCGCGGCCGGCCGCGCATCGGCGTTCCCGTCCGCCTCAGCAGTTCCTCCGATCCCGACCCGCGCGTGGCGGAAGCCAACGCATTGTTCGAGTACATCGTGGAGCTGCTGCGCGAGGGCGGCGGCGAACCGGTGCTGCTCGACGCTTCGGGGCCCGACGACGGCGGCCTCGCCGCGGCGATGGCCCGCCTTGACGGCGTCGTTCTTCCCGGCGGCGGCGACCTCGACCCCGCTCTCTACGGCGAGCTGCGCGGTAACGTCTGCTACGACGTCAGCCCTGCCCAGGACGCGCTGGATCTCGCCGTGGCGCGTCTTGCGATCGACGCCGGGCTGCCTGTGTTCGGCATCTGCCGCGGGCATCAGTTGCTCAATGTGCTTTACGGCGGGACGCTCATCCAGGACATGGCGCCGGGGACGGTGGCGCACCGCGAGCCCGCGCCGGTGCACGGGGCCGGCCCGTGGGCCTGGCATGAGGTGGCGGTGCGGGCCGGCTCCAGGGTGGCCGCGCTCTACGGCGGCGGTTCCGGTGTCGTGAACGTGAAGATCGCCTCCGGCCACCATCAGGCCGTGGCCCGGGTGGCCGGAGGATTGCGGGTGACGGCCGTGGCCGAGGACGGGACCGTCGAGGCGCTGGAGGATCCGGAGGGCTGGGTGGCCTCGGTCCAGTGGCACCCCGAGGCCCTGGAGCTCGCGGCCGGGGAGCGGCTCGCGCCGTTCCGGGCCTTCGTCGAGGTGTGCCGCACCCGGCCCTGAGCCGGGCGCCCCGGTCCGCCGTCAGCTGCCGACGCTCACCGTCACCTTGACCGGGGCACCGGTGGCCAGCGATTCCTGGGCGGCATCGGCAACCCGGGAGGCCGCGACGGCGTCCTCCGGAGTGCATGGATTCTCCCGGCGGCCAAGGATCAGTTCGACGAACGCCTCCATTTCGGAGCGGTACGCCGCCTCGAACCGCTCGGCAAACGTCAGGTGCGACTTCCCCGCGGGGAAAGCGATCCCCGCTTCGGCGGAGGCCAGCGCCGTCTTGTCGTCCAGGCCCACCATCAGCGAGCCGCGGGAGCCCTGGATTTCCAGCCGGACATCATGGCCCGCCCCGTTGTAGCGGGTCGCCGAAACCGTTCCCACGGTGCCGTCGTCGAACGTCACCAGGGCAAGGGCCGTGTCCACATCGCCGGCCTCACCGATGGCCGGATCCCCGTTGTTGGAGCCCTTGGCGTAGACCTCGACGATTTCGCGGCCTGTGAGCCAGCGCAGGATGTCGAAATCGTGGACCGAGCAGTCACGGAAGAGCCCGCCGGAGCTGGCCAGGAACTCGACCGGGGGCGGCGTCATGTCGCACGTGACGGCGCGCAGGGAATGGATCCAGCCCAGCTCGCCGGCCTGGTAAGCGCGGCGGGCTTCCAGGTAGCCGGCGTCGAACCGGCGCTGATGCCCGATCTGCACCACGCCGTTCCGGTCCCGGATGTAGTCGAGCACCGGCAGGGCGTCGGCCACGTTCAGGGCCACGGGCTTTTCGCAAAACACCGGGATCCCGGCGTCCACGCCGGCCTTGATGAGCTCGGGGTGGGTCCCGGTTCCGGTGGCGATGACCAGGCCGTCCAGCCCCGAGGCCAGCAGCGCCTGGACCGAGGGCAGGAATTCGGCACCGAGACCGCTTGCCACCGTCCGGGCGTGCTCTTCGGCGACGTCGGTGAGGCGGAGACGGACACGGATCCCTTGTGGGTTCAGGACCTCGTTGAGGGCGGCGATGTTGTTGGCGTGCACGACCCCGATCCGCCCAACGCCGACGAGTCCAAGGATTACGTCTTTCATACTTCCACTCTCATGTTTAGTGCGGGCACGGTGAACGCCGCACGGAAGGCCTCCAGGGCCGCATAGCTGTCGCCACTGGCCCACGCTTCCATGCCCACGGTCCCTTCGTAGCCTGCGTCCGCGAGCGCCCTGGCCACGGCCGCGTAGTTAATTTCCCCGGTTCCGGGTTCGCAACGGCCGGGAACGTCTGCCACCTGGATTTCGCCGAGGTATGGCAGGGCGGTCCGGACGAGCTCGACCAGGTTCCCCTCCCCCATTTGGGCGTGATAGAGATCCAGCATGAGCCTGGCGTTCGGGTGCCCGGCAGCCTGCACGAGCGCCAGGGTGTCCTTGGCCCGTGCCAGCGGGATGCCGGGGTGGTCCCGGATGGTGTTGAGGTTCTCGAGGCAGAACGTCACCCCGTACTTCTCACCGAGCTTCCCGAGCCGTTCCAGGGTCCGGGCGCCGGTGGCCCACATGTGTCCGCTGGAGCGGAAGACAGGCCGGGCCGCGTGGCCGTCGACGAGTTCCGCCGGGTGGACCACCAGCCGGCTGACGCCAAGTTCCAGGGCGGTGGGGATCAGGGACTCGGCGGTCCGCACCACCTCGTCCGCCGTGTCCGGATCGACGAGGCTGCCGGAGCTGTATCCGGTCATGGAGGAGAACACCGCCCCGGTGGCCTTGAGCGCGCCGATGTCCTTGGGCCGCGAGTCCCAGAGTTCGACGTCGAAGCCGGCCTCGTGGAGCCGACGCACCCGCTCCGTGAACGGCAGGTCCGTAAAGACCATCTCAGCGCACACGGCGAGCCGCATCAGAGGACCACGTTCTCGTTGACGGCCACCGCGTTGACCGCTGCCGGGGTCCCCTGCTTGACGGACTCGATGCAGGCCAGTGCCATGGCCAGCGCGCGCCGGGCGTCGCTGGCTCCCGGAGTGAGAGTGAAGGGCTTCGACTCCGGAGCGGTACCGTCACGCCGGGCGCGCACGGCGTCCGCGAAGTCCGCCAGTTCGTCTGTGTAGGCCTGCCGGAAGAGCTCGACGTTCAGCCGTGGGGTGTCGGCGGACATCCCCTCGGCGGTGAACCGGCGGGCAGCGGTTTCGGTGGCGCGGCCGGCCTGGACCATGCCCTTGGAGCCGAAAACCTCGCCGCGGATGTCGTAGCCGTAGAGTGCGCTGAAGTTTGCCTCGGCGACGGCGATCGCGCCGTTGCTGTAGCGGATGGTCACGACGGCGGTGTCCAGGAACCCCTGGTCCCGCAGTCCCGGCTCCACAAGCGCGTCGGCAACCGCATAGACCTCCACAGGTTCGGCGCCTTCGTTGAACCAGTTCAGGGTGTCGAAGTCGTGGATCAAGGTTTCGAGGAAGATGGTCCATGCCGGGATCCTTGCGGCGTGGCCGATGCTCCCCGTGCCCGGGTCCCGGGTCAGCGAACGAAGCAGTTGCGGCTGCCCCACGATTCCGGCGGCGAGGTCCTTCTTGGCCGCTTGGAAGTCTGCGGCGTACCTGCGGTTGAAGCCGATCTGGAAGTGCACCCCGGCGGCGTCGACGGCGTCAAGGGCGGCATCGAGCTCCTCGAGCCCCTGACCTGCGGGCTTCTCGCAGAAGACGTGCTTTCCGGCCGCTGCGGCCTGGCCGATCAG
This sequence comes from Arthrobacter sp. P4_F11, assembly GCF_056401395.1. Lineage (NCBI taxonomy): Bacteria > Bacillati > Actinomycetota > Actinomycetes > Micrococcales > Micrococcaceae > Arthrobacter > Arthrobacter sp. P4_F11. The sequence continues at coordinate 117,885 of NZ_JBFUJK010000017.1, forward strand.
GGAGGAATGGAAACGCGCGGGGCTGGCGATGACGACGGCGTCAATCGCCGGGTCGGCCAGGAGGTCAGCGGCGTCGGCGGTCACCTTCGTGGTGCCCAGGGCGCCAGCCAGCGCCCCGGCGGATTCCAGGTTCGGATCCGCGATGGCGGCAAGGACGGCGCCGGGGACCCGGCGGGCAATGCTCTCGGCGTGGAAGGCGCCCATCCAGCCCGAGCCGATGAGCCCGATCCGCACGGGCAGGACGGCGTCGGAAGCGTTGCGGTTGAGGTAAGCCAAAGGCTTGTCCTTTCAGGAGTTGGGGCGGCGGTTACCCGTAGGTCTTGCCGGTGGTCTGGGACACGTCGGCGACTTCGCCCTGGACTTCTTTGACGACGTCGCTGTGGCCGCCGAGTTGTTCGAGTTCGTGGGCGAGTTCGGCGAGTTCTGCGCCGCCGGCCATTTGGGCGGTGAGCTCGTCGAGGGTGATGTCTTTTTTGTCGTAGTAGCCGATCGATTTGCCGCGTTTGAGCAGCAGGAACCGGTCCCCGACGGGGAAGGCGTGGTGCGGGTTGTGGGTGATGAAGATGACGCCGAGGCCGCGGTCGCGGGCCTGCAGGATGTAGC
>NZ_JBFUJK010000018.1:0-98291 GCF_056401395.1 Arthrobacter sp. P4_F11
TCTCCTGGGAGCCCATCGGCCCGGCCTCCCCGAAATCCGATCCGTCGCCGTCGTGAAAGGACCGCACCCCGTTCGGCGAGGCTGCCATGTCCACATTCAGGTAAAGCGCCGTCCGGCGGACTTCGGCCGCGCTCAGCTCGTCAACGTAATGCTGGGACCCGTACAGGCCGTCCTCCTCGCCGCCCCAGAACGCAAACCGGACCCGGTTCGCCGGGCTGAACCCGCTGTCCTTCATCCACCGCGCGGTCTCCAGGACCGCCGCGACCCCGCTGCCGTTGTCGTTGATCCCGGGCCCCTCCCGCACGGAGTCCAGGTGCCCGCCCACCACCACCGTGTTCCCGGCGTCCCCTGCGGTGTCGGCCAGGATGTTGAAGCTCTCCACCTGCTTGCGGTTCCTGCCCTCGCCGCGGAAGCTGAAGGTCTGCCGGACCGGGGTGTACCCCGCGGCACGCAGCTGCTCCTCGACATAGCGCGCGGACGCCTCATACCCGGAGGTCCCCGAGGCCCGGTTGCCACCATTGTCATCAGCAATCCGCTGCAACGCCTCCAGATGGCCCACCATGCCCCGGCCGCTGAACTCCGCCAGCAACGCCCTCGGATCCACACCACCGGCAGGATTCAGCCGCGAGGCAGTGCAGCCAGAGAGCACAAGACTGATTGCGAGCAAGATGGCTGCGGCCGCAGCCGTTCCGGGCCTTTTCATCATGTGGACATCCTCCATCCCCCGAAGATAACGCCCAGACCGTTCCAGAGGAAGACTTTGCCCGGGTGGCAACGGCTCCCGTCCCTCATTGTGGTGGCCTCCGGCCCGCCCCCGCACAGCCGGGGGAATATTTGGCCGTGGAGGGCGTTGTACCGGTCGATAGATGCAAATGCATGTAAATCGGTTATAGTAGGAACAGCTCCCGGAAGTCTCCGGCCACGGAAAGGCACATCATGCAGATCGGCGTATTCAGCGTCAGCGATATCACCACCGACCCCACCACGGGCCGCACCCCGACGGAGCACGAACGCATCAAGGCGTCCGTGGCGATCGCCAAAAAGGTAGAGGAAATCGGTATGGATGTCTACGCCATCGGCGAGCACCACAACCGGCCCTTCTTCTCCTCCTCCCCCACCACCACCCTGGCCTACATCGCCGCCCAGACGGAGCGCATCATCCTGTCCACGGCCACCACGCTGATCACCACGAATGACCCGGTGAAGATCGCCGAGGATTTCGCCATGCTCCAGCACCTCGCGGACGGACGCGTGGACCTGGTCCTGGGCCGCGGCAACACCGCCCCGGTCTACCCCTGGTTCGGCAAGAACATCCAGGACGGGATCGAACTCGCGATCGAGAACTACTCCCTGCTGCGCCGCCTCTGGGACGAGGACACCGTCAACTGGTCCGGCAAGCACCGCACCCCGTTGCAGAACTTCACCTCCACCCCCCGCCCGCTGGACGGCGTCGCCCCCTTCGTGTGGCACGGCTCGATCCGCACGCCACAGATCGCCGAAGTGGCGGCGTACTACGGTGACGGCTTCTTCGCCAACAACATCTTCTGGCCCAAGGAGCACTACCAGCAGCTGATCGGCCTCTACCGCGAACGCTACGAGCACTACGGCCACGGCAAGGCAGACCAGGCGATTGTGGGCCTCGGCGGCCAGTTCTTCATGCGGAAGAACTCCCAGGACGCCGTCAAGGAGTTCCGTCCCTACTTCGACAACGCCCCGGTCTACGGCCACGGCCCCTCGCTGGAAGACTTCACGTCCCAGACCCCGTTGACCGTCGGCAGCCCGCAGGAAGTGATCGAAAAGACCCTGACGTTCAGGGAGTACTTCGGCGACTACCAGCGCCAGCTCTTCCTGATCGACCACGCCGGCCTGCCGCTGAAGACCGTCCTGGAACAGCTGGACCTGTTCGGCGAGGAGGTACTGCCGGTGCTGCGCAAGGAATATGCCGCGCTCAAGCCGGCACACGTTCCCGAACCGCCGACGCACGCCGGCCGGGTTGCCGCCGCGCTGGCAGCGGGCACCGTCGACGCCGCCGCGGCGGAGACCACCATTCAGGGCTCCTGATGCCCGCCAAGACTACCGAATCGCCGGTACGCCTGGCCGCGGAAACCTGGGAATCCCTGTTCCGGGCCCAGGTGGCGGTGATGCGCAAGCTGCAGGCGGCGCCGGCATTCAAAGCCCTGGCGCTCAATGAGTACGACGTCCTGTTTACGCTCTCCCGCTGCCCCTCCGGGTGGCTGCGCCTGAACGAGCTCAACGACAACGTGCTGCTGAGCCAGTCCAGCCTGAGCCGGCTGGTGGAGCGGCTCGAAAAGCGTGGGCTCGTTGAACGGACTCCGGCCCCGGAGGACGGCCGCGGGATCCTCATCCGGCTCACCGATGCCGGACGGGACCTGCAGAAGCAGATCGGCCGGGAACACGTGCGCGACATCGCCGCCCTCGTGGGCCCGGCCCTCTCCGCCGCCGAACAGCAGGAGCTGCTGCGGCTGACCGAGAAGCTCCGCGCCGCTGTCTCCGTGCGCTAAGACCGTGCGGCCGTGACCTGAGGCCGCCCGGCCGTTCGGCCGTGCGCTGCCTAGTGGATCAAGACGAGCTGCGCCGGGTCTTCCTGCGGCAGGTTATCGACGACGGCGGTGACGCTGAGTTCCTTCAGGGACAGGCTGCCGCCCACGGTGGACAGGAAGGCGGTGTCCGAGGAATCGCGTCCTGCCGTGATCCGCAGCATGCTCTCCCGTGGCGCCAGCCCCGTGGGGTCGATGACGTGCCAGGCGCCGTTGATGTGCGCCTCGGCCACGGCGTGGAAGTCCATCGGGGTCAGTCCCGGGGCGTAGACGGCGGCCAGCCGGGCCGGGACGTTCTTGGAACGCAGCAGGGCAATGGCGAGGTGGGCAAAGTCCCGGCAGACGCCGCGGCGGTGCAGCAGTGTTTCGACCGCGCCGTCGGTCCCCCGCGAGGATCCGCTGACGTAGCGCAGCTCGTTGAAAACCCAGTCCCGGACGGCGTGGAGCAGCTCCTCGCCCTGGAGCCCGCCGAATTCGGCGTAGGCGGTGGGCAACAGCCGGTCCGATTCCGCGTAGCGGCTGGGCCGGACATAGCGGATCAGTTCCATGAGCCCGGGTTCCTCGGGCAGCGCGAAGCCGGTGACGGTGGCCGAATACTCAACCAGGACGTCGGTGGGTTCGGCGAATTCCATGTAGTGGAAGCGGCCGCCGTGATGGTCCGAGAGCTCGGTCAGCGGCACGTCCCCGCCTCCCGCGGTCACCCTGAGCGATTCGTCAATCGAGTCGTAGCCGGCGTTCCGGGCCACGGCCACGGCGAGAGCCACCTTGGTTTCGGCAACGGTCTTGAAGGCCAGGCGGGCGGCTACGGCGCGTTCCATGTATCTCTGTCTCCGGGATGTGGGATTGAGGTGGGTGCAGGAGAAGCCGCCGTCAACGGCCCGGGGATGTGCGGGGCGGGCGGGACTAGTTCTTGATCTTCAGAGACATTAGCATCCGCTGGACGTTCGCGAATTCGGACCCCTCGTTGACGTACTTGGCCGCCTGGTCGAGAGTGTCGAACGCCTTGGCGGGGGCAACCTTCTGGTCCGGCGCCAACGCCTTGAGCACTGTCAGGTCCCCAAACGAATAGTCCCCCTTGCCGGCCGGGCCACGGACCAGGTTCTGCAACGCGCAGCTCTTGCCGCCGGCGCCGCCCACCACGTTGGTGATGCCGTAGGAGCCGAAGTACTTGTAGCCCTGGATCACCCGGAACACCACGTGCGGGTCAATGGTTCCCCCGCCGCCGGCGTGCGGCAGGTCAACCGGCACGCTGCTGACCACGACGTAGTTGCGGGCGGCGTCGTCCGGGCAGGCAGCGGCCGGCTGCGGGGGCAGGCCGGTCTGCAAGGTGGCCAGGTAGGCGCCGCCGGCGTCCTTGACGGTGATCTTCAGCGCCCCGGGCAGAGCACCGGCGTCGGGAGCTGCGGACTGGACAATCCAGTCCTGCGGCACCTCAAAACTGACGGACTTTGCCGGGTCGGTAAAGACCTTCCAGGCCGCTGCGCTCGAGCCCGGGGTGGGGGAAGCGCTGGCCGAGGCGGCGGCACTAGTGGTGGCTGACGGCGTCGCACTCTCACTCGCACCGGCACTCGCACTGTCCGCCGCGCTGCTGCCCGCGGTCCAGACCGGCGTCCCCTTGCCGTCGCTGCTGCAGCCCGAAAGGGCTGCCACCGCGACCGCGAGCGCCGCGCCGGTGCGCAGCACAGCGCCCCGGATTCCTGCGGTGCCTGCTGAAGAAGGGGCCGTCCCAGTCATGGTGCCAGCGTAGCCGGGGCGCCGCATGACTCAGAGCTCCCGCATCAGTGTTTCGTAGAACCGGACCCCCTGCTCCAGCGTCTCCAGCCCGATCTTTTCGTCAACGGCGTGGATCGAGCCGCGGGCCCGGACGTCCATGAAGAAGGGCGCGAAGCGGTACACGGCACCGCAGATCCCGGTGAAACGGCGCGAGTCGGTGCCGCCCATCATGATGTAGGGGGTGATGATCGCCTCGGGGAAGACCTGCCCGATGCAGTCCGCCAGCAGGTCCCACTGGGCCCCCGAGGACGGCGACACCGGAGACGGGTCGTTGCCCTCCACGACGCGCAGTCCGACTTTCGGGTCGCGGATGATTTTCCGCAGCAGTGCCATGGTGCCATCGACCGTCTCCCCCACCGCCACCCTGATGTTGGCGTTGGCCTTCGCCGTGGCGGCGAGGACGTTGGCCCCGGAGCTGCCTTCGAGCGTGGTGATGGCGACGGTGGTTCGGGTCATGGCGTTGGTCTCGCTGCCGAGCCGGCCGAAGAGCCAGGTGATCGGCGGCCGGAGCAGTGCCACGTTCGCGAACACGGCCCGCAGCGGTGGCGGGGTGTGCGGGCCGAAGCGGCGCAGCATCTCGGCGGTCACCTCCGGCAGCGACTGCGGGAACGGGCTGCGCTCGATCCGGGTGATGGCGCGGGCCAGCCGCGCTGTCGCCCCCATCCGCGGCGGCGTGGAGGCGTGTCCGCCCGGGTCCCGGGTCAGCAGCTCCACATCCAGGATTCCCTTTTCGGCCACGCCGACGACGGCGGCCGGCCGGCTCACCCCCGGGAAGGCGCCGCCCGCGACGGCACCGCCCTCGTCCAGGACGAGCCAGGGCGCCACGCCGCGGCCGGCCAGCAGGTCGGCGGCGGCCGCCGCGCTGTTGCCGGCCGTCTCCTCGTTGTTGCCGAACGAGAAGTAGAGGTCGTGCGCGGGCGCATACCCCGCCAGCAGCAGGCTCTCGGCCGCTTCCAGGATGGCCACGAGCTGGCCCTTGTCATCGAGCGTCCCGCGGCCCCAGAGGAACGTGCCGTCGTTGTGGCCGGAGAACGGCGGGTGTGTCCACTCCCCCGGGTCGTCTGCCGGGACGACGTCGTAGTGTGCCATCAGCACCGATGCCCGGTGCGCGGCCGCCGGGTCCTCCGCTGGTGCGGCGCCGGGCCAGCGGTACAGGAGGGCGTGGCCGTTGACCCGCTCCAGTTCCAGGGCAGCATGGACCGCCGGATACAACCGGGGCAGCGCCGCGATGAAGGCCTCGAACTCGGCTGTTTCCACCCCGGCCCCGGCCGCGGAGGACCCCTCGGCCCGGCTGGACACGGTCCGGTACGTCACGAGCTCCGCCAGCGACGCCGCCGCGCGCCCGGCGCCCGGCGGGTGTCCGGGGCCGCCCGGTGTTCCGCCGGGGCTCTTGAGGGTATTGCCGGCGGCAGCGTTCTGCAGGGGGTTGCGCATGCGCGAAAGTCTACGGCCGGAGAGTCCGCCGGAACGGGCTATTCGGCGCGCGGGTCCGGCCCCGGAATCCGGGGCACAATTCGACGCACAAATTTCGGCCTCGGGAAAGCGGATACGCTGGGGGCATGGCCGAACAGAGCATTGACGGAACGCACTTTGGGGATCTGGGCGACGTGGCAGGCATGTCGGCCCTCGATATCGCGGACTGGCGGCTGCGGACCTTTGCCCTTTACGCCACCACGCGGAAGATTGCCGCGGACAGCCCGGCCGAGGCGCATTCCTACTGGCGCCAGGAGCGGGACCGCATGTTCGGCACCCACCCGGCGTCCGCGCTGACGGCCGAGGCCAAGGCCACCTTCGGCGGCCTGAAAACGGCGGACTACGATCCGATCTACCGCTTCCACGTCCCGCTGACCCCCGAGGGCGCCGGGCGGGAGATGAACGTAGAGACCGGGACCGACGGCCTGGTCCGGTTTGTGCGGCTGGGCACCTTCGACCTGCCCGAGATGGGACAGCTCGCGGTCTGGAAGCTCAGGGGCTACGGCGGGGGCATCTTCGTGCCGTTCCGTGACGCCACCGCCGGCCAGCCCGGCGGCAGCTACGGCGCCGGACGCTACCTCCTGGACACCATCAAGGGAGCTTTCCACGGCGTGCGGGGCTCCGGGCCCGACGCCGAATTCATCCTGGACTTCAATTTCGCCTACAACCCCTCGTGCGCCTACAACGAGGCCTGGGCATGTCCGCTGGCTGGCCCGGCAAACCGGCTGGCCGTGGACATCCCCGTGGGCGAGCTGTACTGAGCGGATGGAGTCCCAGCTCGAACAGCTTGACCCTGCCCCCGCCGTCGTCCTCGGGCCGAAGACCCGCCGGTACCGTGGAGTCCTCCGTTACCCCGTGGTCCGGCAGCTCATCCGGTTCACCGGCGTCGGCATTGTCTGCACCCTGACCTCCCTGGCCCTGTACGCCCTCTCCCGGCCCTGGCTTGGGGCACAGCCGGCCAACGCGGCGGCCCTGATCCTGACGTCGTTCATGAATACCGCACTCAACCGGCGCCTGACGTTCAAGATCACCGAACGCCGCCGGATGAAGCGCGACCACCTCAACGGCCTGATCGTAATCCTCGTCGCGCTGCTGATCACCGGCGGCAGCCTCGCCGTCCTGCACTGGGTCAACCCGGACGCCACCGTGGCCGAGGAGCTGTGGACCACCACCCTTTCCGGTTTCGCCGCCACCGCCGTGCGGTTCACGATGCTGCGGCACTGGATCTTCCGCCGCGCCCGCCACCGCTGACGTCGCCCACGGCCCCCACCCCGGGTTGAGCTATCAGTTCACGCCGCCATGGAGGCGGCCCGATAGGGACATGTAGTCACAGCTCAACCGGTGGAGGGGTGCCGAGGGAGCGGACGCCGGCGACGGCGGTGCGGACCGCGGCCGCCGCCTCCTGCAACTGCGCTGCCGTCACGGTCGAGTCGAAGCTGAACCGCACCGCCGTCTGGGCGATCTCGGGCCCGATGCCCAGGGCCAGCAGCACGGTTGAGGGCGCATCCGAGCCGGCGGCACACGCGGAACCGCTGGAGCAGATGATGCCCTGGCGTTCGAGCTCCAGCAGCACGGACTCGCCGCTCGTGCCCGGGAAGCAGAAGGAGGCCACCGAGGGCAGCCGCTCGGTGGGGTGGCCGGTGAGCAGCGCGCCGGGAACACCGGCCAGCACGGCGTCAATGAACCCGTCGCGGAGGGCAGCGACGCGCCCGGCCGGTTCCCGCGGCAGTGCCAGGGCCGTCGCCAGCGCCACGGCGCCGGCGACGTTTTCCGTGCCCGACCGGCGGCCCCGCTCCTGCCCGCCGCCGTGGACCAGCGGTTCAAGCCGGACCCGGCCGCGCACAAACAGCGCACCGCTGCCCTTGGGCGCGCCCAGCTTGTGGCCGGAAATACTCAGCGCGTCCACGCCCAGTGCGCCGGTGTCCAGCGGCAGCCAGCCGGCGGCCTGGACGGCGTCGGTGTGGAACGGGACTCCGTGCGCCCGGGCCAGCGCCGCGAGCCGGGCGATGGGCTGGACCGTGCCGACCTCGTTGTTGGCGTACATGATGCTGACCAGGGCCGTGCCGGGCTGCAGCACGGCGGCGAGGGCCTCTTCGCTCACCTGCCCGAAGCGGTCCACGGGGATCACGTCGACGGCGAAGCCGTGGACCCGTTCGAGGTACCGGGCGGATTCTTCCACCGCAGGATGCTCGACGGCGCTGATCGCCACCCGGTCCAGCCGCGGATCGGCGGCGCGCCGGGCAAGGGCGATGCCCTTGACGGCGAGGTTGTCCGCTTCCGTGCCGCCGGAGGTGAAGACGACTTCCCCGGGGCGGCAGCCGAGGGCCTTGGCGGTTGCGGCGCGGGCCCCCGCGAGCGCCGCGGCAGCCGCCTCACCCAGGGAGTGATGGCTTGACGGGTTGCCGAATTCGCCCGTGAGGTACGGCCACATGGCCTCCAGCACCTCGCGGCGGACCGGGGTGGTGGCTGCGGCGTCGAGGAAGATCATGGTGCGCCTCAGCCGGCCGCCGGACCGTCGCCGGAGTCGACGGCCGGCTCGACGTCAAGCTCGATGTCCAGGCCGAGGTCCAGGGCCGTGACACTGTGTGTCAGGGCGCCGATCGAGATGACGTCCACCCCGGTGGCCGCGATGTCCGCCACGGTGGCGAGGTTGACGTTGCCGCTGGCCTCGACGCGGGCCCGGCCGCCCACCAGCCCGACGCCGGCCGCGAGCTCGGCCAGGGAGAAGTTGTCCAGCATGATGGTGTCCACCCCGGCGGCAAGGACGGGCTCGATCTGCTCCATGGTGTCCACCTCCACCTCGAAGTGTGTCGTGTGGCCGAGCTGGGCCTTGGCGCCGCGCAACACTGCGGTCAGCTTCGCCGGATCGCCGCCGGTAAGAACGGCCAAGTGGTTGTCCTTGGCCAGGACTGCGTCGGAGAGGCTGAAGCGGTGGTTGGCGCCGCCGCCGCACCGCACGGCGTAGCGTTCGAGCACCCGCAGCCCCGGCGTCGTCTTGCGGGTATCGGTGATCCGGGCCCCGGTGCCGGCCACGAGCGCCACGAACTCGGCCGTTTTGGTGGCGATGGCGCACATCCGCTGGACCAGGTTCAGGGCGACGCGTTCGGCCAGCAGCACGGCGCGGGCGTTCCCGGTCACGCGGGCCAGGGCGGTTCCGGCGGCGAAGGCCTCGCCGTCGTTGACCAGCAGTTCGACGACGGCGCCCGGGTCGGTCAGCTTCATCGCCGCAGCGAAGACCTCCCCTCCGCTCAGCACGCCGGGAACGCGCGCATTGAGCACCGCCGTCGCCCGCGCCTGCGCGGGGATGAGCACCTGCGAGGTGATGTCCCCGGACGGGGCGTCCTCCTGCAGCGCCGTGCGAAGGACTGCCAGGACGGCGGCCCCGGGCAGGCTCCCGGCGAGCGCCGCGGCGCGGGAGGGCAGGGTTTCCGGGGCGGCGGTTGCGTGGGCAGTGGTGGTCATGAGGAAATCCTTTGCATGGAATGGGTGAGGGCTGAGGCGTCGTCCGTGTCCGCCCGGTAGTGGGCTCCGACGGACTGCGTGCGGTTCAGCGCAGCCGCCACAAGCAGGCGGGCCGCGAGGAGCAGGTTCCGGTCCTCATGGGCATCCTGATCGAGGCCGGCATCGGGAGCGGTCTCAGAATGGACAACGGCGTCCCAGGCCGCAAGCACGGTCTCCGCCTCCCGCAGTTGCTCCCCGCTGCGCATTACCCCGGCGTCCGCCGTCATCAACCGCCGAAGAGCGTCGCGCGAGAAAACCCCGTACGCGGATACCGACTTCACAAAATCTTCGGACACGCTCGCTAAAGTGTCCTCCCCTGACGTGAAGTCGTGCGACGGCGCTGCGGAAGCGTGCCTCAAGGGGAGGCCGCCCGCGGCCGAGACAGCACGCGGAGCAGTGGTGTCGTGCGACGGGTCGGCGCGCAGGAAGTCCTCGACCGCACGGCGGCCAAACACGAGGCCCTCCAGCAGCGAGTTGCTCGCCAGCCGGTTTGCCCCCTGCGCCCCGGTGCGGGCGACCTCGCCGGCGGCGTACAGGCCGGGAACGGACGTGCGGCCCCGCAGGTCGGTGCACACGCCGCCCATCCAGTAGTGCGCTGCCGGGGAGACGGGGACCGTTTCTGTGGTCCAGTCGTAGCCGGCGGCGAGGGTGGCCGCCGTGATGGTTGGGAACCGCCGGGCCAGGAAGCCCGCGCCCCGCTCTGCCTCGATGCCGCGGGCGTCCAGGTAGACCGGGCTGTCCGGCGCGGCCCCGGTGGCGGCCAGGTGCAGGGCGATGCTGCGGGAGACGACGTCGCGGGGGGCCAGTTCGGCGTCGGGGTGGTAGTCGGGCATGAAGCGGTATCCCGCGGAGTCCAGCAGCACCGCGCCCTCGCCACGGACCGCTTCGGAGATGAGCAGGGCCGGCGGCCCGCCTGGAATCTCCTCGGCGGCAAGGGTGGTGGGGTGGAACTGGAAGAACTCGAGGTCCCGCACCGCGGCGCCGGCACGCCAGGCCAGGGCCAGGCCGTCGGCGGTGGCGACGGCGGGGTTGCTGGTGCGGGCAAAGAGCCGGCCCGCCCCGCCGGTGGTGAGCAGGACGGCGTCGGCGGCCAGCGACTGGGGCCGTCCGGCGGCCAGGTAGGCCACTCCGGTGACCCGGGCCGGCGTCGGGGGCGTGCTGCCGGGCTGTGACAGTTCGTCCGGCAGCGCTTCAGCCAGGTCGTCCGGTCCGGTCAGGAGCCCGGTAACGAACGCGCTGGTCTCCACCCGGAGCCGGCCGTGGCCGGCGCGGTCCAGGACGGCGCGTTCGAGGACGGCGGCGACGAGCCCGCGGGCGATGCAGGCGCCCGTCGCGTCCCCGCCGGCGTGCAGGATGCGCGGCGCCGAGTGTGCCGCTTCCAGGCCCAGGGCCGGTCCGCCGCCGGGAGCTGCGTCGAAATGCACGCCGTAGCGGCCCAGGCCAGCGATGTCCCGGACGGCCTCTGTACACAGGACCCGGACTGCCTCGGGGTCGTTGAGCCCGGCACCGGCGGCGAGCGTGTCCGCGATGTGCGCTGCCACGGAGTCCCCGGGGGCGGCATCCTCCGGGGCCAGCACGGCCGAGATGCCGCCCTGGGCGTAGAACGTGTTGCTTTGCTCCAGCGTCCCCTTGCTCAGGAGGACCACCTCGATGTCACGGCCGCCGGTGGCGGCGTCGTCGGTGGCGAGCAGCGCGGCGTAGAGCCCCGCAATCCCGCTGCCGACGATCACGAGCCGCCTGGTCACGGCCGCGCCGCCAGCATGCGCTCCAGGGCCACCTTGGCCGGGGCGGCCACGTCTTCGTCCACGGTGATGCGGTTCAGCACCTCGCCGCGGACCAGCGCTTCCAGGACCCAGGCGAGGTAGCCGGGGTGGATGCGGTACATCGTGGAGCAGGGGCAGATCACCGGGTCCAGGCAGAAGATGGTGTGCTGCGGGTATTCCGCGGCGAGCCGGTTCACCATGTTGATTTCGGTGCCGATCGCGAACGTGGTGGGTTCCGTGGCCGCGGCGATGGCCTTCTTGATGAAGTCGGTTGACCCGGCGGAATCGGCGGCATCCACCACCTCCATGGGGCATTCCGGGTGCACGATCACCTGCACGCCGGGGAACTCGGCGCGGGCCTTTTCGATCTGGCCCACGTTGAAGCGCTTGTGGACCGAGCAGAAGCCGTGCCAGAGGATTACCCGGGAATCGAGCAGGGCCTGTTCGTCGTTGCCGCCGAGGTCCCTGCGCGGGTTCCACATCGGCATCTGCTCCAGCGGCACCCCCATGGCCTTGGCGGTGTTGCGGCCCAGGTGCTGGTCGGGGAAGAACAGCACGCGCTGGCCGCGTTCGAAGGCCCATTCCAGCACCGTCGCGGCGTTCGAGGAGGTGCAGACGATCCCGCCGCGCTCGCCGCAGAAGCCCTTGAGGGCGGCGGAGGAGTTCATGTAGGTGACCGGAATGACCGGGACCCGGCCCTCGGCGTCGGACTCGGTGCCGAAGACCTCCTCAAGCTGTTCCCAGCACTCGGTGACCGAGTCGATGTCCGCCATGTCGGCCATGGAGCAGCCCGCGGCCAGGTTGGGCAGGATCACGGCCTGGTCGGGGCGGGACAGGATGTCCGCCGTCTCGGCCATGAAGTGCACGCCGCAGAAGACGATGGCCTCCGCGTCGGGCCGGGTAAGGGCGGCGTTGGCGAGCTGGAACGAATCGCCCACGAAGTCGGCGTATTCGATCACTTCGTCGCGCTGGTAGAAGTGCCCCAGCACGACGGCGCGGTCCCCCAGTGCCGCTTTGGCGGCGCGGATCCGGGCGTCGAGTTCGGCGTCGGAAGCGAGCTTGTATTCTTCCGGGAGCTGGCCCTGCCGGGGAGTGGAGGCCGGTGCGACGTCGGCGGAGGAGGCTCCCGGCCCGTAGGCGGGCACTCCGGCGAGGGCCTCGGCGAGGTCGTAGTCCCAGGGCCCGCGGGCCAGCGCGGGGCTGCAGGTGGAGGCGGCCGCGCCCTGTGCCATGGTGGTGGCCTGCTCGCGCGTGATCAGCTGGATTGCCGTGTTGACGCTGCTCATGGTGTGCTCCTGTTGTCTGGGTCGAGGCCTGGGCGGCCGGTGAAGCGGTAGAGGCGGGGCGGGCGGTGCTTGCCGCCCTGCAGATAATGGTCGGTTTCTTCGATTTCCGGTGTGGCCTTGACCTGCCGGCGGAAGTTGGCGGGATCGAGTTCGCGGTCCAGGACGGCCTCGTAGACCTCCCGGACCTGGGCGAGGGTGAAGTACTCGCCCAGCAGGTGGTAGGCGATGGATCCGTAGGCCATCTTGTTGCGCAGACGCCACAGCGCGTAGTCGACGATCGAGTTGTGGTCGAAGGCCAGCTCGTCCAGCCTGTCGGCGCGGAACCAGCGCACGTTCTCCGATTCGTCGGCCAGCGCGGCCTCCGTGGGCTGGACGAGTGCCCAGTACACGATCGAGACGACGCGCTGGGTGGGCGAGCGGTGCAGCCCGCCAAAGGCGTAGAGCTGTTCGAGGTAGTTCGGGGCCAGCCCGGTGGTCTCGCGCAGGTTCCGCGAGGCGGCGTCCTGGAGTGACTCGGAGTGCGTGAGCGGGCCGCCCGGCAGGGCCCACAGGCCCTTGAACGGCTCGCGGATCCGGCGCACCAGCGGAATCCACAGTGTGGGCCGTCCGGACCTCTCGCTGGGGCGCAGCGCAAAGATCACCGTGGAGATGGCCAGCGACGGCGGCGCGGTCTGGCGCTCCGAGACGTTGGCTGCTGTGGTGTAAACGGTGGTTCACCCGCCCTCTGAGGTCCCGGGCGGGTCCAGCGGTGGACTGCCCGGCCGGATCCGGCCCGACCGCCGGATTAGTTATAGTCAAATTGACTAGAACTAATGATACGGCCGAGACGGCAGGGCGCAAAATGTTTCAGGTCACATGGGCGGGCACATTTGCGGAAACGGCCGCGGCGCCGGCGCTGCCGGGGTTCGGTCCGGGCTTGTCCGCGGGAGCCGGCAACGGTAACAATCGGGGCTATGGACGGAGAAGATATGGGCCCGGAGGCTATGGACGGAGAAGTTATGGACCCGGAGGGTAGGGACTCAAAGGGTAGGGACTCAGAGGCGGTCAGGGCTCGTTACGCGGGAGCGGCCCAGGCATTCATGGAGCTCGCCGGGCAGGTACCGCACCAGGCGTGGTCGCGGCCGGCACTGGGTGAATGGGATGTCCGGGCGCTGACCGGCCACACGAGCCGCGCCCTGACCACCGTGGAAACCTACCTCGCCACCCCGGCCGCCGGGGCGCGGGTGCCGGGTCCAGTGGAATACTTCCTGGCCGTCCGGGGCGCCACCTCGCCCGCCGCGATTGCGCAGCGAGGCAGGGAAACCGGGGAGGCGCTGGGCGAGGACCCTGCCGCTGCCGTGCGGGAGCTTGTCCAACGCGTCACGGCCCTCGTCAGGAACACGCCGGACGATGCCCTGGTGGCCACCCCTGCCGGAGTAATGACGCTCATCGACTATCTGCCGACCCGGACCTTCGAGCTGGCCGTGCACACCCTGGATCTGGCGCGCGCCCTGGGCCTGCCGCCGCCCGCCGCCTTGGCCCCGGCGGTGGCGGCCTCCCTGGAGCTCGCCGGAGCCATCGGCTCCCGGCTGCCGTCCGCCGGTGAGTTGCTGCTCTTGCTTACCGGCCGGACCGGCCTGCCCGAAAACCTGAGTGTCCTCTAGCCCGTGCCGGCGGCCGCGGCTTCCAGCAGCGGCAGGGTGCGGCCCTGGAAGTGCGTATTGAGCACGATCACGGAGGACGAGCGCAGGACCGATCTGGTGGCGATCATGGCATCGAGGACGCGCTGGAGGTCCGAATTGGAGCGGGCGGCTATCCGGGCCATGAGGTCCGAGCTCCCGGAGACGGTATGGATCTCGATCAGCTCGGGGATCCGCGCCAGGGCCTCCACGACGGCGTCGTGCCCGAGGTCCTGGTTGATCGTGAGGGAGCAGAAAGCCACGACGGGGTAGCCGAAGTGCGCCGGATCGGGCTGGGGCACCCATGAGCCAATCACGCCGGCGTCCTGCATCCGGTCCAGGCGCGACTGCACCGTGGCGCGGGCAACCTTCAGTACACGGGAGGCCTCCAGGACCGAGGCCCGGGGGGAATCCGTGAAAAATCGGACAATCTTTGCATCAAGCGGATCAACGTCCACTGATTCTTCCTTCCCAAGCGGGACCGGGCCGGACAAACAGCCACCGATGCCCCAATTCAGTTAGCAAACTGCCACCATGCTCTCACGGCGGAGGCGCCCCGGCGGCCGGGGGCAGGTCCCAAATCCGGTAAATTCAATAGGTCCCATAAGGACGAAAAGATCCAAACCACACGAAGGTTCGCCATGACGATGAAGTCCACCGCGACGCTACCCACCGCGGTTCCCGCCCCGAGCCTGGGGCACAGCATGAAACCACGCCAGCTGACAATGATGGGACTGGGCAGCGCGATCGGCGCCGGCCTGTTCCTCGGCTCGGGGGCAGGAATCCAGGCGGCGGGACCGGCCGTGCTGATCTCCTACCTCGTCGCAGGAACCCTGATCATCCTGGTGATGTGGGCGCTCGGGGAGATGGCCGCGGCCAATCCCAACAGCGGCGCCTTCTCCGTGTACACGCAAAAGGCCATGGGCAAGACCGCGGGCGCCACCGTCGGCTGGCTCTGGTGGCTGCAGCTCGTGGTGGTCATCGCGGCCGAGGCCCTCGGTGCGGCCGGGCTCCTGTTCACGGTGTGGCCGGTGATCCCCGTCTGGGCACTCTCCCTGATCTTCATGGCCCTGTTCACCGCCATCAACCTGGCGGGCGTGAAGAATTTCGGCGAGTTCGAATTCTGGTTCGCCATCCTCAAGGTGGCTGCCATCGTGATATTCCTGGCCATCGGCGGGGCCCTGCTGCTGGGCTTGCTGCCGGACGTCCCGTCCCCTGGCCTCAGCAACTTCACGTCCGGCTTCGCCCCGGCCGGCCTGGGCGGCATCGCAACCGCACTCTTCGTCGTCATCTTCGCCTTCGGCGGCACCGAGATTGTCAGCGTGGCCGCGGCCGAGACGGAAAACCCGGAGCGCAGCGTCGCCCAGGCGATCCGCACCGTCGTCTGGCGGATCCTCGTGTTCTACATCGGCTCGGTATTCGTCATCGCGGCCGTCCTTCCCTCGACCTCCGCGGCCCTGAAGTCCCCCTTCGCCGGCGTCCTCGACGTCGCCCGGATCCCCGGCGCCGGCGCCGCGATCACCCTGGTCGCCGTCATCGCGCTGCTCTCCGCCCTGAACGCCAACCTCTACGGCGCGTCCCGCATGGTGTACTCGCTCTCTGAGCGCGGCGAAGCCCCCAAGTTCCTCTCCAAGCTCAACACGGCCCGGGTCCCGGTCGTGGCGGTGAGCGTCTCCGTGGCCTTCGGCTTCCTGGCCGCCGTTCTCGAACTGCTCTTCCCGGACCAGATCCTGCCGGCGCTGTTCCAGCTGGTCGGTTCCACCTGCCTCGTGGTGTGGGGCTCGGCCCTGGTGTCCCAGCTGATCCTGCGCCGCCGGGCTGACCGCGACGGCACTGCGCTGCCGCTGCGGATGAAGGGCTTCCCGGGGCTGACGATCTTCGGGCTCGTGCTCCTGGCTCTGATCTTCGCCGTCGGCTTCAGCAGCCCGGAGAGCAGCAAGCAGCTGGTCAGCACCCTGGTACTGGTGGCCGGCATCGCGGTGGCGTGCTGGACCGGCGCCCGGATCACCCGGAACCGCAACGCCGCCGCCGGCGCGAAAGCCGACCAGGCGGAACAGCCCAGCCGCTAGACAAATTGCCAAGCTCACCGGCGCGCGGGGCGGCATAAGTGTGCAGTCTGGGCACCCCAGCCTAGGCTGATTGCCCACCCCGCCGCCGGTGACTAGGGTCACAGGCATGGACACACTTCTCCCCGTGGCTTCCGGCAGCGCTGCCGGGCCGCTCACAGCCGATGAACTCCGCGAGCTCTATTCGCTCATGGTGGCCGTCCGGCACCTCGACACCTCGGCCATCGCCTGGCAGCGGCAGGGCATCATCCCCGGCTACGCCCCCGAACTCGGCCAGGAAGCGGCCCAGGTGGGCAGTGGCTACGCCGTGGACACCACCCGGGACTTCGTCTTCCCCACCTACCGCGAAATGGGCGTTGCCCGGACCATGGGCCTGGACATGGTGGCCTACATGTCTACCCACAAGGCCACGTGGCACGGCGGCCTGTACAACCCGATGGAATCCCGGCTGGCCCCGATCCAGGCGGTCGTCGCCGGCTCCGTCCTGCACGCCGTCGGCTGGGCCCACGGCCAGACGCTGGACAAAAAGGACGGCGTCGCCCTGACCTACTTCGGCGACGGCGCCTCATCGCAGGGCGACGTGCACGAGGCGATGAACTTCGCCGCCGTGATGAAGGCGCCCGTGGTGTTCTTCGTCCAGAACAACGGCTGGGCCATCTCGGTCCCCACCGAACGGCAGGTGGCCGGCGGCTCCGTCGCGGCCCGCGCCGCGGGTTACGGCATGCCGGCGCTGAAGATCGACGGCGACGACGTCGTCGCGGTCCTCGAAGCGACCCGCCGCGCCTTCGCGCATGCCCGTTCCGGCAACGGCCCGGTGCTCATCGAGGCCATGACCTACCGCCGCGGCCCGCACTCCACGTCCGATGATCCGGGCCGCTACCGCTCCCTCGACGAGGAACGCGACGGCGCAGGCACCGACCCGCTCGAGCGGCTCCGGCAAAGGCTGCTGGCCGATGGAATCGCCGACGAGGCGTTCTTCGCCGAGGCGCTGGCCGCGGCCAAGGCCGAAGAGGAGCAGATCCGTACCGGCATCCAGGCCCTGGGCTCCCGGCCCGGCACCGAAATGTTTGACCTGGTCTTCCAGGAAACCACCCCTGCCCTGCAGGCCCAGGCCGCCAACTGGCGCGAGGAGTCCGAACATGTCTAACTCGATACTCGAAAGCGAAAGCGCCAGCGGCGAGAGCACTGCCGACGACACCGGCGACGACACTGTCACCAACCCGGCCGGAAGCGAGCCCGCCACCACGGTGATGTCGATGCAGCAGGCACTCAACCGCGCCCTCGACGAGGTCCTCGCGGAGAACCCCAAAGCCGTCGTCTTCGGCGAGGACTGCGGCCGGCTCGGCGGCGTCTTCCGCATCACCGACGGGCTGCAGGCCAGGCACGGCGCGCAGCGCGTCTTTGACACCCCGCTGGCGGAATCCGGCATCCTGGGCATGTCCGTGGGCCTGGCGATGGCCGGGTTCCACCCCATTCCCGAGGTCCAGTTCGACGGCTTCGCGTATCCGGCCATCAACCAGATCGTCTGCCAGATCGCCCGGATGAACTACCGCAGCCGGGGCACCATGCCGATGCCCATCACCCTGCGGGTGCCCAGCTTCGGCGGCATCCGCGCCCCCGAACACCACGGCGAAAGCCTGGAGGCGCTCTTCGCCCACGTACCGGGCCTGAAGGTGGTCGCGCCGTCGAACCCGCATGAGGCCTACCACCTGCTCAAGTACGCCGCCACGCGGCCGGACCCGGTGATCTTCATGGAGCCGAAGTCGCGGTACTGGCAGAAGGGTGAGGTGGACACCGCCCGGCACGACGCAGATGGCGGCTCCCCCACCGGCGCCAAGGTGATGCGCGAAGGCCGCCACCTCACCCTGGTCGCCTGGGGCGCCATGGTGGCCCGCTGCCTGCAGGTGGCGGAGCTCGCGGCCGAGGACGGGATCGACATCGAGGTCCTGGACCTGCGCTGGCTCAAGCCGATCGACGCCGAGGCCCTCGCCGCCTCCGTGCGCAAGACGCGCCGCGCCGTCGTCGTCCACGAGGCGCCGCTGACCTCCGGCCTCGGCGCCGAAGTGGCGCAGCTGATCACGCAAAGCTGCTTCGACACCCTCAGGGCGCCGGTGGAGCGCATTACCGGCTTCGACGTCCCGTACCCCTCGGGCGACCTGGAAGATGAATACATCCCGAACATTGACCGGATCCTCTTCGGCATCCAGCGAGTATTGGAGTACAAACGTGGCTGAAATTTCCTTCCCGCTCCCGGATCTCGGCGAGGGCCTGATCGAGGCCACCGTGCTGGAATGGCTGGTTTCCCCGGGCGAGCAGGTGGAACGCAACCAGCCGCTCGTGGAGGTCGAAACCACCAAGTCGGCCGTTGAATTGCCCAGCCCGCAGGCAGGTAAGGTAGTGCGTATCTACGGCGGGCCCGGCGACAAGATCAATGTCGGCGAGCCCCTGATTGTGTTTGAGGTGCCGGACAACACCGCCGGCATCGTGGGCACGGTCCCGAAGGAAGAGGCACCGAAGCGCCGGGTCCGCCTGAGCGCCGTACTTGATGAGGACTGAGAGCATGAGCGGCAGACACACCGGCGAGCAGCATTCGCACACCGTTGAGGGCACCGACCCCCAGCTGTACGTGCAGGTGCATGAGCCCCAGAACGACGCCGGGCTCCGTCCCGTCCTGCTGCTGCACGGCTTCTCCTCCTCCTCCAAGCTCAACTGGGAAGACAGCGGCTGGCTCACTGCGCTCCTGGAAGCCGGCCGGCGCGTCATCACCGTGGACCTGCCCGGCCACGGCCGCAGCGGCGCCCCGGAGGACATGGACTCCTACTCCCCCAGCCGGATCCGCGCGGACCTGCTGCAGATAGTGTTCGACGCCGGCGCGCGGCCGCTGCGCGACGGGGACCCGTCCAGCGGGCTCGACGTGATCGGCTATTCGCTGGGGTCCCGCCTCGCCTGGGAGTTCGGGGCCACACAGCACGAGCTGGTGCACCGGCTGGTCCTGGGCGGCCCGAACGTCGCCGACCCCCTGGCGGACTTCGACCTGATCGCCGCGCAGCGGTACCTGGCCGACGGCACGCCGATCGCGGACGAGTCGACCGCCGGGCTGCTGAAGATGGCCATGCTGCTGCCCAGCAACAACATCTTCGCGCTGCTGTCCCTGGTCGAGGCAATCAAGACCGAGCCGTACGACCCCGCCGAAGCGGTCCCCCACATGCCGATGCTCCTCGTGGCGGGGGAAAACGACGACCGGGCCGCCACCATGCCGGAGCTCGCCGCCCTGGGCGCCAAGGCCGGCGGCCTGGTCGAACAGCTCGTGCTGCCGGGCCGCAACCACACCAATGCCATCACCAGCCGCGCCTTCAAGCAGGGCGCCATCAGCTTCCTGGGCGTCTAAAGCCACCGTACAAAAAGCAACGCGGGGTCACTTACGGCCCATCCGAATGATCTGGATGGGCGCCCAGTGAACCCGCGTTGCTCTTTAACCCAGAGGGGCACGGACCTTGCGGTCCGCGCCCCTCGTGCTTGCCTGGTTGCTAGTGCTTTGCGGCTTCGGCCGGCGCGTGGTGCGCGACGCCGAGCGGGCGGCCCTTCGTTTCACCGGTCAGCAGGACGCCGACGGCGGAGATGACGCAGAGGATCATGATGTAGATGCCGATGGAGCCGGTCCAGTGGGTGCCCTGCAGGAGGACTTCCGCGATGGTGGCCGCGAACGCGCCGCCGAGGATCGCACCGAAGGCGTAGCCGATCGAGATGCCCGAGTAGCGCACCTCCGGCGGGAACATCTCGGCGTACATGGCGGACATGGGGCCGTAGGACAGGCCCAGGCCGACCGTGAGGACGAACAGCGCGACGCCGTAGAGCAGGATGTTCTTGGTGTCGATCAGGGCGAACATCGGGATCATCCAGGCAAAGACAATGCCGTAGCCGATCAGGAAGGTCTTGACGCGGCCGATCTTGTCCGAGAGCCAGCCGCCGACCAGGGTGAAGATCAGCCAGCCGAAGGAGGCCAGCGTCGTGGCGAGCAGGATCTGCGGGGTGGGCATCTTCAGCGTCTTGGTGGCGTAGGAGATGAAGAAGGCAATCAGCAGGTAGCCGGCGGCGTTGTTGCCGATGAAGATCATCGTCGAGTAGAGGACGGCCTTCTTGTGCTTGCGGAGCAGCTCGCCCAGGGGCGCCTTGCTTTCTTCCTTGCGGTCCTGCATCTCCTTGAAGACGGGGCTCTCGGCGACAGCCCGGCGGATCAGGTAGCCGACGATGATCAGCACGATGGAGAGCAGGAACGGCACACGCCAGCCCCAGGACGCGAAGTCTTCCTTGGACATGGAGGTGTTGAGGAAGTACAGCAGGCCGGTCGCGAGGATCATGCCGACCGGGACGCCGATCTGCGGGTAGGCGCCGAACAGGCCGCGCTTGCTCTTCGGAGCGTGCTCCACGGCCATCAGGGCAGCGCCGCCCCATTCACCACCGGCGGAGAAGCCCTGGATGACGCGGAGCAGGATCAGGAGGATCGGGGCCCAGACGCCGATCTGCGCGTAGGTGGGCAGCATGCCGATCAGGGCCGTGGCGGCGCCCATCATGATCAGGGTGAAGACCAGCATGGCCTTGCGGCCGAGGCGGTCGCCCAGGTGGCCGGCGACGATCGCGCCGAGCGGGCGGAAGAGGAAGCTGATGCCGATCAGGGCGAAGGACAGGATCTGCGCCAGGCCCGGGTTGGAGTCGTTCAGCGGGGCGAGGAACAACGGCGAGAGCAGCGTTGCTGTCAGCTGGGCAAAAATGAAGAAGTCGTACCACTCGATGGTGGTGCCGACCAGGGTCCCGGCGAGGACCTTGCGTTCCTCATGTTTGCTGCTGGGACCCGCCTCAGAATCTACGGATGAAGTTACGGTCATTGGAACTCCGTTGCTGGGGGCAGAGGTACTGCCCGGGGTGGGTGCCGAAGTGGATAACTGATGCCTCGTTAATTACTGATCGAACGGTCAGTTAGTATCCTGAATACTACTATGAAAGATGTGATAAGGCACACACATTCCCGGAAAGTGTCTTCCGCGGGTCAGTCGGTGCGGTTGAGCAGCTCGCGGACCCTGGCCCGGACCGGCCCGCGGTCGTAGGTGTTGACCAGGGCGCCAGCCATGCGGACGGGGTCTCCGAAGAAGAAGTACTCGTAGAGCGACTGCCGTCCGGAGAACCCGGAGATCGAGGCATCGAAGGCCAGTTTGAACAGCCGGACCCGCTCCGGGCCGGTCAGGGTCTTGCCCTGCAGGTACAGCTCGATGTCCTCCCGGGCCTCGCTGTTGACGTCCGCCTCCCCCGGCAGGGCCATGAGGCCCGACGCCGAGAACTTCCGGATGATCTGCGGGAAGCGCTGGGCGATCTTCGGGTACCAGTTGCGGGCGGCGTTCAAGGTGGACCACTTCGGCAGCATGACGCCGGCGTCGTTGAGTCCGGCGTCGGCCTCGGACGCGCGGACCAGAGCCTTGCCGATTTCGACGTCGATAATCAGCTCTGCGATGTCCTCCTGGATGTGCTGGAATCCGTCGATGCCGATCGATTCGGCCAGTTCCGATGCCAGGCCCAGGTAGAACTCGCTCTTGGCGATCGTGCGGGTGACCACCTGGTGGGTCATGAGCGCGCCGGCCCCGGTCTCGGTGTAGAAACTGTTGCACAGCTGCGGGTGGCCCAGCATGAAGATGCGCTCGTTGGGCACGAAGACGTGGTCAAAAACCGCGACGGCGTCCATTTCCTCATAGCGGGAGGCCAGCGGCTCGTCGTGGGTGCTGCCGCCGTTGTACAGCGAGGTGCGGCAGAGGTAGCGCAGGCCAGGGGCGTCGTTGGGGATGGCGAACGCGTACGAGTAGGGGGCGTCCTCCGGGGTGCCCCGCAGGACCGTGGACGGAAACACGAGCAGTTCGTCGGCGATCGGGGCGATGGTGGCGAGCATGCGCGCGCCCTGGATGACGATCCCGTCCCCGCGCTCCTCCACGATCCGGGCCGAGAGCTGGCCGCCGAGCTGCTCCGAACCGGAAACGGACCGGTTGACCTGCGGCGGGATGAGGGTGTGGGTGGCGAGCACGTCGTTTTCCCGGGCCCACTCGTAGTAGTTGCGGATGTTCTCGCCGAACTTCGGATCCGCCTGCGCGAACCACTTCCCCGCCGTGCCCAGCGCGGTCAGCGCGGAGTTCATGTAGTCCCCGGAGCGGCCAAGGAAGCCGTTGGAGGACTCGGCCCAGGTGGAGATGGCGCGGCGCCGCCGCTGGAGGTCCTCGACGGTCTTCGGCACCAGGAAGGAGGCACTGACCAGGTCCCCGGTGCTGGGTGAGGCGTAAGTGAGCGCCTCCTGGTACTGCGGATCGTGCTGCATGTCGAAGAGCCTGCCGTAGGAGCGGGCCACATTGCGGAAGGCCGGGTGCTCGGCGATCTTCTCGCTGACCACCTCGCCGTCGATCACCACATGCGGGGTCATGGCATTGAGCTTGTCCAGGTACTGCCGTCCGGTGCGGATACCCATTGGTCGTCCTCCAGTCGTCGTTGAGCTGAATGGCCGGGAAGGAATGTGGCGCTAGAGCAAATCCTCCATGCCCAGCTGGCTTTCCGGGATGGTGGTGAAGGTGCTGTTGGCGAACGCCAGCGCATCGCCGTTGCGGTAGTTGAAGTCCACTACCTCGCCGATGTACAGGGTGTGGTCGCCGCCGTCGTACGCCGCCCAGGGCTTGCATTCGAAATAGGCGAGGACATTGGACAGCCGCGGCGCGGTCTTCCCCTCCACCCACAGCGGCTCGGGGCCGGGCCTGCCGGCGAAGTGCATGGCCAGGTACCGCTGCTCGGCGCCAAGGATGTTCACGGTGAAGGGCCGGCCGGCGAGCTCGTCGTGGGCCCTGGCCGTGCGGGCGATGCTCACCAGCACCAGCGGAGGGTCCATCGAGACCGAGGTGAAGGAGTTCACGGTGATGCCGTGGCGTTTCGTGGCCCCGTCGAAGGTCACGATCGCGACGCCGGTGGCAAACCTGCCGAGGCTGCCCCGGAAGTGGTTGGCCCGCGGTGCCGACAGGGGGCCCTGGGGGCCCCCGGCGTGGCCGCGCGGCGTGGCAATCATCATTGATCCCTTGCGTTCGTTGCGTTTCCCGACCGTGGTGTGGGTGCGTTGGATCAGCCGTGTTCTCTAGTCGGGTTCTGTATTGTGTTCTATAATCGAACAAACAGTTCCCATATAGAACGCTAGCTGACCATGAGCCGGAACACAAGGGTAGCCCGGCGAGCCCGGCGTCCAGTAACCCCGCACCTAGGATGGACCCCATGACCCCGAATGCCGGCACCGCCCAGGCTTCCCCGTCCCAGACGCTGTCCCGCGGTATCAGGGCCCTGGAGATCCTCGCCGAGGCCCAGCAGCCGCTGACCATTGCCGAACTCGCCGACGCCTTGGGCGTCCACCGCTCCGTGGCCTACCGGATCCTGCGCACGCTCGAGGACCACTCGCTGCTGGTGCGTGACGACGGCGGCCGGGTCCAGCCCGGTCCGGGCCTCGCGGTCCTGGCCCGCGGGGTCTCCCGGAACCTGCAGTCGGCGGCGCTGCCGGAACTGACCCTGCTGGCCAACACCCTGACCATGAGCGCCTTCGTGGCGGTCTGGGACCGCGAGGAGTGCGTGACGCTGGTGACCGTGGATCCGCGGCACAGCGGCGCCGCGGTGGTGCAGCACCCGGGGTCGCGGCACCCCATCAGCGCAGGAGCGCCGGGCATTGCGATCCAGTCAGCCTTCCCGGAGCAGGAGTGGCGGGCCCTGGTCCCGGGCATCCCGTACCGGTCCGAGGCGGCCGAGGCCCGGCACCGCGGCTATGCCGCCAGCCATGACGAAGTGATCCCCGGTGTGTCCTCGATTGCGGTGCCGCTGCGTGTGCCGGGCGGGCGTCCGGCCGCCCTCGCCGTCGTCTATATCCGCGCCGCGCAGGATCCGGACGAGGTCGCCGCGGCCCTGACCGAGGCGGCGGGTCGCATCGAGGCACAGCTGGGCTGAGCCCGTCCCCGCCCCGCAGCGGCGCTGTCCCATCGGGGTCTATGCGGCCGCGGCCGTCATCTTCCCGCGCTGCCGCAGTACGACGGCGGCCGCTGTTCCGAGCAGGAACAGCGCCGTGGCGGCGCACACCGGAACCAGGAAGGCCGTCGAATACCCCAAGTTCTGCGCCAGCTGTCCGGCGATGGAGGATCCGAGCGCGGTGCCGGCCACAATGCCACTGGCCAGGGCCGTCATGACCGTGCCGAGCTTTCCGGCCGGGGCCACGAGGCCGCCGATCGCGAAGACAGTGACCATGAGCGGACCAACGGGCAGGCCCAGGACCAGCAGCACAAGGACCATGGGCAGCGCCGTCGAGGGCAGCAACAGCAGTGATGCGAAGCCGGCCATGAGGGCCGCGCAGGCAATCCAGCGGCTGTTCACCGTGAAGCGCCGGGGCCAGTACGCGACCGAGAGGGCGGCCGCGGCGGAGCTCAGTCCCATGACGGCGTAGAGCAGGCCCGCGAGTTCGGAGGTGGCGAAGCTGGCGGAGAAAGAGCTCAGCGCTGTCTGGGTGGAGCCGAAGAACGTGCCCATGCACACCATCGCCAGCACGGGGAGGGCGACGGCGGCGAAGGTTTTGACGCGCTGGGCTGCCGTGCGGGTTTCCCTGTGGTTGTCCCCCGCCGTTGTGGGCGCCGGGCCGGCCGCGTGTCCTGCGGCCGGACCGGCGGGCCGGCGCTTCGTTGTGCGGACCACCGCAAGGTGCGTGGGGTGGACGGCGAAGGCGGGTACGAGGACCACGGTCAGTGCCGCGGCGAGGGCCAGCGGCAGCCACGGCGCGAGCAGGCTGGCGAGGATTCCGACGAGTGCGGGGCCGAGCACGAAGGTGAGCTCGTCCGCGGTGCTCTCATAGGAAAGGGCGGTGTCCAGGTCGGCGGAGTTTCCGGCCGCACGGGTTCCGGAGCCGGACGCCCGGGACGTCAGCG
The DNA here is from genome assembly GCF_056401395.1 of Arthrobacter sp. P4_F11. NCBI lineage: Bacteria > Bacillati > Actinomycetota > Actinomycetes > Micrococcales > Micrococcaceae > Arthrobacter > Arthrobacter sp. P4_F11. The sequence continues at coordinate 25,045 of NZ_JBFUJK010000018.1, forward strand.
CCATCCAGCGGACGCGGGCCAGCGGACCGACCTGCGGGCAGCTCACCCCGGCCACGAAGGCCGCGGCCAGCACGGGCACCGCCGCGGCAAGGTCGTGGACCCCGGGGATGAGGTAGGCCGTGAGGATCAGGGCAACGATGGCCACGGTGTTGGCGATGGCGGATACGAGCAGGACGCCGCGCTGGCCGAGCCGGTCAGCGAGGACGCCGAGGACGGGGGCACCGAGTGCGGAACCGATGCCGACGGCGCCGGCCGCGGCGCCGCCCACGGCGTACGAGCCTGTGACGGCGGTGACGAGTGTCAGGGCGCCGACTGTCAGCATGGCAAGCGGCAGGCGGGCGAAGAGCCCGAGGGGGATGAAGCTGCGGCCGGCGAGCAACGGCAGCTGCGCGTAGCGGCCGCCCTTTGCGGGCGCCGGGGCAGGCAGAGCGTCGGTCGAAATTGCGGGGGCCGGCTGCGCGTAGGTCGGCGGCAGTGGGGCGTCAAGAGTAGACACCAAAGACGTCGGTGAAGGGTTCATGGTTTCCGGGTTCGCTAAATACTGCGCATCGTCCCTCCTCCCGATGCGCGCGACCCGGTAACAGACCAATGATACCCGATCCCGGGGCGCCGGCCCTGGGACCAGTGCCCGGGACGGGACCCGGAGTGGGCCCCGGGACCGGTCCCAGAGGCGGCCCGGGGACCGGCTCAGGCCCGGGTGTCGGCTCAGGCCCAGGTGTCGTCGCTGATGTGCAGGGTGGAGCCGCTGCGGCCCTTGACCACCTGCAGCTGGGTGCCGATGCGCTGCTTCATTTCGGCGACGTGGCTCACGAGCCCCACCACCCGGCCGCCGTCGCGGAGGTTTTCGAGGGCGTCCATGACTTGTTCCAGCGCCTGTTCGTCGAGGCTGCCGAAGCCCTCGTCCACGAAAAGGGTCTCGATGTCCACGCCGCCGGACTCATGCTGCACGACGTCCGCCAGCCCAAGGGCCAGCGCCAGTGAGGCCATGAAGGACTCGCCGCCGGAGAGGGTGGCGGTGTCCCGGCGCTGGCCGGTCCACTCGTCCACGACCTCCAGGCCAAGGCCGGACTTCGCGCCGCGTGCTGCCTTGGCGTCGGTGTGCTGCAGCGTGTAGCGGCCATCGCTCATACCGATCAGGCGTTCGGAGGCAGCGACGGCCACCTGTTCGAGCCGGGCGGCGAGGACGTAGCTGTTCAGGCTCATGCGGTAGGTGTTGTCTCCGCCGCCCTTGGCCGCGTCGGCGACCGCGGTGAGCATTGCGGCCCGGTCCCGCGGTTCCCTGCCGGCGGCAGCGAGGTCCGCATAGTCACCGGCAATGCGCCCGAGTATCCGGAGCGAGTTTTCCGCCAGCCCGGCCGCAAGCACAGCTTCCCGGGCTTTGCGTTCAGCCGCCGCCGCTTCCGTCCTGAGCTCCTCGAGGGCGGCGTCGCTGACGATGTCCCCGGCGGCCCGCTCGGCTCCCGCCAGGGCCAGGTCCTCTCCGGCGAACAGTTCCTGGATCCTGGCGGCCTCGTCCTGTCCGGCCCGGATGGCCGTTTCGAGGCTTGTCGCCACCGGCGCTGGCAACAGCGCTTCCCGCGCCGCGGCTTCGGTGCTGAAACCGGCTCCGGGAAGGGCCTCTTCAAGGTTCCGGCGCGCCTCCGCGGTGCGGGCGGCGGCCTGTTCGTGGGCCGAGTGTGCGGCGTCGGCGTGCTCCAGGACCGCCGTGGTTGCCGTCAGGGCGGCGATCCGCTGTTCGAGGGTCGCGTGGCCGGCACGCAGCTTGTCCAGGGTGGCTTCGAGGGCCTGTGCCTGTTCGTCGATTTCGGCGATCGTCGATTGCGTCTGCGCGATGCCGGAGGCGGCGTCGGCCTGCGCCCGCTCTGCGTCGGCGATCTCCGCTTCGAATTCTGCCATCCGGGCCCGGCTGGCAGCAAGGTCCGTGGCAGCGCGGACCGCGTCATCAGCCCGTTCCCGGGCCAAGGCTGCCTCCTCACGGGCTTCCCCGGCAGGTGTGTTGCCGCCCTGGGCGGCCAGGACGGCGACGTTCTGTTGGGCCTCGGCGAGCTCACGGACTAGGGCGGCGACGGCTTCTTCTGCCGTGTCGCTGGCCAGTTGCGCGGCTTTCTCGGCCTCGGCGACGGCCAGGGCGGAGGCTGCCGCGGGGGCAGGTGCCGGGTGTTCAGGGCTGCCGCAGACAGGACATGGGACGCCGGCCAGGAGCTGGGTGGCGAGCTCGGCGGCGGCGTTGGTGAGCCGTTGCTCACGGAGGTCCAGCCAGTGCTGCCTCCGGTCCTGGTACGTGCTGAGGGCAGCGGCGTGCTGTCCGGCGGTTGCCGCGCACCCGGCCTCGGCGGCGAGGAAGCGGCCAACGATGGTCACGAGTTCGTCCGCTGCCGTGGCCTCCTTGGTGCGCAACTGGACTTCCGCGGCCAGCTCCTCGAGGGGGCGGATGCCGGCGGACAAGGCCGCCGACTCAGTGCGCAGGGTGTCCAGTGCGGCGGCACCGGCCAGCCGTCCATTTTCCAGCTCCTGCAGTTGCAGGCGCAGCCGGCTGCCGCGCTGGGTCAGCCCGAGGAACCGGGCTTCGTCGGGCAGGCGTTCGGTGAGCACGGCGTGCAGGGACCGCAGCCGGGCGAGGGTTCCGCGGACGGCCGCGCTGTCCAACATGACGGATTTACCCGCCCGGACGGGGGCGGCATCGTCGTCGTCGGCGGTGGGGACGCCGGCGTCGAGGACGTCCTGCCCGGCGAGCTCCGGGTCTGTGGCGGCCGCGGACCGGAGCTGCCGAGCCGCCTCCAGCAGGGCCGTTCCTGCCCGGTCCTCGGCTGCCGCGGCGCTTTCGACCGCCTGCAACTGGCCGCCGAGCATTTCGGCCTGGCGGTGCAGGCCCAGTGTGACGGCCTTGCCCGCCAGGACGGGGGCGGCGGCGTCGGCGTCGATCCGCCGCTGTTCCGCGGCGGCGAGTTTGGCGTGGCGGTTGGCCCGCGCGTTCGCCGCCTCCAACAGGGACGCCTGATCGTCGGCCTGCTTCTCAGCTCCCGCGGCAGCGCTGCGCCGGCCCTCCGCGGCGGCTGCCGCGGCGGCGTCGAGCCAGGCCAACAGGGCATCGGGCTCGTCCCGGCCGGGGGCGCCGTCGGGGTCGAGTTCGAGCGCCGCTGTTTCGGACTCCGCCTGTGCCAGCAGCAGGTCCAGCTTCGCGTTGAGGTTGGCGACCTCGGCCTTGGCGGTCTGCGCCTGCCGGGACAGTTCCTGTTCCACGGCTTCAAAGCGCTGGGTGCCGAACAGGCTCTGCAGCAACTCCAGACGGTCGGACGCCTTGGAGCGCAGGAACGCCGCGAAGTCCCCCTGCGGCAACATGACCACGCGCGTGAACTGGTCCCGGTTCATGCCCAGGACGTCAGTGATCTCGGCGCCGGCCTCATCATTCCGGCCCGATTTCTCCACCCACGCACCGTCGATGCGTTCGCGCAGCAGCGTGTTGGCCTGCTGGACCGTGAAGCCGTTCCGGCCCCGGGCGCTCGGCTTGTCCCACGCGGGCGAGCGGGAGACTTCGAAGTGCCGGCCCTTGGCCGAGAATTCGCAGGTGACGCGCGGCTCGGCGGCGGCCTCCGCGTGGTCGCTGCGCAGCCGCTTTCCGTCCTGGCGGGCCCCGGGAACCGATCCGTAGAGGGCGAAGCAGATGGCGTCCAGGACGCTGGTCTTGCCCGCGCCGGTGGCGCCGTTCAGCAGGAAGAGCCCGTGTGCGCTCAGGCGGTCGAAGTCGATCCGCTCCGTGCCCGCAAACGGGCCGAACGCGGAAATCTCCAGGCGGTGGATCCTCACAGGGACGCTCCTTCCAGGCGCACGGCGTCGAGCGCCTCGGCGAGGACTGCGGCTTCGGCGTCGGAAGCCGGCCTGCCCCGGACGTGCTCGAGGAATCCGCAGCAGACGGAGAGGTCGTCCTCGGCTTCAGCCAGCCGGCTGCTGTAGCTGGCTTTGGGCGCCGCGCCGGGACCATCGGGATCGAAGCCGAGCACCAGGGTGTCGGGGAACCGTGCCCGCAGGCGGTCCATCGCCTGGGCCGGGCGGGCCTCGTCAGTCAGCGTGATCTGGCAATACGCAGTCTCGGCCCACGCGAAGTCCTCCGACTCCAGGAGCTCATCCAGCTTCCCGCGGAGCACGGCGAGGGTCCGGGGCGCGTCCCACAGCACCTCGCGCACGCCGCCGATCCCCTCGGCGTCGACCTCCACGAGCCAGCTGCCCTTCCTGTGCTTCGCCTCCGAGAACGAATACGCGAGCGGCGAGCCGGAGTAGCGCACTGCCGGCGAGAGCTCCTGCCTGCCGTGCAGGTGGCCCAGTGCGGTGTAGCCAAAGCCGTCGAAGAGATCCAGCGGGACCGCGCCGACGCCGCCGATGCTCAGATCCCGTTCGCTGTCGGAGCTGATGCCGCCGCTGGCGAAGGTGTGCGCCAGCACCACCGAATGGACGGTCCGGGTCTGACTCCGCTGCCGCACGTCGGCACGGATCCGTTCGGTGGCGGCGCGGGTGACCTCGAAGTGGCTCGCGGTCTCGACGCCCAGCTGCTCGGCGACCAGCCGGGGCTCCAGCCAGGGGATCCCGTAGATGGCGAGCACCGGCGCTGCCTCATTCCCGGCATCGTCCCCGAGCGGAAAGAGAACGGGAACGTCCAGTTCATTCAGCCGTGTGCGCAAATGCACTCCCCCGCGCTCGAGCAGCCGCGACGCGAACCCCAGCCTGATAGCGGAGTCGTGGTTGCCGCTGGTCAACACAACTTCGGCGCCGGCCCCGGTGAGACGCACCAGGGCGTCATCCAGCAGGCCGACGACGTCGACGCCCGGCAGTGCGCGGTCATAGACGTCCCCGGCGATGAGGACGACGTCGACGCTCTCATCCCGGACAAAGGCCACAAGCTGGTCGATGAAGGCGCGCTGGGCATCCAGCATGCCGATGCCGTGGAAGGACCGGCCCAAGTGCCAGTCGGAGGTGTGCAATAACCGCATATTCCTACGGTATCGGCTGCCACCGACACTCTTGCGCCACCACCCCGGAGGTGTGACGGAGGTTAAAAGTGGTCAGCTGTGGCTACTTCCCGCCCTTGCGGTCGAAGAAGCTGCGCGCCTCGTCGTTGCCGGCGGGGGCGGCCGAGGCAGAAGCGGTGGTGGCGGTGACGCCGGCCAGCCCAGCGTCATCGAAGCCGCCGCCATCCACATCGGCTTCCGTAAGCTTTCGGGCGGGCTTTCCGTCGGACTGGGCGGTGGGCTGGTCGGTGACCGCGGCGGTGGCGGCCGGGTCACTGGTCCGGGCCGACTGGACGAAGCCGCGGAATACCAGCCCGGCGATGGCCGCACCGACCACCGGTGCCACCCAGAAGAGCCACAGCTGCCCGAGCGCGTCCGGGCCGCTGAAGATGGCCGACGCCGTTGCCCGGGCCGGGTTGAACGGCACATTGCCGAGGGCCTGGCCCAACTGCAGGAGCATCGCCGTCGTCAGGCCGACTGCGAAGGGCGCAGCCGCCCTGGACGGATTCCGGCGGGCGGTCGTGGCAAGGAAGATGGCCACGAGCAGTGCCGTGCCGAGGACCTCCACGAGCAGGACGCCTGCCATGGGCACCTGGATGATCGAGTGCTCGCCGAATCCGGCGGCCACGGTGGCGAATGCGCCCTGGGAGTCGTTGATGGTCGGCACGGTGCGCAGCACGCCGTACAGGGCGACGGCCCCGAGCACGGCGCCCACCAGCTGCGCGCCGATGTAGGCGGCGGCGTCGGCCAACCGGATCCGGCCGGCGATGGCGTTGCCCACGGTGACGGCGGGGTTAAAGTGGCCGCCGGAGACGTAGCCGACGGCGAGCATCGCCGCCGTCAGGGCCAGGCCGGCGGCCAGGGCGGCGGGCAGCGGGCTCGACTGCGGAATGGTGAAGAGCGGCACACCCAGGCCCGCAACCACGACGATCAGGGTCCCCAGGGCCTCGGCGGAGAGCCGGGCGACGAGCCCGGGCCGGGCCGGGACGTCGCTGGCGGCCGGTGGCTGGACGTCAACGGAGTCGGGGGCTGGCACAAGCAGGGTCATGGTCAGGATTCCTTTGCTGGCGGCGCGCCCAGGGCTGCAGTTGCGGCGTCGCTGGACCGCCGCCGGGTTCGTGGTCCGGGGCGGCCTCGGCCGCCTGGAGAATGGGTCCGCCAGCAGTCTGCCAGCGCAATCTGGATGTTGGCTGGATTCCGGCTGGGTGCCCGTTCCGGCCCGCCGCTCAGTGCCCCAGGGCCACGGCGGCCACGGCGCTGGCGGCCAGGACCACGACGGCGGCGGCGGCCCAGCGCAGCAACGGCGCCGGCGGCGCAGCGTTGGACCGCCGGAGCTCGCGCCCGCGGACCAGCACGCACACACCCAGGACCAGCGTCGCGGCCATAGCGGCCAGCGCGCAGAGGCCAAGGAAATCAACAGGACCCACGGCGCCGCCCCGGGATCCTGCGAGCGCCCAGCTGCGCCAGACCAGCAGGTCCGCCACGATGAGGGCCAGCAACGTCCGGCGCCAGGCCAGGGAGGTCCGCTCGGGCTGCAGCCCGGGGTCCCTGGCCGCAGCCGGTTTCATCTCGCCACCAGGATCAGGACCGCGAACACCAGGGCCGCAGCCGCGACGCCGATGGTCATCACCAGCATCACTGCGGAGAACGGCAACTCCCTGTTGTTCCGCATGGCAGCCTCCATGAGACCCCACCGGTGATAGGACAGGGCGGCCAGGCCCGCGCCCAGGAACGCGAGGATGACGCACAACACGATCCGCACGGGGCCGGGCGCGATCTCCGGGGCCAGCTGGTCGATCGCCAGGGCTCCGGCAATCAGGGCCAGGGACGTGCGGATCCAGGCCAGGAACGTCCGCTCGTTGGCCAGGGAGAACCTGTAGTCGGGGGTGGTCCCGGTCTTCCGCCACGCTGGTTCGCGCATTCGTTTCCTCCGCTGCCCGGCGGTACGGCGCCGGCGGTTGCCTCGTCTGACCGCTGGACGGGTCCTACCAGCACCCTACCGGCCTTCCGCATCCGCCGCCGCCCGGCCCCCAGGCGGCGGCGCTAAGTCCCCGGCCGCCGGCGGCATTGCGGGGTGCGGTGCAGCGCCGGGTAAATTTGAGGGCATGAGCACCGAGCCCGGGACCAGCCCCGCACCCGCCCCAACACCCGGCCAGCCACACTCCCCTGCCCACGGCTCGCGCATCCACGGCTGCCTGCTGGGCGGCGCGCTCGGAGATTCGCTGGGCTACGCCGTCGAGTTCGACAGCATTTCCGCCATCCGCGCCCGGTTCGGCCCCGCGGGCCTGCAGGATTTTTCCGCGCTCGACGCCGGCAGCCCGTTTTCGGACGACACGCAAATGACGCTGTACACCGCCGACGGCCTCCTCGAGGCGCTGGAATGGGCCAACGACGGCGTGGCGGCGGACATCAACGCGTGCCTGTGGCTCGCGTACCTGCGCTGGCTGGGCACCCAGGGCGTCGCCGTGCCGGCGTCGGCTCCCTTCCAGCCGCCGCGCTGGATCGATGCCCAGGATGTCCTGAAGAGCCGGCGCTCACCCGGCAACGCGTGCCTGACCGGACTGGCCACGGGCGAGATGGGTACCGTGAAGCGGCCTGTCAATCCGGATTCGAAGGGCTGCGGCACCGTGATGCGGTCGGCGCCCTTCGGCCTGATCCCCCACCTCGAAGCGGAAACTGTCTATAAGCTCAGCGCCGATGCCGCGTCCCTGACGCACGGCCACCCCGCGGCACGGCAGAGCGCCGGAGTTTTCAGCCTTCTCATCCATGCCCTGTCCTCCGGCCACGGGCTGCGCGAAGCGGCGGAATCGGCCCTCGGGCAGCTGCTCGGCGGCATCCTGCGCAAGGGCGAAAATCCGGATCCGGAGGTGGTGGCGCGGCTGGAGGCGGCCCTGCGGCTGGCCGGAGACCTGCCCGGCGGCCGAGACGTGCTCAGCCCCGAGGACCTGGTCGGCGAACTCGGCGAGGGGTGGGTGGCCGAGGAAGCCCTCGCCGTCGCGCTGTACGCCGTGCTGGCCACAGCCCCGGGAACCGGGACAGCAACAGGGACGGCGGACACCGCCGCCGAGGCCGGGGCCGACCCCGCCCAGGCCCACTTCCGTGCCGCGATCGCGGTGGCGGTGAACCACAGCGGGGACAGCGATTCGACGGCGTCGATCGCCGGGAACATCCTGGGCGCGTTCTACGGCGAGCGGTGCCTGCCGGCAGACTGGCTGGCGGCCCTTCAGGCGCCGGAGGTCATCCGGGGCATGGCCTCGAAGCTGGCCGCCGTCACCGGCGCGTAGCTTCGGCGGGCAACACTCGGCCGCGCCCGTGCACGTCAGGCGTCGAGTCTCCGGCATTTGCGCAGCGCAGCCGGCTGCAACCGGAAGCCGCGGCCCGGCTTGCCCGCGGGACATGCCCCGTACCGCCCCGCCGCGATGGACATGTCCATCCCCGGCTGCGGCATCCTCAGGACATGCCCATCTCCGGCGGCGGCATCCCCCGGGCACGCCCAGTCGGGCCCCGCTGCGATGGACATGTCCATGCGCCATTGCCGCGTATCGAGGACATGTCCGGTCCCCCGCCGCTGCGAAGGACATGTCCATCCCTGGCCGCGGCATCCTCAGGACATGCCCATTGCCGGCGGCTATTACTGGGCATATTGCCACTATGTCCACCCGTCAGAGCCTCCGGAGGACGTGTCCGTCCCTGGCGGCCGCGCACCGGAGGACATGTTCGTGCCTCCCTAGCAGCGCACCCAAGGACGTGCCCGTCCCTGGCGGCCGCTTCGGCGGAACCCTGGCGCTCCGGACCTAAGCGCCCCGGATCCTAGGCGCCGCGGAGCGAGATGTTGTTGCAGGCTTCGCAGACGTCCTCGGGGATGAGCCCGCGGCGCTGCAGGAAGCCGAAAATGGTGCAGCCGAGGCAGAACCCGGCGAACGCCTCAAGGGACGCGGCGGCGATCAGCACGGCGAGCAGCACCCACGCCGCCGGCGCGAGGCCGGCGGCCAGCAGCACCGCCGACGCCGTCGACACGGCAGCGCCGATGCCCTGGGCGAACCGCTTGGGCGGACCGGGAACAAGACGGGTCCGCCCGAGCCAGGGCGTCAGGACCTTGACCGAGAGCTGGGCCAGGGGCGAGATCCGGGGGCCGAACAGCACGCGCAGCCAGAACCCGGCGGCGATGACGGCGAGCCCCCACCCGAAACCGGTCAGCAGGGTCACGGCGGACAGCGCCACCACCAGGGCTGCGGTGATGCGGGCGGCGTACTCATTCACCGGGTTCGGAAACGCGAACACCCGATGCCAGTCAATTCCGCGCGTCGCCGGTGCTGACTTCGCGTGCGCCGACGTCGCCGAGTCCGCCGGCATTGACGCCGGCGGCGCTGACTTGGCCGGCGCTGCGGGGACCTGTGCATCCGTGGGTTTGCTCATCCGCCAAGGCTACGAGCGGGCGCGCCGTGGGAGGAATGATTGTTGCGCCGTGTGACTGCCGGGTCAGGTAGGACCCGGCAGCCAGGACCGGGTCAGGCAGGACCGGGTCAGGCAGGTGCGGCAGCCAGATGTCCGCCGACCATCTGGAGGAATTCGCCCTCGGACAGGACCTCGATCCGTTGCCCGCGTTCGTGCAGTTCCAGGACGCGGCGCGCCTTGCCGGTCAACCGGCCGGAGCGCAGGTCCGCGGCCACAAAGCCGTCGCCCACCACCAGAACGGTAGTACGGGCTGTCACCCGGCTTTCAGGCCTGGCGCCAAGCTCTGCGGAACGGACCTTGGCTTCGGGGCGGGGAATCGCCAGTTCGCCGGTGAACACGACGGTCTGGCCGAACAGCGGGTGGTCGGGGCTGGCGGCGGCGTTGGGGGCCGGGTTGGGGCCTTCCTCCGGCCACCCGGCCACGAAGCGCCGGCCCGGGGGCGAGCCGGTGGTTCCCCCCGCGAGCGCCTCCATTGCGGCCAGGGTGGCCTTGGACAGCGGGTCGCGCCGGGGGTCGAACGCCGGCTGGTGGGACACCGTCAGGCCGAGGGACAGGTAGAGTTCCGCGATGCTTGCTGCCCCGTTGCGGGCGGCGATGTCGATCAGGATGCCGGCACAGGCCCGGGCGTCCTCGGCGGCATCGTGGTGGTTGATCAGCGGGACCCCGGCCTCCTCGGCGGCGTAGGGCAGCGAATTGGACACCAGGGAGTAGCAGCGCCGGGACAATATCACCGTGCAGACGTAGTCGTAGGCGGGTCCGGCCATCCCGGAAACCTCCAGGCCGGAGCGGATCACACCGAGATCGAACCCTGCATTGTGGGCCGCCAGCACGTCGCCGCCGATGAACGCGCCGATCTCCGGGAACAGCTCCCCGAACCGCGGCAGTCCCGCCACCTGGTCCGGCCGGATGCCGTGGATCCGGACGTTGTGGTGGTCGAAGGTGTCATGGTTTTCCGGTGGCCGCATGAGCCAGGAGGCTTCCTCGACGACGACGCCGCCGCGGACCTTGCTCAGGCCAACAGCGCACGGTGAACCGCGGAAGCCGTTCGCGGTCTCAAAGTCGATCGCCGTAAAGTCCAAAGTCACGGCCCAACTTTACCGCCCGCGGACGGATCCTCCCGCACCGGGAACGGTCCCCGGGGCTGGGCCCCCGGGCCTGCCGCCTGCCGTCAAGTACCCTTAACAGGTGAACGTACTAGCAATGAGCGACCTCGCCGTGTCCGCCCTTGGCGGCGCCGGCCCCGTCCAGCCGCACCTGGCCTCCTTCCTGCCGGACTGGCTCAACCCCCAGGTTTTCCTGGCGAATCCGGCCTTCGCGCCGTGGGTGGTCCTGCTGGTCTGCGGCATCATCTTTGCCGAGACCGGGCTGTTGATCGGATTCTTCCTGCCTGGGGACTCCATGCTGTTCACTGCCGGGCTGCTCGTAGCCACCGGCACCATCCAGGTCAACATCTGGGTCCTGACCGCGCTGATCATCGTCGCCGCGATCATCGGCAACCAGGTGGGCTACCTGATTGGGTCCAAGGCGGGACCTGCCCTATTCAACAGGCCCAACTCCAAGCTGTTCAAGCGTGAAAACGTGGATAGTGCCCATGCGTTCTTCGAAAAGCACGGCGGCAAGGCCCTTATCCTGGCCCGGTTCGTACCGATCATCCGCACCTTCGTCCCGGTGATCGTGGGCGTTGCGCAGATGAGCAAACGCAAATTCTTCACCTACAACGTGATCGGCGCGGTGCTGTGGGGCGGCGGCGTCACGCTCCTGGGTTACCTGCTCGGGGACAAAGTGCCGTGGGTCAAGGACAACCTGGACATCATCTTCATCGCCATCGTGCTGGTCTCCGTGATTCCGATCGCCATCGAGGTCATCCGTGGCGCCATCGCCAGGCGCCAGGCCGAGAAGTACGGCACCGACGTCGTGGACGAATTCATCGAAGAGCACGAGCCGGAAGAAGAGCGCCGGACCCCGTAGCGCAGCGCCGCAGTAAATGTAGCGCAGTGCCTCAATAAGCGCACTGCCGCAGTAGACTCAGCAGTTAACAAGGAAGGCGCCCCACCGTGTGGGGCGCCTTCCTTCGTCCTGAGCCTGGCCGGGGCCGGCTACTTCCCGGCCAGGGCCTCGACGATGGCAGGCAGGAGCGCCCGGAACGCATGGCCCCGGTGGCTGATGGCGTTCTTCTCCTCGGAACTGAGCTCGGCGCAGCTGCGGTCCAGCCCGTTCGGCTGCAGGACGGGGTCATAGCCGAAGCCGCCCTCCCCGCGCGGCTCCCGCAGGAGTGTCCCTTCCAGCTGCCCGTATTCCACGACTTCCCGGCTGCCGTCGGGCGAGGACCCGGGCACCGCCAGCGCTGCCGCGCAGACGAACGCGGCCCCGCGGTACTCGTCCGGCACGTCGGCCAGCTGGGCGAGCAGCAGCTGCAGGTTCGCGGCGTCGTCGCCGTGCCGGCCGGACCAGCGCGCCGAGAATATCCCGGGCGCGCCGCCGAGGACGTCCACGGCCAGTCCGGAGTCGTCGGCGATCGCCACGAGCCCCGTGGCCTCGGCCACCGCCCGGGCCTTGAGCAGCGAGTTTTCGGCGAAGGTTACCCCGGTCTCGGCGACGTCAGGGGCACCGACGGCGCCGGCGTCCACCACCTGCGTGTCGACGTTGAGCCCGGGAACCTGACCGCGGAGCAGCTCACGGAGTTCCCGGAGCTTGCCTTTGTTGTGGGTGGCGAGGACTAGCCGAGGGCCCGGGCCGTCGGCTTCCGGCCGGTCCGCGAGGGGCATCTCCGTCACGGGGCCTCCGCCAGGGTGTCGCGCTGGATCGCGGCGAGCTGCTCCGTGCCCAGCAGCGCCAGGTCCAGCAGCTTGTTCAGCTCGTCGCGGTCGAACGGTGCGCCCTCGGCGGTGCCCTGGACTTCGACGAACTTGCCGGAGCCTGTCACCACGACGTTCATGTCGGTCTCGGCGCGCACGTCTTCGACGTAGGGCAGGTCGAGCATCGGGACGCCGTCGATGATGCCGACGGACACCGCGGCGATGGTGTCGATCAGGGGCTGGGCGTTGCGGGCGATCATCTTCTTCTCGCGGGCGAACCGGATGGCGTCGGCCAGTGCCACGTAGGCGCCGGTGATCGCCGCGGTGCGCGTGCCGCCATCGGCCTGCAGGACATCGCAGTCCAGCACGATCGTGATCTCGCCGAGGGCCTTGGTGTCGATGATGGAGCGCAGCGAGCGGCCGATCAGCCGGGAGATCTCGTGGGTGCGGCCGCCAATTTTGCCCTTGACCGACTCGCGGTCGGACCGGGTGTTCGTGGCCCTGGGCAGCATGGCGTACTCGGCCGTGACCCAGCCGCGGCCCTCGCCCTTGAGCCAGCGGGGCACGCCCTCGGTCAGGGACGCCGTGCACAGGACCCGGGTGTTGCCGAACTCGATCAGGGCCGAACCCTCGGCCTGCTTGGACCAGCCGCGCGTGATGCTGATGGGGCGCAGCTGGTCGGGGGTACGGCCGTCGGCGCGGATGACGGGGACACTGGGAGCTTGGGAAGTCATGCCTTTAGCTTATCGACTCACCCGGTCCCGACCGCGCGGGCCGCCTGCGCGCGCTAGACGGTGTAGTGCACGCCCGCGACGGCGACCGCCACGTCCTTGCCGAAGATCTCCTTGGCCTCTGCCATGACGGTGGTCGGCGACGTCCAGACGGGAATGTGCGTCAGCAGCAGCCGGCGCGCGCCGGCGGCGACGGCGGCCTCCCCCGCCCGCTTGCCCGTCAGGTGCACGTCCTTGATCGCGTCGTCGCGGCCTTCCTCGAACGCCGCCTCGCACAGGAAAAGGTCGGCGTCGCGCGCGGCGTCCTCCAGGCCCGCGCAGGAATCCGTGTCCCCGGAGTAGCTCAGGACGCGGGTCACGGGCGTGCCGTCCTTGGCGGGCTCGGTGACCTCCACTCGGAGGGCGTAGGCCTCCTCGACCGGATGGTTCACCGCGTAGGGCGTCACCGTGAACGGGCCGACGCTGACCGGCTTGCGCTCGGACCAGGTGCTGAAATCGAATTCCTCGTGCATGCCCGGATCCAGGTCCAGCCCGTAGGCCGTGGCCATCCGGTCGGCCGTCGCGGCGGGCCCCCACACCGGAATCCTGCCCCGTCCCCAGCCGCCCGGCTTCCAGCGCACGGCAACATGGAGCCCGCACAGGTCCATGCAATGGTCCGGGTGCAGGTGGGTGAGGAAGATCGCGTCAATGTCCTCCAGGTCCGTGTAGCGCTGGATGGCGCCGAGCGCCCCGCTGCCGAGGTCCAGGACGATCTTCCAGTTCCGCTCGCCGTCGTTGGCGGTCAGCAAATAGCACGACGCCGGCGAGCCCGGCCCCGGGAAGGAGCCGGTACAGCCCACGATGGTCAGCTTCACAGCAGTGGTCCCCCGCCCGCGGATCCGCCCACGAAGTTGGAGATCCGGGGCCGGCCCGCGCCGGCCCGGGCGGCGGCGATCATCTCCGGGGTGATCCGGGCGAGGCTGCCGGTGGGGTACTGCGCCGCGACGTGGTCCACGTGGCGGACACTGAGGACCTCGGGGCCCAGGAAGCGCCGGGCGAGGTGCTCAAACTGGGCGGCGTCGCCGGTGGCGATGAAATTGTGCTCCGGCGCCGCGGTGTCCGTGCGCTCCAGGCCCCGGGAGGCCAAAGCCCGGTAGACGTCCTTGGCGGTTTCCTCGGCGCTGGAAACCAGCGTGACGTCCTCGCCCATAACGAAGGAGATCACGCCGGTGAGCAGCGGGTAGTGGGTGCAGCCGAGCACCACGGTGTCCACCCCGGCGGCAATGAGCGGTGCCAGGTAGTCGCGGGCGACGGCGAGCAGTTCCGGTCCGGTGGTAATCCCGGCCTCCACGTACGGCACGAACGCCGGGCAGGCCACGGACGTGATCTCCAGGTCCGGGGCAGCGGCGAAGGTGTCCTCGTAGGCGCGCGAGCCCACCGTGGCCGAGGTCCCGATAACACCCACCCGGCCCGTCCGGGTCGCCGCGACGGCACGCCGCACAGCCGGCTGGATCACTTCGATCACGGGGATCCCGTACCGGGCCGTGTACCGTTCGCGGGCGTCACGCAGCACGGCGGCGGACGCGGAGTTGCAGGCGATGGTCAGCAGCTTCACGCCGGAATCCACGAGCTCGTCCATGACGCCGAGGGCGTTGGCCCGGACTTCGGCGATGGGAAGGGGGCCGTAGGGGCCGTGCGCAGTGTCACCGACATACAGGATGGATTCGTTGGGCAGCTGGTCAATGATCGAGCGGGCCACCGTGAGGCCGCCGACGCCGGAGTCGAAGACGCCGATGGGGCGGGAGGCCAGCTCCGATGCCGGTGCGGGTCCCGTGGGGGTGCTGCTCGCTGGGGAGTCCGCAGCAGCCGCTGCCGGATCCGTATTCGATGCTGAAGTCATGATTATTCGAGGATAGGACACCGCCTGCGGGGCGGCCATGACATTGTGGTGTGCAACTCGTGTCTCATGGGTCACACGCCCGCGCTCAGCGCCGGGCATCGAGCGAGTGCACCATGGCCTGGACCAGCGACTCCTGCAGCCACGTGGTGAAGTTGTACACCAGGGCCAGGTAGCTTTCGACGTCCTCGGCCTGGGCCCAGTCCTGCATGAGGTGGATGTTGTCGGCGTCGGCATCGTCACGGATGTCGAGGCGTTCGGCCAGCACCAGACGGACATCGTTGAGCGCGGTGGCCCAGTGCCGGGCGTCGTCCGGGGTCAGGACGAGGTTGTCCCGGTCCAGGCTCAGTGCGGCCGCCTTCAGCGCGCCAATCTTGCTTTCGCGCAGCGACCGCTCGGTGTAACGGCGGAACTCCAGGGAGGCGTCGTCGTCGTTCTTCATCACGTTCGGCAACAGCCGCCGCATGGCGCGGTCCGAGGGTTCGCGGGCTTCGGTGTCCAGGCCCACCAGGGCCGCCAGCGGGTCCTCGTTGGCGCGCTGCTCCGGCTCCAGCATGGAGATGACGTCATCGAAAAGGCTGCGCAGCAGCTCCCGCTCGGCCGGCTCCAGATGGCCCTTGATGCCCTTGAGCCCGTACTTGAATGCCTTAGCCACGTTTTCCCTTGCCTTTGCCGGAACCGCCCGCGTTGCCGCCGGTGGCCTTTTCCACCGTCGCCCAGAGGCCGTAGCCATGCATCGCGACGGCGTGCTGCTCCACCTGTTCCTTGCTGCCGTGCGCCACGATCGAGCGGCCCTTCTTGTGGACCTCCATCATCAGCTTGTTCGCCTTGGCCTCCGAGTAGCCGAAATAGCTGCGGAACACATAGCTCACATAGCTCATCAGGTTCACGGGATCGTTCCAGATCACGAGGTTCCAGGGGACGTCCGGGGCGGTCAGGACGTCGCCGGACGTCACTGTTCCGGTCTGGGTACTCTCCCGTGTGTCGGGGCCGAGCGCAACGCTGAGGGTCATCTGTCCATTCTATGGGGATGCACACTAGAGTGAATTTGTGAGTACCTCCGCTGGCTGGGACCGTCCCCGCACGTCCCTGTACACAGACCACTACGAGCTGACCATGCTGCAGGGTGCCCTGCAGTCCGGCGCGGCGCACCGCAAATCGGTCTTCGAGGCCTTCGCCCGGCGGCTCCCGGACGGGCGCCGCTACGGCATCGTGGCAGGCACCGGCCGCCTCCTGGAAGGGATCGCGAACTTCCGCTTCGGCGAGCCGGAACTGGACTACCTGCGCCGGACCAAGGTGGTCAACGACCAGACACTGGATTACCTGGCCGGCTACAGCTTTTCCGGCGACATCTGGGGCTATCCGGAGGGTGAGGCGTACTTCCCGAACTCCCCCGTGCTGATCGTTGAGTCCACGTTCGCCGAGGCCTGCATCCTGGAGACCTACCTGCTCTCCGTGCTCAACCACGACTGCGCCATTGCCTCCGCCGCCTCCCGGATGATCTCCGCGGCCGGAACCCGCCCGTGCATCGAGATGGGATCGCGCCGGACGCACGAGGAATCAGCGGCCGCCGCCGCCCGGGCCGCGGTCATTGCCGGGTTCGACAGCACCTCGAACCTGGAGGCCGGATTGCGCTACGGGCTGAAGACGGTGGGCACGGCCGCCCATTCCTTCACCCTCCTCCATGACACCGAGCGGGAGGCCTTCGAGGCGCAGATTGCCGCCTTTGGGCCGGACACCTCTCTGCTGGTGGACACGTACGACGTCGAAACGGCCGTCCGCACCGCCGTCGATCTCGCCGGGGACAAGCTGGGCGCTGTCCGGCTGGACTCGGGCGACCTCGTGGCCCAGGCCCAGTGGGTGCGCCGGCTGCTCGACGAGCTCGGCAACGACCGGACCAAGATCGTGGTGACCTCAGACCTCGACGAATTCGCCATCGCGGCGCTGGCGTCCGCGCCGGTGGACTCCTACGGCGTGGGCACCTCGCTCGTGACCGGGTCCGGGGCCCCGACGGCGAGCATGGTCTACAAGCTCGTCAGCCGCACCGACGACGCCGGCGATTTCATCTCCGTCGCCAAGGCCGCCAAAAACAAGGCCAGCAAGGGCGGCCGGAAGTACGCGCTGCGCAAGCTCAACGAGCGCGGGACCGCCACGGCCGAAATCGTCGGCGTCGGCCATCACCCGGAGGACGACGGCAACGACCGTCCGCTGCTGCAGCAGTTCGTCAAGAACGGCGAGCTCCTCCCCGGGTGGACGGGTCCGGAGGGGGTCGAGCGCGCGCGCCGGCGCCACGCGGAAACCATGCGGGAGCTTCCCGCGGTGGTCAACCGGCTCCAGCGCGGCGAGGCGGCCATCCCCACCATCTACGAGGAGGACTGAATGTCCCGCGCCCTGATCATCGTTGACGTCCAAAACGATTTCTGTGAGGGAGGTGCCCTGGCCGTCCCCGGCGGGGCAGGCCTGGCCGGGGAAATCAGCGAGTACGTTGACGCCCACCACGGCCAGTTTGACCACGTCGTGGCCACCCAGGACTGGCACATCGATCCGGGTGAGCACTTCTCGGAGGAACCCGATCTCGTGGACAGCTGGCCGCGGCACTGCGTGGCGGGCACCCGCGGGGCCGAACTGCATCCCGATCTTGATCCCGAACACATCCAGGCGTACTTCCGCAAGGGCCAGTTCGCTGCGGCGTACTCCGGCTTCGAAGGGCTGCTGGCCCCCGAGGACGACGTCCCCACCGGTGACCGCCAGCCCGGCGCCATGCCCGTTACCGGCGCCGGAGGCCCCGAAAACTCCGCAGGCTCCGAAGACTCCGACAACACAGTGAGTCCCTTCGCCGGCAGTGATTTCGCCGCTGGCGAGGACGCGATCGGGCTGGACGACTGGCTGCAGAGCCACGACGTCGAGGACATCGTGGTGGTGGGCATCGCCACGGACTACTGCGTCAAAGCGACCGCCCTGGATGCCGTCCAGGCCGGCTACTCCGTCACGGTGCTGCGCGGCCTGACGGTCGGCATTGCCGAAGACCTGGACGATGCCGTGGCCGAGATGGAGCTCGGCGGCGTCGATGTCCTCTGAGCCAGTAGACTCGAAATCCTTGCCCCATCGCCAGTCTTGCCATATTGACAGACCCGTAGAACCCCGGAGTACACCATGAAGAAGACCCTGACCGTCCTGATTGCCGCCGGAGCGCTGCTCGGCGCGGCCGGCTGTTCTGCCACGCCGCAGCTGACCAACGAGGAAACCTGCGCCCGGGTCAAGACCGTGGTCTCCGCCCAGTCGGCCACATCGGACAAGACCGGAATGACCCGGGTCGCCAACCAGCTGCGGCCCATCAAGGCGGCGTCGTCCGAGGACCTTCGGGCCCCGCTGCAGACCATCATCGAATACTTCGACGAGTCGGCCAAGCCCTCCCCGGACACCGCCAAGCTCGAGGACATGAAGGCCGACTACACCGCGGCAGGCCAGACCTATGGCCAGGTCTGCGGCGCCGGCCAGTAGCCGAAGCAAAGTTCACGGCAGCGTAAACAGCAGAGGGACCAGTTCACAGTGAACTGGTCCCTCTGCTGTTGCCCGGCGCCTATTGGCCTGAGCCCATAACCCTGTGCCCTTAACCCCGGCCCATAACCGCCTGCGCGGGGCTACTTCCGGCCGATGAACCAGTCCTGGAGCTTGCGCAGGCGGGTCTGCAGCTGTTCCTCGTTGGCCTGGGCGACGGCCGGGCCGCCGCAGACGGTCCGGAGCTTGGTGTGGATGACGCCGTGCGGGGTCCCGGTGCGGGCCGACCAGGCGGCGACGTTTTTGGCCAGCTCGGTGCGCAGGTCCATGAGCATCCGGTGGTCCGGCACGGCCGGGGCCGCAGCCGCGGCTGCCTCAGTCTGCGGGGAGCGCCTGTTCTTCCGGTTCAGCTGCTCGTGCTGGCGCTGGCGCAACAGCGTGCCGACCTGTTCAGCGTCCAGCAGTCCCGGGATCCCGAGGAAGTCGAGCTCGTCCTCCGAGCCCACCTCGCCGCCGGTGCCGAATTCGCCGCCGTCGAAGAGCACCCGGTCAAAGGACGCCTGGGAGTCGAGGGCCTCGAACTTGCCCTTCATCAGGGAATCGGAGGCCTTCTCCTCGCGGTTCGCCTCGTCCATGAGCGAATCCTCGGGATTGAAGAGGCCGTCGCTGTCTTCCTTCTCCGGGCGGTCCAGGGCGTGGTCGCGCTCGGCCTCCATCGAGTTGGCCAGGGCCATCAGCTGCGGCACCGAGGGCAGGAAGACCGACGCCGTCTCGCCGCGCTTGCGGGCACGCACGAAGCGCCCCACGGCCTGGGCGAAGAACAGCGGGGTGGAGGTCGAGGTGGCGTAGACGCCGACGGACAGCCGCGGAACGTCGACGCCTTCGGAGACCATCCGGACGGCCACCATCCAGCGCTTCTCGCTGGCGGTGAATTCCTCGATCTTGCTGGAGGCCTTGGCGTCGTCGGAGAGGATGACGGTGGGCGATTCGCCGGTGATCTTCTTCAGCTGGCCGGCATACGCGCGGGCGTCCTCGTGGTCGGTGGCAATGACCAGACCGCCGGCATCCGGGACGCTGCGCCGGACCTCGCTGAGACGTTTATCCGCGCCGGCCAGGACGGCGGGGATCCATTCGCCGGCCGGGTTCAGCGCGGTGCGCCAGGCCTGGGACGTGATGTCCTTCGTGACGGCCGACTCCCCGAGCGAGGCGGCCATCTCGTCCCCCGCGCTGGTGCGCCAGCGCATTTGGCCGGAGTAGGCCATGAACATCACCGGGCGGACCACGTGGTCGCGCAGGGCCTTGCCGTAGCCGTAGGTGTAGTCGGCCTTGGAGCGCCGGATCCCGTCCCGGTCCTCGGCGTACTCCACGAACGGGATGGGCGAGGTGTCCGAGCGGAACGGGGTGCCCGTCAGGGAGAGCCGCCGGGCCGCCGGGTCGAACGCCTCACGGAGGCCGTCACCCCAGGACAGGGCCTCGCCGCCGTGGTGGATTTCGTCCAGGATCACCAGCGTGCGGGCGGCTTCGGTCTTGGCCCGGTGCAGCATGGGCTTGCTGGCCACCTGGGCGTAGGTCACGGCGACGCCGATGAACCCGCGGCCGTGCTGGCCGTCGGCATTCTTGAAGTTCGGGTCGATCGCGATGCCCACCCGGGCAGCGGCGTCGGCCCACTGGCGCTTGAGGTGGTCGGTGGGTGCCACGATGGTCACGCGGTTGACCACCCCGGAATCGATGAGCATGGACGCCACGCGCAGGGCGAAGGTGGTCTTACCCGCGCCGGGGGTTGCGACCGCAAGGAAATCCTTGGGATGGGTGCTGAAGTAGCTGTCCAGCGCCTCCTGCTGCCAGGCGCGCAGCTTGGGGGCGGTGCCCCAGGCGGCCCGCTCGGGATAGGCGGGGGGAAGCGTGGGTCCGCCGAAAAGTGTCTCCGTCATTAAGGCGCCCTCCATCCGCGCATGGCTGCAGCCGACGGAGAAACCCAATTAAGCACAAAAACACCAATCTTTTTGGATGGACCGTAAGGCAGTACCCGGACAGCATGGACCGGCAATCAGGAAAGCAGAAAATCAGGGGCGCGACGGCGCGCCGCCATAGGGAAGCGCCGGCCGAAGACGGCTAACGGAACCTGTTGGTTCCGTTGATTGCCCTTACTTGTCGCCGGAGCCCTTGCCGCCGTCGTTTCCGGGGCGCAGGCCCTCGTAGACTTCCTTGCATTCGGGGCAGACGGGGAACTTCTGCGGATCCCGGCCCGGAGTCCAGACCTTGCCGCAGAGCGCGATCACCGGTTCACCGGTCAGCGCGGATTCCATGATCTTTTCCTTGCGCACGTAGTGCGAGAAGCGCTCCCGGTCACCGGGCTCAACTTCCTGGCGCAGTTCCTCGCGCTCGATCGTGGCCGTTGACGTCCCGGCTCCGGAGAGCTCGCGCATCGGATCGTTTTCGAGAGGATCGGTCATGCTAGTCATGACACCCATCTTAGCCGTTGGAAGGGCGCTGCCGGACCTGCGGGGTGCCGGCGGCGGGGCCTAGAGGCCCTGCCAGGCGGGTTTGTGGTCGTAGCTGTGGCGGTAGTAATCCGCCAGCCGCAGCGACGACGCCGCCGCCTCGTCCAGCAGGATGGTGGCGTGCGGGTGCAACTGCAGCACGGAGGCCGCGCAGATGGCGGCGACGGGGCCCTCCGCGAGGTCCCGGACGGCCTGGGCTTTTTGCGCACCGGTGGCGATCAGGATCACGTGGCGGGCATCCAGGATGGTGCCCAGGCCTTGGGTCAGGACGTGGTGCGGCACGTCGGCCAGGCTGCCGAAAAACCGTGCGTTGTCCCGGCGTGTCTGCTCGATCAGGGTCTTGATCCGCGTCCGGGACGCCAGCGACGATCCCGGTTCGTTGAACCCGATGTGGCCGTCCGTTCCGACGCCGAGGAGCTGAAGGTCCACTCCCCCGGCATCGCGGATGGCATCTTCGTAGGCCCGGCAGGCTGCGGGGATGTCCGCCGCCGCGCCGTCGGGCACGTGGACGTTGGCCGGACTGATGTTCACCCGTGCGGTGAATTCGCGGGCGATCACCTCGCGGTAGGACTCCGGGTGGCCGGCCGGCAGCCCCACGTACTCGTCCAGGGCGAAGGCGCGGACCCGGCTGAAATCCAGGCCGGCGCGCTCGTGCCGCGCCGCCAGTTCGACATACACCGGCAGGGGCGTGGAACCGGTCGCCAGGCCCAGGACGGCGTCGGGCTTGCGGCGGAGAAGGGCCTCCACCGCATCGGCGGCAAGCGACGCGATCTGTTTGCTGCCGGGAAGGATGACAACTTCCATGATCCTGCCTTACTGGCCTACCTGGTGTCCGAGTCTGCGCACTCCCAGCATGCACCCGTCAGCGGTTGACGGCCAGTTGTGCCAGCAGCTCCGGCGCCCGCCGGTCCAGCCACGCTCCGCCGGTCCGGACACCGACGGCGAAGAGTGTGAGACCAAGCACGGGTCCGAGGGCCAGCGCGATCCAGCCCGGCACGGAGCTCCCAGTGATGAACTGCGCGGCCACGAGCGCCGCCTCGGGAACCACGAGGACCAGAAGCACGGCCATGCCGCCGAACTGCACGGCGAGGGTCTGGGCCACGTTGCCCGGCGGCTTCTTGAACGGGCTGTCCCCCGGGAGCGGGACGCTCACGGTGTAGCGCGCCGAGATCACCGAGGCCAGGCCCAGGCCGGTGAAGAGGACGCCGAGGCAGAGGCCCAGTACCGCGGGCAGCTTCTCCCAGTCGCCGGTGAAGAAGAACGGCCCGACGCTGAAGAGGACCGCCACCGGCAGCGCGAAGCTCAGGCATGCCAGCGCCCGGCCGAGCCGGTCGTCGGCGCCGCGCACCCCCGTTGCCACGTGCAGGGCGAAGGCGGTGCTGTCATAGGAGACGTCCGTGGAGATCGACCACGCCAGGAGGAAGGCCGTCAGCGGCCCGACGAACTGGAACGGGCCGTAGAACCCGCTCTGGCTGCCCTGGAAGAGGAACAGCACCGGCAGGAGCGGAACGACCACGAGCGCGCCGGCGTAGCGGGGATCGCGCAGCCAGTAGTACAGGGACCTCGCGGCGACGGCGGCGGCCGGTGTCGCCGGGAGCAGCCCGAACAGGCCTGTGCCGCCGGTCCGCCGCTTGGATGTCCCGGCGTAGGGCGGGGTCACCAAAGCGCGCTGCAGCAGGAGCTTCCACGCCAGGGCCAGGGCCGCCAGGGTGGCCGCGGCGATGAGGAATTTCACCGCCGCGGCCGCGTAGCTGCCGGCAGCCAGCTCGCCGCCGAGCGAGAACGCCGCCCCGGCCGGCGTCCAGGACAGGGCCCGGGCCAGGCCGGTCAGGAAATCGCCGGAACCGGCGATTCCCCTGGCGATGCCTGCCACGATGGGCCCCGTGAGCACGAGCGGGATGAGGAAGGCGACGGAGCTGATGTCCTTGAAGCGTCGGGAGCTTGCCAATCCGGCCGTAGCCGTGGTCACGACCTTGGAGAGAACGATGCAGCTCAGCACGCCCAGCACGGCACCGACGAGGGCGCCGGCTGCGGCCGGCAGGCTGTGGGACCAGGTGCCCACCGTGGCGAGCGCAACGAGTGAGGTGGCGAGACCCGGTATGCCGATCAGGCCGCCGAGCGCCAGCCCGGCCAGCAGCTGCGGCGTGGGGACGGCAAAGGTGGTGAACCGGGCAGGGTCCAGCGTCATGTCCGCGGCGGAGACAGCGACGGGAATGACGGCCCAGCCCAGCAGCGCCGTGGCACCGCCCAGGACCACCACGGTCTGGGCGAGTTCAATCTCCACCCCACGCAGGACGAACAGCCCGGCCACGCAAACAGCCACGATTCCCAGGGCATACAGGGCGCCGATCCCGAGGCCCACCAGCTGCCACGGGCTGCGCCGGACGCTGTTGCGCAGCAGGGTCAGCTTGAGCCTCAGAAGGTGCGCAACCATTCCAGCCCTTCCGTGTGGTTCCGGCCGCCTACGAGCTGCACGAAGCGGTCCTCGAGGCTGGCGCCGGCGCGGACTTCCTCCACAGTCCCGGCGGCGAGGACCCTGCCGCCCGCGACGACTGCGACGTGGTCGCACATGCGCTGGACCAGGTCCATGACGTGGCTGGAGACGATGACCGTTCCGCCCGAGGAAACGTAGCGGTCCAGGATGTCGCGGATGTTCGCCGCGGAGATCGGGTCCACCGATTCGAACGGCTCGTCGAGGACCAGCAGCCGCGGGGCGTGGATCAGCGCCGAGGCCAGCGCGATCTTCTTGGTCATGCCGGCGGAGTAGTCCACCACCAGCGTGCCGGCGTCATTGGCCAGGTCCAGGGCAGCGAGCAGTTCCGCCACCCGCGACGCCACCATCTCCCGGTCCATCCCGCGCAGCAGGCCGGCATAGGTGACCAGCTGCTCGCCGCTGAGGCGGTCGAACAGCCGGACGCCGTCGGGCAGGATCCCCATCAGCTTCTTGGCCTCCATCGGATGCTGCCAGACGTCGACGCCGTGGACCAGCGCGGTGCCGAAGTCCGGGCGCAGTAGGCCGGTCGCCATGGACAAGGTGGTGGTCTTACCGGCGCCGTTGGGCCCGACCACCCCGTAGAAGGACCCGGCCGGAACGTCCAGGCTGATGCCATCGACGGCGATTTTGTCGCCGAAGCGCTTGGCGAGGCCAAGCAGGGACAGGGCAGGAACCGGCGGCGACGACGGGCCGGGCGGGGCTGGCTTTCCCTGCTGGCCAGGGGGCTGGAATGTCATGACGCCAGACTAACCGCCGGACGGCGCTAAAAGGATAGTCCGCAAGGCGTACGTTTTCACTCGCGGGAACCGGCACAGCTGTTTCTGGAATGAATGCGGTTCTGGAATGGATGCCGGTTCTAGAACGAATACCGGGGCAGGGCGCGTTCGTACTGCGGCGGCCACGCGAGGTCATGGCCGAGCTCAAACGCGGCCCGCAGCCACCAGTGCGGATCCCGCAGGGCGGCACGGGCGATGAACACGCCGTCCGCCTGGCCGGTGGCCACCGCGTGCTCGGCCTGCCCGGGGGACGTCAGGAGTCCCACCGTGCCGGTCCTGACCCCGGTTTCGCGCCGGATCCGGGCGGAGAACCCGGTCTGGTAGCCGGGGCCCACGGGAATCTGCTGGTGCGCCACGGCCCCGCCGCTGGAAACGTCCACCAGGTCCACTCCGCGCTCGGCGGCGGCCGCGGCCATCCGGACCGAGGCGTCGGCCTCGATCCCGCCCGGCGCCCAGTCCGAGGCCGAGATCCGCAGAAGCAGGGGCATGGAGTCCGGGATGACCGCGCGGACGGCGTCCACCACGGCAAGCGTCAATCGGTTCCGGCCCGCCTCGTCCCCGCCCCAGCGGTCCGTGCGGTCGTTGACCAGCGGGCTTTGGAACTGGTGCAGCAGGTAGCCGTGCGCGCCATGGATTTCGATCGTGTCGAACCCTGCGTCGACGGCCCGCACGGCGGACGCGGCGAAATCGGCGATCACGCCGTCGATCTGCGCTTCCGTCATGGCCGACGGCGGCGCGTAGCCGTCGAATGCGCCGGTGCCAGGACCCACGGTGTCCCAGCCGCCCTCGGACGCCGGCACGCTGCCCAACTTGCCGGAGAACGGCCAGTAGGAGGACGCTTTCCGGCCGGCGTGCGCCAACTGGGTGCCGATCTTGGTCTCCGCGGTGCCGTGGCGGTGCACGAAGGCGGTGATGCGTTCCCAGGCCGCGGCCTGGTCGTCGTTGTAGAGTCCGGCGTCGCGGGGGCTGATCCTGCCCGCGGCGTTCACGGCGTTGGCCTCGGTGAGGACCAGGGCCGCTCCCCCGGTGGCAAAGGAGCCCAGATGCATCAGGTGCCAGTCTGTGGGCACGCCCTCGCCCGTTTCGGGGTCGCAGCTGTACTGGCACATCGGGGACACCCAGCCACGGTGCTGCAGCCGCAGGGACCTCAGATCCAGCGGCGCGAAGAGTGCCGATCCCACTAGAACAGCACCCGGGCCAGCCCCTGGCGGGCCTTGGCGACGCGCTCGTCGCCGGTCCCGACGACGTCGAAGAGTTCAAGCAGCCGGACCCGGGCGCTCTCCCGTTCCGGGCCGAAGTTGCGGCCAATGAACGTCACGATCCGGCCAAGGCCGTCCTCGATGTGGCCGCCGGCGATATCCAGGTCCGCAACCCCGAGCTGGGCCTCGAGGTTGTCCGGCTCATCGGCCGCGAGCCGGCGCAGGGCATCTGCCTCGGGCCCGGAGAGGGCCTGCAGGCGATCCATCAGTTCCACCTGCGCCAGGCCGGCCTTGGCCTCCGCATCGGCGGGCATCTCGTTCAGGGCCTGCCGGTAGGCGGCGGCCGCGGCCGCGTAGTCGCCGGCCTCGATCGCATCGAACGCCGCCTGGTGCAGCGGCGGCAGTGGCGGCGCCTCCGGTTCCGCGCCACCCGGGCCGCCGGCGCCGATCCGTCCGGTCACGCCGTTGGCGGCCGCGACCTTGAGAAGTTCATCGAACAGGCTGCGTACCTGCTGTTCGTCCGCGCCGCCCTGGAAGAGCGGCACGGGCTGGCCCTTGACCACCGCGACGGCGGTCGGCACGGCCTGCACCTGGAACGCCTGGGCAAGTTCCGGGAACACGTCGATGTCCGCGGCCCCGAGGACCAGCCTGCCGTCGTAGCTCTCGACGATGCCTTCAAGGACGTCCACCAGCTGGCCGGAGCCTGGCGAATAGGAGGCCCAGAGGGCGATCACCACAGGCACCTGGGCCGAGAGGTCCACGAGCTCCTGGAAGTTGCCCTCGGTCACATCCACGCGCAACGGCCGGCCTGCGTGGTCGGCCGGGCCGGATGCCGGGGCCGCCGGGGCACCGGCAGAACCGGCGGAGCCCGCCGGGCCGGGGGTTGCGGCGCTGGTTCCGGCAGGTCCCGGAGAACCCGGTGCCGGCCGCTGTTTCAGGGCGGAGAGATCGACGGCGCCGCGCAGGTTCAGCGGGCTGGCGGCAACTGGCGGGACCGGGCGGGAAGCTGGCGTAGTCATAGCTCCACTCTAGCCATTGAAGTCCCGCCCGGCGCCACCATGCCCGCCGGCGAAGGCTACTTGATAGAAGCCCCGACCAGGCCGCGGGTGGCGGCCACAAGCTTCATCGGATCCTTGGAGCCGGCCGGCGGAACGTAGACAGCCACGGACTCTGCGAAGTCCAGCACCATGCCGGTGCTGGTCTCCTTGCCGCCGGCCAGGGCGGCCGCGTCGTCGCCGATGGTGAGCTTGTCCCCGTCGGCCTTCGGAGTGCCGTCGAACGAGAAGTTCAGGCGTCCCAGGACCAAGGCCCCGCCGTCAGCGGTACGGAACACGACAGTGTTGTCCGCGGCCGCCGTGTGCTTGAAGGCGAAGGTGCCGTTGACGCCTGATTTGACGACGTCAGCCTGGTAGGCGAGGGTGTCCGCGATGTATGGGGAGGACTGGCCCTCGACGAGCTTGTCCTTGAAGGTGGAGTCGGCCTTGGTCAGGCGGTCACCGAGCCCGGCGAGGGCTTCGTCGCCGCTGTACGCGAGTCCGGTCTTGTCCGCGGGCGCCAGCGTCTCCGTGCCGGCACGCCCGATCCCCGGGAAGGTGGCACCCGGCTGCAGCGGGGTGCTGCTGACCAGCTTGTAGTTCTCCCGCGGGGAGGCCTGGGTCAGGGTCAGCAGCTGCGGGACGACGTTACCCTCGCCCTGCGTCACGGCCATGACCGAGCGCGGCCAGCTGCGCTTGTTGGTGACCACCGTGGTCAGCAGCTTGGTCGAGCGGACAGGCATGCGGGCCTCGTAGGAACCGACCCGCGAACGGATCTTGTAGTTCTGTGTGCGCACCTCGAGTTCGGACTTGGCCACCCGCGGCGCCAGCTTCGCGGCGTCCTTGGCAGCGTCTCCTGCATCGACGGCACCGGCAACCTGCTCCAGGACGCGGCGGAACTGCGCGTCCAGCAGCACCGGCGCATCGCCGGCTTGGCCCTCACTGCCAGGGGTCGCGGCGTCGGAGGCCGGGGCACCGGAGGCGGGAGCACTGGAGGCCGCGGCGCTGGGCGACGGCGCGGGCGTCTGGCTGGCCTGGGCTGCCACTGACGTTCCGGCGACGGCGACGGCGGCGGCGGCCAGCACTGCCACGACGATGCCGGAACGTCGCGCCGTGCCGGAACCCTTCTTCTGGCCGGCCGCTGCTTTCTCCGGCGCGGTCTTTTCGGGGCCTGTTTTCTCCGGGGTGGCCGGCTGCGGTGCAGTCTCGGGTGCTCCGGCGCCGGATGCGGAGGTGCCGGATGCGGCAGGATCCTGGGTGCTTGCCGTCGAGCCGTTGTCCCCGCGGCGTGCCGCGGCCTTGGCCTGCGCGCGGCGGGCGAACGTGCTGCCGCCGCCGGTGCGGTTGCCTGACTTCGGCTTGAGGACCAGCAGCGCCCCGCCGGCGATGATCATCAGGCCACCGAGCACCATGAGCGGAATGGCCCAGGGCGTGGACGTGTCGTTCGGGAAAGTCATCGTGATGGAGCCCGGGGCGGGCTTGGTGCCGTCCGCCGCGAGGAGCAGCGACCAGTCGCCGTCGGCCGGCGCGTCCCACGAGTAGTCCATTTCGCCGGTGGCGTTCTCGGTGCTGACCCACAGATCCGATCCGGCGGGGGACGGCGCGGTAGCTTCGCCGTCGGTATGCGTCAGCTGCAGCGCTTTGCCGTCCTCGGAGACGCCGGAGACGGTGTTGTGTGCCGTTTTACCCACCCAGGCGTCGACGTCGTCCGGCCGTCCCGCGGCCAGCAGGAAGGCCCCTTCACCCTTGACCTGGATCTTCACGGTCCCGGGGTGCAGAGTCTTCAGCTTCTCGTCGAAGACGGTCAGCGGCGCGGCGGTGCCGGTCGGAGCGGTGGCCGTAATCGTCTCCGGGGGAGCCCAGAACGTCTTCTGGCCAATTCCGGCCAGGAGTGTCAGGAGGCCGAGCAGCACCAGGGCGACTGCAGTCTTGAAACGCAAAATACTACCTATCATCAGCGGACAGTTAGCTTCAATAGTAACCATTTTGTTACCCGCGAGTCAGATCGGGGACCCGAACGGCCCCTTGGAGAGGTGCCTGCGGGGGCGTTTTTCCGCTGAGGTGACAAGCCTGCTGATAGTGTTTGCGGTGATCATCACACCAGTGCCGCCAGTGTGGCGCAGCAAGGAACTAAGGGCATTTAACGCAGTGACTGAACATACGGATTCGTCCTCCGCCGGACCAGAAGAAGTGCAGGAATCCGACAGCCAGGAACCCGGCCCCGAACAACCCGTTTCCAGTCCCCGGCCCACAACCTCCCGCCCCCGGATTGCCGCGGCCAATGTCCTTCTGTCCGCGGCCCGGCGCCTGCGCCAGCCCCTGCCCGGAGCCCAGCCGAGAATCCGCTTCGAAATGCCCCCGGAGCATGAGGCCGGGGCCGGGGACGAGGAGACGTCCGCGACCGATGCCCGCTTCGGCAGTCCCGGTCCGCGCATGTCGGCCCAGCACCCCCTGTATATGGGCTTCATGGGCACGGTCGGCGTCGGCTTCGCCCTCCTGGTCTATTGGATCGGGTCAAATACGACGCAGTTGCTCTTGTGGATCATCACGGCGCTCTTCATCACCCTGGGGCTGGACCCGGTGGTGCGCTGGCTCGAACGCCGGAATGTCCCCCGGGCCGCCGGCATCCTCCTGTCCGTATCCACCCTGGCACTAGGAGTGGCCGCATTTTTTGCCACCCTGATCCCCACGATCGTGCAGCAGGTGACGCAGATCGTGCAGCAGGCGCCCAAGTGGGTCCAGGAGTTCATTGACTCGGAATTCTTCCGGAGCGTCGACAGCCAGTTCGGCATCCGGGACCGGATCAGCCAGGAGCTGGAGAAGTTCGTGAACAACCCGGACGCCATGGGCGGCATCTTCGGCGGTGTTGTGGGCTTCGGCTCCACCGTCGCAAACGGACTGTTCGGCGCACTGATCGTGCTGGTCCTGAGCCTGTACTTCCTCGGTGCCCTGCCCGCCATGAAGAAGTGGGGCTACCGGCTCGCGCCGCGCTCGCGCCGGGCCCGGGTTGAAGCCCTGTCCGAGGAAATCACCGGTTCGGTGGGCAACTACGTGATCGGCCAGGCCGCCGTCGCACTGCTGAACGCCACTTTCGCGTTCATTGTGATGTCGATCATCGGCGTACCGTTCGCCACGCTGCTGGCATTCGTGGTGGCCCTGCTGGCGTTCATCCCGCTGGTGGGCGGCATGATTGCCGGGTTCCTGGTAACGCTCGTTGCCCTGACCGCCGGCTGGCAGACCGCGCTTGTCTTCGCCATCTGCTATTTCGCCTACCTCCAGTTCGAGGCGTACTTCATCTCACCGCGCATCATGCAGAAAGCCGTGGCGGTGCCGGGCGCCGTCGCCGTCATCTCGGTCATCGCCGGCGGCAGTCTGCTGGGCGTTCTCGGAGCCCTGATCGCCATTCCCACCGCGGCGGCCATCATGCTGCTGGTCAAGGAAATCCTCATCGCGCGCCAGGACAGCCGCTGACAGTTCCGCCTGGCGGATTTTCGCACTGAAACAGGACAGCCGCACCGTGGTCCACGGTGCGGCTGTCCTGTTTCAGTGCGGTTTATTCTTTTGCGCCTTTGGCGGCTCAGGCGTGTGCCGTGGCGACCGGCCCGTCCCATTCCTGCGGAAGCACAGTTCCGGCGCTGCCAGATCCGGCACTGCCGGGGATGACCTCGTCCACGATTTCGTTGAGAACCCGCCCGGCGTACTTCTCCCCCACCCACAGGTGCTTGGCGCCGTCGACCCCCAGCACCTGCGCCTGCGGCACCAGCGCGAACCTCGCGGCCGCAGCCGCCGGCTGCAGGTAGTCGTCGTGCTCGGGGACCAGGACCTTCAGCGGCTTGCCGGCTTCGGCCCATTCCTTCAGGTGCACGTCCGTGGCCCGGTGCAGCGGGGGCGAGAGCAGCACAGCCCCCTCGATTTCCGAGGCGACGGGCTCGGTGGCGCCGTACATCAGGGCCAGCTCGGTGCCGAAGGACCAGCCGACCAGCCACCGGTTTGGCAGGCCGCGGTCCACGGCGAACTGCACCGCGGCCTCGACGTCGAGACGCTCGCCGACGCCTTCCTCGAAGGCTCCCCCGCTGGTTCCCCGCGGCGATGAGGTGCCGCGTGTGTTGAAGCGCAGGACGGCGATTCCCGCGAGGGCGGGCAGCCGGTAGGAGGCCTTGCGGTAGACGTGCGAATCCATGAAGCCGCCGTGCGTCGGCAGCGGGTGCAGCGTGATGAGTGTTGCCTTGATTCCGCCGGTTTCCGGGACGGCGAGCTCGCCCACCAGCCGGTGCCC
Organism: Arthrobacter sp. P4_F11; assembly: GCF_056401395.1. Lineage (NCBI taxonomy): Bacteria > Bacillati > Actinomycetota > Actinomycetes > Micrococcales > Micrococcaceae > Arthrobacter > Arthrobacter sp. P4_F11. The sequence continues at coordinate 55,680 of NZ_JBFUJK010000018.1, forward strand.
GTCCGACGTGCGGAGTTCGACGTTCTCGCGGCGGGCCGGCAGGACCGTGGAGGCGCGGATGGCAGTGGGAGCAGAGGGCTGGGTGAAGACGTACGACGCGGGATCAAAGCTCATGCTGACCAGCTTAGCGATACCGGTAGCTCCGCGAAGTCCAGCAGTTGCTGTGCCAGTGGCGCCGCTCGGCGAGACCCGCGGCAGCGCCAAAGAGGTGGTCCTCGGACCAGACCACCAGGTGGGCGATTCCCGGCAGCACGGCGGTGGAGCAGCCCGGGCAGATGTAGGTCTTCTCGGCGCGGCCCGCGGTGATGGGGCGGACCATCCATTCGCCGTCCGGTGCGCTCTCCCGGCGGGCGAAACCCGAGCGGGCGCGCTCCAGATCAAGTTCCGGTGCCGGTCCGTGCTTGGCTCCGGCGGCTTTGCTCTTTCCGGGCGCTGTGCCCTTGCCGGAGCCTGTCTTCGCAGAACCGGCGCGGCGGGGTCGGTTGGAACGGGGCATGCCTCCATTCTGCCCCAGTCCGGCTGCCGCCCGTTGTCGCCCCGCCAAGCCGCCGCCCGCGCAGGCGGTAGAGTTGACCGGGTGCGTTTAGTCATAGCCCGCTGCTCCGTTGATTACGTCGGCCGCCTCAAAGCCCACCTGCCGCTGGCCACCAGGCTGCTGCTGGTCAAGGCCGACGGTTCGGTCCTGGTCCATTCCGACGGCGGGTCCTACAAGCCGCTGAACTGGATGAGCCCTCCTGCGTCCCTGCGGGTCTCCACACCCGATGAGGTCGACGTCGAAGTCGGCGTCGTCGAACAGTGGACGGTCCAGTCGGCCAAGACCGATGACCGGCTCATCATCAACATCCACGAGCAGCTTCACGATACCTCCCACGAACTGGGCCAGGACCCCGGCCTGATCAAGGACGGCGTCGAAGCGGACCTGCAGCGGCTCCTGGCCGCCCAGATCGAACTGCTGGGCACCGGGTTCTCGCTGATCCGCCGGGAGTACTTCACCGCGATCGGCCCCGTGGACATCCTTGCCCGGGACGCGGATGGCGCCACCGTGGCCATTGAGCTCAAGCGCCGGGGGGACATCGACGGCGTCGAGCAGCTCACCCGGTACCTGGAACTGCTGAACCGGGACCCGCTGCTGGCCCCGGTCCGGGGAATCTTCGCAGCCCAGCAGATCAAACCGCAGGCCAAGGTCCTCGCCAAGGACCGCGGAATCGACTGCGTGACCCTGGACTACGACGCCATGCGCGGCGTTGACGACAGCGAATCCCGGCTCTTTTAAGCACCCTGCGGCAGGCTTTCCGTGGCGGCGATTCGCGTTAAGACGTTCTTTGCACAATTTTTATGCAATTCTTCCGTTCGCCCGTTGACCTGACGCAAGTGTCATGAAATTCTTATACGAGTCTTTGTGTAGGTGTTTTTCATGCTCGCAAGACATGTTGCGAGCGTGAAGCTCCTGCCGCCACGGTCCGTGAATCCGGTTCCGTTGCCATAGGTTCTTCTCGCAGAGTGACCAAGTCCGGTGCGAAGTGCGCCGGATTTATTCAAGATCCACAATGAGGAGAAACAAATGGCTCAGGGAACCGTCAAGTGGTTCAACGCAGAAAAGGGCTTCGGCTTCATCACCCCGGATGACTCCGATGGCGATGTCTTCGTTCACTACTCCGAGATCCAGACCGGTGGCTTCAAGACCCTCGACGAGAACCAGCGTGTTCAGTTCGAGATCGGCCAGGGCGCCAAGGGCCCCCAGGCCACCGGCGTAACGCTGGTCTAGTCTGCCGCCGGGAAGTGCTTTAGGGCATTTCCGGCACCAGGAATGATCCCCGGCATTAGTGCCGGGGATCATTTTTTTGTGCATTCTTGGGCGCGGTGTTTCAGGTCGTCCGCAGTGGCCCGGTGCATTCTTCAGCCGAATTCCGCACTAACGCCGGGCACTAACCCGCAGGGCCCTGCCTAACGCACCAAAGTGCGCAGCAGCCGGGCACTTTGCCGGACGGACAACCCGGGAAGGTACGCGCGGCTCAGGGCCCGGCCCATCGCCGGCAATTGCAACGGATCCTGGTAGTAGAGGTACAGCGTGCGGTAGTCCGGCTTGAAACGCGACTTGAAGGTTGCCAGCGAGCGGAAGCCGTAGACGGGTTCCAGGGCCCTGCCCACCACGTCCAGGATCCCGGCCAGCCCCTCCGGCCCGGCGTCGCTGCCGCCGGAATCGCTGCCGGCGTCGCTGTTCCCGGAGTCGCTGCCCGAGTCGCTGGCGCCGGCAATGTCTCCGTCACGGTCCTTCGCCAGCGGCGATCCGGACAAGGAGATCACCTCAACCGTGCGCTTGAGTTCCAGCACGGCGGACGCAATGAGGAACTCCATGACACCAGGGAACGCGTCGCCGCGCCGGCGCATGAAGTCCAGGGTCCAGCTCACGAGCTGTCCGTGCTCGTACACCGGCAGCCAGCTCGTAACGCCCTGCACGCGTCCGGAGGCGTCCACCGCCAGGCAGCACAGCACCCCGTCGTCGTCGAGCTCGTCGATGCTGCCGAGCGTGAAGCCCATCTCCGGCACGTGCTTTTGCGCCGCCCATTCTTCGGAGACCTCGCTGAGCTGGGTCCGCAGCGGGGCAGGGAATTCGCTGTAGCGCCCCCATACGGCCTGGACACCGGTCTTCGCCGCACGGTTCAGGGCGGTGCGGACGTTTTGCCATTCCTTGCCCTTGAACTCGAGTTCGCGCACGGCGAGCCTGGTTTCCTGGGCCACGGCCACGCGGCGGAATCCGCGGGCCCGGAGCATCGGCCAGAGTTCGGCGGTGCAGGAGTAGAAACACGGGATCAGGGCGTGTTCGGCGCAGTAGCGCATGAAACCCGCTGCGGTCTCCTCGCGGAGGGCAGCGGATCCGAACGGGCCCGCCAGCGTCAGGGCCACGTTGCCGTGCTGCTGATAGGCCACGCCGCCGCGCCGGTCCGGCGTAAACCAGTATTTGTTCGGTTCCCAGAGCGCCATCCAGGACAGTGAGTCCCCGCCTTGGCGGATCAGGTCTCGGGCCGTGTCCCGGTCCCCGAAGCCGACGTCGGTACTGTGTCCGGTACCGTGCAGCCGCCGCCGCAGCACCAGCCAGACCGCCGCCAGGGCCACGCCCCAGAAGATGATGCCGGCATAGGCGAACAGAAATGACTCGACGGCGTTGCGGTTCTGGAACAACCGGCTGTAGGCGCCCGGAATGGGCAGCGGCAGGTACTGCCGGGCGAGTTCCGCCCCGAGGCCCAGCACTCCCCCGTCGCGGTCCATTCCGCCGGCGGCGAGCCAGGCCACCGAATAGGCCCCGGCGAGCACCAGCCACGTGCCCCCGACTACGATGCCCAGGATCCGCCTGGCCCGCGGAGCAGTCTCCACCCTGAACTGCCGGCGGTTAAGCCAGAGCAGCACAACGAGCAGCAACGGAACGGCCACGAGCGGCAGGACGCGGACGAAGCCGGAGCCCATCACGGCCGTGTGCGGCTGGCTGGCGTAATGCGGAATCCGGGCGAACAGGGCCAGGTACACGGCGGCCAGGGCTGTCACGCCGAGCTGGACGATGATCGCGATCCGCAGGGCCAGGCGGCGGCCCTGCCGCATGCCGTCCGCACAGATCAGCAGCAGGACCACCGGGACGACCGCCAGCGCGAGGCCCAGCGGACCGGCGAGTCCGGCGCGGCCGGCCTCCAGGCAGCTGACGTCCACCGTGCCGCCGCAGTTTTCCTCCAGCTGGCCCAGTGTGGGCAGCGGGTTCAGCACGACGTCGCGCAACAGGGCCAGGGGCCCGGTGGGGCTGCTGACGGCGGCAGTGAGGATCGGCCCCACCGCGAAGATCGCGACCGTGAGCGCCAGCAGGTTGCGTGTCTCGCGTCCGGTTGAACGGTGCCGGTGCAGGGTCCCCCGGTCGCCCTGGATCCACCAGCCCGCGGCCAGGCCGGCAAGGGCACCGGCGAGCCCAACCACTGTCTCCGGATGCCCGACGTAGAGCACCAGCAGCAGGGACGCGGACAGGCCGGCGGTCCGCAGCCTGCGTTGCCACAGCGTGGGAAGCAGGCCGCTGGCGGCCAGGGCCACGGCCAGGACGGCGGCGTAGGGGCCGATCAGCCGGGCGTTGACCATGAGCCCCAGCCAGCCGTCGCCGATGTACCGGGCCAGCTGGGTGACCAGCAGGAACACCGTCACCGCAGCGAACTGGCCTACAAAGAAGAATACGGCCGTCCGCCGGGTCCCCAGATGCCGTTCAGCGAGTCCCAGCAGCAGGAGGATCATCAGTGATGCGGTCAGGTAGGCCAGCAGGTTGGTGGCGAAGAACAGCGAGGTGAACAAGGACCACCAATGCCCCGCCTTCAGCCCCGAAGCGTTGACGGACGCTACGGGCAACAGGGCGTCGGGCGGGCCCGACAGGAAGCTGCCCGTCACGGCCCCGACACCGAGGAAGGCTGCGAGGACCGCCAGCGTGAAGGGCACGGCACGGAAGTGCGCCAGCGTCCGGCGCAGGCCCTGGCGCCAGACACCCTGCAGCGGCGGGATCTCCGGCCCCGGACCCGCCGCAGTCCGGTTACTGCCGGTCTTGGACTGGCTCATGGCGTGATCCCCCAGCGTCGGGCCAGGAAGTCCAGGCCGCCGGGAAGGCCGCCGGATGCCACGTCCCAGGAGTGCCCCGCGTTGGCGATCCGGTGTGTTTCGACGCTGAACCCGGCCCGGCGTGCCGCCTCGGAGAGCGCGTCCATGTGGCCGGTGAACTGCGGGTCGCGGTCTCCGGCGGCGAAATACACGCCGTGGCCGTCGAAGCGGTGTTCTGCCATGACGCGCAGCGGGGTCAGCTGGTCGAAGGCCGCGGCGTCGGCGCCGAAGGAGGCCTCAATGGTCTTGGCCCGCACCTTCGCGAGGGCCGGCTCCTCCTCGCTGGAGAAGGCCAGCGCGGCGCTGTAGACGTCGGGATGCCTCGTGACCATTTGCATGGCGCACGTGCCGCCGAAGGAGAAGCCGCCTGCGGCCCACTGGCGGGGATCCGGGTCGACGTCGAGCGTGCGTTTGATCCAGTCCGGCACGTCCCGCGCCAGGAAGGTGTCCGCCTGGGCAATCCGGCTGTCCATGCACAGCGTGTTTCCCGACGCCGAGCCGTTGGGATCGACCACCACCGTTACGGGCGCCACACCGGCGTGCTCCGCGGCGAACCGGTCGAGCCGGCTCCGGAGTGCGCCGCCGGTCAGCCAGTCGGCAGGACCGCCCGGCTGGCCGGAAAACAGGACCAGCACCGGCAGCGCAGGCCGGGGGGACCCCAGGTAGGCCGGAGGGAGATAGACGTAAGCGTCCCGGCTCTGGAAGCCGGAGACGGTGCCCGGGATGACCGCCTTGCGGATGACGCCGTGGGGAAGGTGGGCGGGCGCCTGCCAGTGGGCGAGCCCGGTGGCGGCAGGGGCGCCGGCGGCGCGCGTCAGGCCGGCCTCGAGCGGCTGGATCCGGGCTGCGGCCGCTCCGGTGAGGTCGCCGACAGTGTGGTTCAGGCCGAAGTAGATGTTGATCTGGACGGCGGACAGCGCGACGACGGCCAGGAAAGCCGCCGTGGCTGCTGCGCTTGAACGCCCGCGACGGCTACGGCTCGGATTAGTGCCGGTCGGATTGGTGCCGGTCCGTCCGCGGCCCCAGAGCCCAAGCAGGCGCATGAGCCACAGCAGCAGGGCGAGGACGCCGGAAACGGACCAGGCGAGGGTCTCTCCCGGCAGTTCGGCAGGGAAGACGGTGACGGCGTAGAGCAGGAACCAGTGCACGGCAGCGACGAGCGCCGCGGCGAGCAGGGTCATGGCAGCCGCGACGGCCACGGCCGCGCCGGGCTCGCGGCGGCCGGTGCGCCCAAATCCCGTGCGCGCAAAACCCGTGTGCCGGAGGGCAACGTGGGTCAGGAGGTAGGCCAGGCCCGCCGCGGCGGCTGCCCACACGAGCCACACCACCGGGCCGTCGACCAGGCTCAGGCCATCGAGGTAGTCCACCGGGGCTAGCGCCAGGTGCCGACGCCGATGACGGGTCCGGCCTCAAGCCAGGATGACAACCCTGTGTAGGCATCGAAGCGCATGGCCAGGAGGACCTGCTGGCCCTCGTAGCGGAGTTCCACGATAACGGCGTCGGGCTGGACCTTGAGGAGCTCGGATTCGGTCGGCTTGCGCCGGCCAAGCAGCTCCAGTGAGCTGCGCCGGAAGGTGTGCTTGGGGCGGACGCTGAGTGAGACCAGGCGGAACCATTCGAGGTCGTTGTCCTGATAACGACAAACCCCCATCTGCCAGCTGTTTCCAGCCGTGCAAATGGAGGCGTCCACCGTACCCAGGGCGCGCCGCAGATTGAAGCGGCGCACCCCCGAAAGGCACAGTGCAAATACCAGCAACGCAAACGCAGTTGCCAGGACGATGAACGGCAAACCAATATCGTTCATCAAGGTCGTGCTAGCGGATCCCCGCAGTAGCCGCTTCGCCCATTTGGGCGTTGTCAGCAACAATGACCACCCTGTTGTTGTCGACAGAGAAGAATCCCCCGTCAACGACTACAGCGATGCGGTCACCGGATACCGGCTCGATTGCCAGCTCACCTTCGGCCAGAATCGCCAGCAGGGGCGAGTGGCCGGGCAGGATTCCGATTTCACCATCGCTGGTGCGGGCCTTGACCATCTTGGCCGCTCCGGACCACACAAAGTGGTCCGCTGCGACAATCTCAACCTCAAGCTCAGCCATATTACTTGGTCTGTTCCTGGATCTTGGCCCACTGGCGCTCGACGTCGTCCAGGCCGCCGACGTTGAAGAACGCCTGCTCTGCAACGTGGTCAAGGTCGCCGTCGCAGATAGCGGTGAAGCCTTCAACAGTGTCCTTGATGGACACGGTAGAGCCCTCGACGCCGGTGAACTGCTTGGCGGTGTAGGTGTTCTGCGAGAGGAACTGCTGGATGCGGCGTGCACGCGACACGACGATCTTGTCTTCTTCAGAGAGTTCGTCAACGCCCAGGATGGCGATGATGTCCTGAAGTTCCTTGTTCTTCTGCAGGATCTGCTTGACGCGGACGGCCGTGTTGTAGTGGTCGTGGCCGATGTACTGCGGATCCAGAATGCGGGAGGTCGACGTCAGCGGGTCAACGGCCGGGTACAGACCACGGGAAGCGATTTCACGGGAAAGTTCCGTGGTCGCGTCGAGGTGTGCGAAGGTCGTGGCCGGAGCCGGGTCGGTGTAGTCATCTGCGGGAACGTAGATGGCCTGCATCGAGGTGATGGAGTGGCCCTTGGTGGACGTGATGCGCTCCTGGAGGAGGCCCATCTCGTCAGCCAGGTTGGGCTGGTAGCCCACGGCCGACGGCATGCGGCCGAGGAGGGTGGACACCTCGGAGCCTGCCTGGGTGAAGCGGAAGATGTTGTCGATGAAGAGCAGCACGTCCTGGTTCTGCACATCGCGGAAGTACTCCGCCATGGTCAGTGCGGACAGTGCAACGCGCAGACGCGTTCCCGGCGGCTCGTCCATCTGGCCGAACACAAGGGCGGTGTCCTTGAGGACGCCGGCCTCTTCCATTTCGACCCAGAGGTCGTTACCTTCACGGGTACGCTCGCCGACACCGGCGAACACCGAGGTGCCGCCGAAGTTGCGGGCTACACGGGTGATCATTTCCTGGATCAGCACGGTCTTGCCGACGCCGGCACCACCGAACAGGCCGATCTTGCCACCCTTGATGTACGGGGTGAGGAGGTCGATCACCTTGATGCCGGTTTCCAGCATTTCGGTGGAGCCTTCCAGTGTCGCGAAGGCCGGAGCCTTGCGGTGGATAGGCCAGCGTTCGCTGATCTGGAGTTCGGACTCGGCAACGTCGAGGGGCTGGCCCAGCACGTTGAAGATGTGGCCCTTGACGCCGTCGCCCACGGGCACGGAGATCGGGGCACCGGTGTCCACCACGTTGGTACCGCGGACAAGTCCGTCGGTGGCCTGGAGGGAGATGGCACGGATCAGGTTGTCACCCAGGTGCAGGGCAACCTCGAACGTGATGGTTCGGGTCTCACCGTTGAGAGTGATCTCGGTGGTGAGTGCGTTGTAAATCGAGGGGATTGCGTCAGCCGGGAATTCGACGTCGACAACCGGGCCAATAACACGTGCAATACGACCGGTAGCACCGGACGTTGCGGCTACGTGATCGGTAGCAGTGGCAGTCATCTCTCTCACTTCACTCAGTAGATGGCGTGGGGTTAAGTTTATCTTTTGGTGCAGGTACAGCTGGATCCGGGCTCGTGCCGGCTAGGACGCGGACAACGCGTCGGCACCGGCAACGATTTCGGAAAGCTCCTGCGTAATTTCAGCCTGACGGGCAGTGTTGCGCAGACGCGTGTACTTCTTGATGAGATCCGTCGCGTTGTCGCCGGCGGACTTCATCGCACGCTGGCGGGCTGCGAGCTCGGAAGCTGCTGCCTGCAACATGGCGGCGAAGATACGTGATTCGATGTAGCGCGGCAGCAGGGCATCGAGAACCTGCTCCGTTTCCGGCTCGAATTCGTAGAGGGGCAGCAGGTCCGATTCGGACGCGGCTTTCTCTTCGACAACCTCGAGCGGCAGCAGACGGACAACCGTCGGCTCCTGGGTCACCATCGACTTGAAGCGGGTGTAGACGACGTGGATTTCGTCGACGCCGCCCTCTTCGTAGGCGTTGGCGAATTCGGCCAGCAGTGCTTCACTGACTTCGCGCGCGGTCGCAAACTCCGGTGCATCCGTGTTGCCGGTCCATACGCGGGCGTATTCACGGTTCCGGAAGTCGAAGTACGCCTGCGCCTTGCGGCCGACCAGGAGCGTCTTGACTTCCTTGCCTTCCCCGTGGAGCAGCTCGTTGAGGCCTTCGGCCTGCTTGAGGACACTCGCCGAGTAAGATCCCGCGAGGCCACGGTCCGAGGTGATGACCAGGACGGCGGCCCGGCGGATCTGCGCCGGCTCGGTGACCAGGGGGTGGTCGATTTCGCTCTGGCTTGCGACAGCAGAAACGGCACGCGTGATCGCGTTCGCGTAAGGCAGTGAAGCTGCTACGCGTGCGCGGGCCTTGCCGATGCGCGAGGTAGCGATCAGTTCCATCGCCTTGAAGATCTTGCGCATCGACGTCGTCGAGCTGATCTTCTGGCGGTAGACCCGGATCTGGGCTCCCATACTTATCCTTTCCTAAGATCCCGATGGCCGGGACTGCCGGAACCCGTGCGGGTCCCGGCAGTCCCTGCCAGCGAAACTAGCGCTTCTGCTTGACGATTTTTTCCTGGTCGACCTGATCCTCGCCGATGGGGGCGTGCTCCTCGTGCCCCGCACCGACCAGGAGGTTGTCTCCCTCGCCGAAGAAGCCCTTCTTGAAGTCCACGATTGCGGTCTTCAGTGCTTCAGCGGTGTCATCGTCCATGACGTTGGTCTGGGCCAGCGTCGTCAGGATGGAGGACTTGTGCTTGAGGTGCTCCAGGAACTCGGTCTCGAAGCGGTTGATGTCTTCAACCGGAACCTCGTCCAGGTGGCCGTTGGTGCCGGCCCAGATGGAGACGACCTGGTTCTCGACCGGGAACGGCGAGTACTGGCCCTGCTTGAGCAGTTCCATCAGGCGTGCACCGCGGGTCAGCTGCTGGCGCGATGCGGCGTCCAGGTCCGAGGCAAACATGGCGAAGGCCTGCATGTCGCGGTACTGGGCCAGTTCCAGCTTCAAGGTACCGGAGACCTTCTTCATGGACTTGACCTGGGCGGCGCCACCAACACGGGAGACGGACACACCGACGTCGACAGCGGGGCGCTGGTTGGCGTTGAAGAGGTCCGACTGCAGGAAGATCTGGCCATCGGTGATGGAGATCACGTTGGTCGGGATGTAGGCGGAAACGTCGTTCGCCTTGGTCTCGATCAGCGGCAGACCGGTCATCGAGCCTGCACCGAGCTCGTCGGAGAGCTTGGCACAACGCTCCAGCAGACGGGAGTGCAAGTAGAAGACGTCGCCCGGGTAGGCTTCGCGTCCCGGCGGGCGGCGGAGCAGCAGCGACACTGCACGGTAGGCCTCGGCCTGCTTCGACAGGTCATCGAACACGATGAGGACGTGCTTGCCGCCGTACATCCAGTGCTGGCCGATGGCCGAGCCGGCGTACGGTGCCAGGTACTTGAAGCCTGCGGGGTCGGACGCCGGGGAAGCCACGATCGTGGTGTATTCCAGGGCGCCGTTGTCCTCGAGGGTCTGGCGGACGGCTGCGATCGTGGATGCCTTCTGGCCGATCGCCACGTAGATGCAGCGCACCTGCTTCGTCACGTCGCCGGAAGCCCAGTTGGCCTTCTGGTTGATGATCGTGTCGATGGCAATGGCGGACTTGCCGGTCTGGCGGTCACCGATGATCAGCTGGCGCTGGCCGCGGCCGATCGGGATCATGGCGTCGATAGCCTTGAGCCCGGTCTGCATCGGCTCGTGGACCGACTTACGCTGGGTCACGCCGGGTGCCTGGAGTTCCAGGGCACGGGTGGTCTCGGCCTTGATCTCGCCGAGGTCATCGATGGGCTGGCCCAGCGGGTCAACCACGCGGCCGAGGAAGGCGTCGCCAACCGGCACGGACAGAACCTGCCCGGTGCGGTGGACTTCCTGGCCTTCTTCGATTCCGGTGAAGTCACCGAGGATGATGACGCCGATCTCGCGGACGTCGAGGTTCTGGGCCAGGCCCAGCGTGCCGTCTTCGAAGCGAAGCAGCTCGTTCGCCATGACCGAGGGAAGGCCCTCAACACGGGCGATGCCGTCACCTGCGGTTGTTACACGGCCGACCTCTACGCGCTCTGCGTTTCCGGGTTCGTAGGACGCCGCGAACTCGTTCAACGCATTACGGACGTCGTCGGCGTTGATGGTCAATTCGGCCATCTGCAGTCCCTGCTCTCCTGTTTTCGTGATCATCGTTGCTCACGATGACCGGGGTTTCTTGTCGTTAGGTTGTGCTTGTCCGGCTAGCCGGCAAGCTGACGCTGGAGCTGGCCCAGGCGGCCGGCGACCGAAGCGTCAACCACTTCGTCACCTACCTGGATCCGGATGCCACCGATCAGTGCCGGGTCAACGTTCATGTTGATCTTGAGCTCGCGCCCGTAAAGGGCGTTCAGCCCCGCCTGCAGGCGGCTGATCTGCGTCTCCGTCAGCGGACGGGTGACGTCGACCGTTGCAATCCAGCGCTGCTGGCGCTTGGCGGCAAGCTCGGCGAAACGGCGGACCAGCCTGGTGACCTTAAGCCCGCGCGGAGCCGTGACGGCCTGCCCGATCAGGACTTTCGCTTCCTCGCTCGCACCGGGTACGAGCTTGTCGGCGAGGGACACCTTGGCGGCCGGGCTGGCCTGCGGCTCGGACAGAGCACGCTGGACCTCGTGGCTGGACTCGACGGCCTGGTTGAAGGAGAACAGATCGTTCTCCAGCGATTCCAGTCCGCTGAGCCCGGAGGCAGAGACGGCCGACTTGTTCTCGGCAACAGCGATGACCACCGAAGCGGCAAGAGTCTCGAGTGCATCGCCGATATCCCGTGCCGATGCCCAGCGGGAGCTGGCCAGTCCGGCTGCGATTTCAACAGCGTCAGCGGATACTTTCCCGCCGAAGAGCTGCTTGACCAGCGCCGACTTTTCGTCACCGCTGCGGGACGGGTCAGTCAAAGCACGGCGCAAGCCGGCTGAGCTGTCCACGGTTCCCAGGATTCCGAAGAGTTCCTTTGCCAACTGCAGCGACGCGGTGGGAAGCTTGGCCTCCAGTGCCGCCAGCGCAGCGGCCAGCGATTCGCTCGATACACCTGCCATTACTTAGCTACACCCGCGTTCTGGTTCTCCAGATCTGCCAGGAAGCGGTCCACCACTCGGGCCGACCGTGCATCGTCGCTCAGTGCCTCGCCGACGATGCGGCTCGCCAGAGTCGTGGCCAGCGTGCCGACCTCCGCGCGGAGCGACACAACGGCCGCCTGGCGCTCGGATTCGATCTGCGTGTGGGCCTGCGCTGTGATGCGGGCAGACTCGGCAGCCGCCTTCTCCTTCAGCTCTGCAAGGATCTGGGCACCTTCGGCGCGTGCTTCCTCGCGGATGCGGTTGGCTTCGGTGCGGGCTTCCGTGAGCTGCTGCTTGTACTCTTCGAGTGCTGCGGAGGCCTCGGCCTGGGCCTTTTCGGCCTTGGCGATGCCACCCTCGATGGCTTCGGCCCGCTCTGCGAAGGTCTTCTCGAACATCGGGACAACGTACTTGACCACGATGAACATGAGGAGCGCAAAGCCGGCGAAGACGACAAGCATTTCCCAAGGATTGGGAACGAGGGGGTTAGTACCGCCTTCGGTGGCGGCTGAGATGATCGCTTGATTCATATTTCACCCGTCCTTATCTACTCGGTTCTGGATGTTCGGTTGTTCTGTTTACTTGAGAACGAACGCGAAGACCAGGCCGAGGATGGCGAGGGCTTCAGTCAGCGCGAGGCCGAGGAATGCGATCGGCTGCAGGACGCGCTGGGCTTCCGGCTGACGTGCCACGCCGTTGATGTAGGCAGCGAACACGAGACCCACACCGATACCACCGCCGATGGCGGAGAGGCCGTAGCCGACGAGGTTGAGGGAGCCGTTGATGGAGCCTTCCATTTTTTTGTTCCTTTCAAGATGCCACCCATGTGGCAGGTTGTTTGGTTTGCTTCATCCCCTAGAGGGGAAGACTATGTTGTGCCGTCTGGCCTTCTGCCGTCTGGCGCTGGGCCTAGTGGCTGTCGGCGTGGAGCGCGCCTTCGATGTAGATCGCGGTCAGCAGTGTGAAAACGTAGGCCTGCAGCACCATGATCAGCGCTTCGAGCATGTACATGGCGATCGCACCGCCAAGGACGAGTACGGACGCGCCCTTGAGGAGGACGTTTTCCTGCATCACGAGGAATTCGATGCCCGCACCGGAGATCATCACGATCAAGTGGCCGGCCAGCATGGTGGCGAACAGACGGAGGCTGTGCGTGACCGGGCGGACCAGGAAGTTGGAGATGATCTCGATCGGGACGACGATCGGGAGGATGTAGAACGGGACACCGGAAGGAACTGTTGCCAGCTTGAAGTACTTCAGGCCGTTCCTCTTGATGCCGATGGCGATCCAGGTGACGTAAACGATCGCCGCCATCACGTAGGCTCCGCCGACATGGGAGAAGGTCGGAAGCTGGATCAGCGGGATTGCACCGTAGATGTTGTTCACGAGGATGAAGAAGAACAGGCTGAACAGCAGCGGGACATACTTCATGAAGTCCCGGCCGCCGATAATGTCCTTGGCGATGCCGTTGCGGACGAAGCTGTAGGCAGCCTCGCCTGCGAACTGCAGCTTGCCGGGAACCAGCTGCTGCTTCCGCGCAGCGATCACAAAAAATGTAGCGATAATGACAACCGACAGGATTACCAGCAGCATCTGCTTGGAAAATCCTTCGGCCGCACCCCAGGGGATGATAGCCGGCAGGTGAAGTTCTTCAATTCCAGGAGGCGTGAAGGTTCCTGAATCTTGGGCCGGGAGCGCAAGCGCGATCAACGCGTTTCCTCTCTGCAGTGTCCATCATTGGGCGTTGGGCGGGGACCGGCGACATTGGTGCCCGCCTCTCCCCCTGTAAAATTATTTGGCATTACTGTTCCTCGTCCTGGGACGGGCCACGTGCAGCATCGCCGTCACCAGCAGAAGTTCTGTTACTGGTGAGGCCGTGCATATGAGAAAGATAGAACCCTCCCGCAGCTCCAAGCAGAGCGCCTGCGAGCACAATCCAGCGGGTTCCCCACAGATTATCCAGTCCCCACCCTATCAAACTCCAGACGATGATTCCGCCAACAATGTAGCTGAAGACGGCGATTCCGGCGTTGTATCCGCCGTCGCTTCCGTCGGTCGATACACCGGGGGCACCGGGCGTGGTTTTGGGTGATTTGGCTGGCTGGTTTTCTGGTCCGGTACGTGGTCCGCCAACTGGCCTGCGGCCGGATTTGCGGCTAAACATCGGTGCCGCCTTTTCGCGTTTCGGGATCGTTGTAAATCTGAAGCCTGGCCTTGCTGAAACCGTAAATTTCGGCTGCCTGCCAGAACACGACGGTGACGACGGCGCCGATCAGGAACCAGCGGTCGTGCAGCCAGGCCGGGGCGCCGATGACGAAGAGGACCACGGCGAAGCCGACAACCTTGACGAAGTACGTCGCGACGAACACTCCGATCGCTCCGGAGGGGTTGTTGCGGCCGACGAAGTGGCCCCCCGCGAGGCTGATGGCAAAGAAGGCCATCACCAGCGCGCCCCCGAACAGGGCGGACCAGAACCCCACGGCGCCGTTAAAGATGAAGGCGGCTGTGCCGGTCAAGACCAGTGCTGCGGCCGAAGCCGCGGAACTGATGGCCAGCAGCCTGAGCCACAGGGATTTTGTGGGGCCGGAGACGCCAACGGGTCCGTTGCCGGAAGCGGGTTCCGGTTCGGCGTTGGAGGTCATCAGATCCCAATCGTCGCTGGCGTATTGCTGGTCAAGGCAGGCGGCGAAGTACCGCCCCTGAATTCTACATTAGATAGAAATTATTCGGAAAAGCGCGTCGGAGCCGGTTCCCAGGGCATGCCGGTCAGGCTATTCGGGAGCGCGGGCCATCTGCCGCGGCCCGCGCTGGCGCAGGTACGGCCAGGCAGTCGCCACGGCCATGATTGCCGCGGCGGCCAGATCGATGGCGAGGACTATGTGCCAGGGGAAGATCGCGAAAGCGAGGCCGCCGAAGGCAAGGATGCAGGTCCACAAGTACATCAGCACCACGGCGCCGCGGTGCGAGTAGCCGATGTCCAGGAGTTTGTGGTGCAGGTGTCCGCGGTCCGCCGACCACGGCGACCGGCCCAGCGCTGTCCGCCGCACCACCGCCAGGCACAGGTCCAGCAGCGGCAGGAACAGCACCGCGAACGGCAACAGGATCGGGATGATCGTGGGGATGCCGTTGGCCCGGTCGTAGAGGCCCGAGCTGATCTGGCCGGTCGAGACGACGCCGGCCGAGGCCATCAGCAGGCCAATCAGCATGGCCCCGGAATCGCCCATGAAGATTTTGGAGGGGAACCAGTTGTGCGGCAGGAAGCCGACGCAGCTGCCGACCACGACGGCGGTCAGCAGGGTGGCTAGGTCCGAACGGTCCAGCAGGACGGCCGTGCGGTGGACCCAGTAGGCCGTGAGGAAGAACGCCGCTCCGCCGATGATCGCCACGCCCGCGGCGAGCCCGTCCAGTCCGTCGATGAAATTGAACGCATTCATGGTGGTGACGATCAGCCCGGCCGTCAGCACAATGCTCACGGCCTCGTTCTGGATCACGATCGGTTCGGGGATGAACGGGATGATTGTCATCCGGACCCCCCACGTGGCCACGACCAGTGCCGCGGCGCTTTGGCCGATCAGCTTGACCCACCACCGCAGATCCAGCAGGTCATCCGCCACGCCGACAACGACGATCACGGCGGCCCCGGCCAGGATTCCCCATGGCGCCGTGTTGTTCCGGAAGATGTCCTTGACGAAGAACGAATTGCTCGCCGTGACCAGGGCAACCAGCACGCCCGCGAAGATGCCGAGGCCGCCGAGCCGGGAGATCGGGGTGGAATGCATGTCGCGGCTGCGGATCGGGGAATACAGCTCCAGCTTGTTGCCCGCGAGCCGGGCGCCCCATGTCGCCGCGTAGGTCACGATCGCTGCCGTCAGCATCATGAGCAGGTACATGATCACGGGACGACCACCAGCCATACGCCGTTAGTGCCGTCAGCACGGTCAGCACAGGCACCGCACGCCGGCACGTCCCGCAGCACCGGACGCGCCGGTGAGCTGCGGAAATGGGGTGGATTCGATTGCGGTGGAACTGTCTTTCGAAAAATGAAACTTCTCCGTCGCCGTGCGCAGGGCAGGCAGTGCGTAGTGCCTGACAGGGCTGTATTACAGTGGACTCTAGTCAAGATACTAATGCCAACGGCCACCTGTCTTCGCGTCACACGGCCCTCTGCCGGCGGGAAAACCACTGACGGTCGTGCTGAAAGGACCCCGCGATGACCCCCTCGGTTGCAGTCGCTGCCGTGACGTTTGACCGTCCCAGGGAGCTGGCGGTCCTGATGGACGCCATCAACAACCAGACCGCTCCAGTGCAGTCCATTTGCCTCGTCGACAGCGGCACCGTGCCGTCGACGGACGTTGCCGGCCAGCACGCCAACGTGGACTATGTCCGGTCCGAGGCGAACCTTGGCGGCGCCGGCGGATTCTCGTTGGCCATCCTCAAGGCCGTGGCCAGCGGGGCTGACTGGATCTGGATGATGGACGACGACGCCGAACCGGCAGATCCCGGCTGCCTTGCCACGTTGCTCCGTGAGGCCCAGGAACGTGATCTGGACGCCGTCGTGCCCCTCGTGGTGGCCCCCGGCCACCCGGACCAGCTGTCCTTTTTCTTCCGGCTGGGCGGCAAGGTCACGCATGAGCGCGCTGAGGTGGAAAAGGTCGGATTCCTGCCCGACGACGGACACTTCTTCAACGGCGCCCTGATCCGTTCCGATGTCTTCTTCAAAGTCGGCCTGCCGGACATGCGCCTTTTCATCCGTGGCGACGAGGTGGACTTCACGCTCAGGCTCAGGAAGGCCGGGATCCGCTTCGGCACGGTGACCACCGCGGCCATCACGCACCCGCATGCCTTCGCTGAAACCAAGCACGTCTTCGGTGCGCGGTGGCACGTGATCGTTCCGGATTCCGCCTTCAAGCGCTACTTCTACTACCGGAACCGCGGGTACATGATCCGCCGCCACTTCCGGGTCAAGTCCTTCATCGCGGATGTGGGCGGCTACCTCGGCTACTTCCTGCGCAGCGGCGACTTCCGCGGGCTCGCTGACTGGTTCCGCGCTTTTTCGGCCGGTCTCCGCGGCAAGGGCTTCGGCCCGCTGGAGGACCAGAAGTTCTGACGTGCTCCCCCGCTGGCAGTCCCGCCGGCAGCCTAGGGCTGCCGGCGCAGGCGCAGGCGCCGGCGGAGCAGCAGGCCCAGCAGCACCCAGGGTTCGCCGAACACCCGGTAGGCCACCCGGTGCGGGTGGAGCATGAGCCGCCAGGCCCATTCGAGTCCGAGCCGGCCGATCCAGCGCGGCGCCAGTTTCTGCACACCGGCAATCTGTTCGATGGCGCCGCCGACGGCGCAATAGACCGCAGGCGGAAGCGCGGCAAGCCGGCGGGCCATGACCTGCTCCTGCAGCGGCATCCCGAGGCCCAGCAGCACAAGTTGCGGGCGCAGCCGGTTCAGCCATTCGACCGCGGCTTCCTCAACTTCCTTGTTCCAGCCTTCGCCGGGCATGCCGTCGACCCGCGCCGCGGGGACGATCTCCCGCAGCTTGGCCACGGCGCCGGCGTTGGCCACGGCGCCTGCACCGATGATCGCAATGCGCTCCAGTCCCGCGACATTGCCGAGCGCGGGAATCCAGTCGGTCGACCCCAGCCGGTAGTCCATCACCGGTTCCCTGCCGTCGGCCTCTTCGCTGGTCTTCGCCCAGAGCCAGAGCACCGGTGCGCCGTCGATCAGGACCACGTCGCTGCGCTCGTAGAACGAGCGGAAGGCAGGATCGGAGTGCAGCAGCGTCACGCTGTGCAGGTTGTGCCCCACCACGATCCGGGTACGGCCCTCGGCCATGAAGGCGCTGAGGACCGCAGTCAGCTCGGACACCGTCACGGGGGTCGCTTCGACGTCGAGGAAAGGGACGCGCTGACGCTCCAGCGTCATGCGGAACCGGGCTCCGGCGCAGCGCCCGCCGCAGCGGCGGACTCTGCAGCGGCGGACTCTGCAGCGGCGGGCTCCGCAGCGGGCTCCGGAGCACCGGCGGCGTTGCCGTCGATGTCCAGGACGCCGGGCACCACGCCGCGCAGGCGGTCGAGGCTGATGGCTCCCTGCCGGACGACGCGCAAGGGCAGCGCCGTCGCGTCGACGATGGTCGAGGCGAGGGCGTCGGCGCCGTCGGCGGGCCGGGGTCCGCCCTCCAGGTAGACCTCCACGGATTCCGCCAGCTGGGCTTCGGCGTCCGCGGCGGTCTGCGCCGCGGCGTGCCCGGTGCGGTTCGCGGAGGACACCGCGAGGGGTCCGGTAAGCGTCAGCAGGTCCTGGGCGATCTCGTCGGCCGGGATCCGCAGGGCGACCGTGCCCTTGGTCTCGCCGAGATCCCAGTCCAACGACGGCTGGGCATGCAGGATCAGGGTCAGGCCGCCGGGCCAGAACGCCTCGGCCAGCCGCCGCGCCTCGGCCGGAACGTCCGTGGCCAGGCCATCGAGGGCGTTCAGCCTCGGGATCAGCACGGGCGGCGGCATCTTCCGGCTCCGGCCCTTGGAGGCGAGCAGCAGGGTCACGGCAAGGGGTGAAAAGGCGTCGGCGGCAATCCCGTAGACCGTGTCCGTGGGAAAGACCACGCACTTGTTCTCCCGGATGGCCCGCTGGGCGTGCTCAAGTCCCGCAGCGCGCTGCCCGGCCGCCGTGCAATCGTAGCTAGTCGTCACTGGCCTATTCTTTCATCACTTGTCACACGATTATTCGCAGGCGTCGGCCCTGACGGTGCCAGGACGGCGCTGGTGGCGCGGTCCTTGCCGTTGAGGTCACGGTGCGTTGTCACCTCGGCGAACACCGCGGCGCGGTTGAGCATCGCGGCGATCCATTTCGACTGGACCTCGGCGTGCTCCATCACGAAGTAGCCGCCGGGGACCAGCAGGCGGGCAGCCGAGGCGGCCGCCGCCGTCGGAAGTTCCATCCCGTCCGCTCCCCCGCCGTAGAGCGCCTCGGGCGGGTCGTGCAGCGCCACTTCGGGTTCGTTCGGGATCGCTTCGGCGGGGATGTAGGGCGGGTTGGAGACGACGACGTCGAACGTGCCGTTGTGTTCGGCCAGCGCGTCGCGCAGGTCGCCACGGAGGAGGTGGACGCCCAGGGGAGCCAAGTTTTTCGCCGCCCACGCGTGCGCGAATTCGCTGAACTCGACCGCGTGGACTTCCGCGCCGGGAACCTCATGGGCGATCGAGCCTGCAATGGCACCGGACCCGGTGCCCAGGTCAACGACCTTGGGGCGCGCCAGGCCGTGCAGCCGTTTCCTATCGCTGAGCCAGTCCAGGACCAGCTGCACCACGGATTCGGTCTCCGGCCGCGGGATGAACACACCGGGACCGACGGCGAGTTCGAGGTAGCGGAAGTGCGCTACGCCCGTGATGTGCTGCAGCGGGATCCGCTGCGCCCGTTCGGCGACGAGGTCGGCGTAGCCTTCCGGCGCCGGCGAGTCCCCGAGCATCAGCGCGCGCAACCGGCCCAGTCCGACGCCGAGCAGGTGCCCGGCCAGGAGCTCGGCGTCCACGCGCGGGCTGGGCACGCCGGCCTCCGCGAGGACCGCCGTCGCCTCGCTGACGGCCTCCGCGAGGCTCGGACCATCACCTGCAGTCATCACCAGTGACCCGCGCCTATTCGCCGATGGCGTCGAGCCGGGACTGCTCGTCCAATTCAATGGCCGACTGGATCACCGGTTCCAGGTCGCCGTTCATGACCTGGTCCAGGTTGTAGGCCTTGTAACCGGTGCGGTGGTCCGCAATCCGGTTTTCCGGGTAGTTATAGGTACGGATGCGCTCGGAGCGGTCCATGGTGCGGATCTGCGACTTGCGCTGCGCCGAGTTTTCGGCGTCGATCAGCTCCTGCTGGTGCGCCAGGATGCGGGCACGCAGCACGCGCATGCCGGCCTCACGGTTCTGCAGCTGCGACTTCTCGTTCTGCATGGCGACGACGATTCCGGTGGGAAGGTGCGTGATGCGCACCGCGGAGTCGGTGGTGTTGACCGACTGCCCGCCGGGACCGGAGGAGCGGTAGACGTCGATCTTGAGATCGTTCTGGTTGATCTCGAGCTCCTCGGGCTCGTCCACTTCGGGCAGCACCAGCACGCCGGCGGCCGAAGTGTGGATGCGGCCCTGGGATTCGGTGACGGGGACACGCTGGACCCGGTGCACGCCGCCTTCGAACTTGAGCCGGGCGTACACGCCTTCGGCCGGATCGTTCGAGCTGCCCTTGACGGCCATCTGGACGTCCTTGTACCCGCCGAGGTCCGATTCGGTGGCAGAGATGATCTCGGTCTTCCAGCCGCGGGATTCCGCGTAACGGCTGTACATCCGCAGCAGGTCCGCGGCGAACAGGGCTGCCTCGTCGCCGCCTTCGCCGCCCTTGACCTCGAGGATCACGTTGCGGGAGTCGTCCGGGTCGCGCGGGATCAGCAGCCGGCGCAGCTTGGCCGCCGCCAGCTCCAGTGCGGCCTCCAGCTCGGGCACCTCGGCCGCAAACTCGGGGTCCTCGTCCGCCATTTCCTTGGCAGCGGCCAGGTCATCGCGGATGCCTTCCCAGCGGTGGTAGGCCTCCACAATGCCGTTCAACTGGGCGGAACGCCGCCCCAGCTTCCGGGCCAGGCGCTGGTCAGCGTAGACAGCAGGATCCCCCAGCTGAGCCTGGATAGAGTCATGCTCATCCAACAGGCCCTGTACGGACTCAAACATTTTCAAACCTCTTTCGACTTGAAACCAAGTCTAGTTACGACAACAAAAACTGGACCGCGGCTGGCGACTTAACGACGAAGCCGCACGGATTTTTCCGCCCCGGGAGTGGCTTCGGGCCTGCCGACGCCGGGTGGCTTGCGATCGTAGATCGTAAGCCACCCGGC
The DNA here is from genome assembly GCF_056401395.1 of Arthrobacter sp. P4_F11. NCBI lineage: Bacteria > Bacillati > Actinomycetota > Actinomycetes > Micrococcales > Micrococcaceae > Arthrobacter > Arthrobacter sp. P4_F11. Next base: position 76,330 of record NZ_JBFUJK010000018.1, read on the forward strand.
GGAGGGGCGGGGGCGGAAAATCCGTGCGGCGTTAGCGCGCGGGACCGCCAGAATCTAGCGGTTGGAGCAGCTATTTGTCGTTATCGGACTTCGCACCAAGCGTCGTCTTCTGCACCTGCATGAGGAACTCGACGTTGCTCTGGGTCTCCCGGATCTTGTTGGTCAGCAGCTCAAGGCTCTGCTGCGTTTCGAGTCCGGACAGGACGCGGCGCAGCTTCCACATGATCTTGACTTCCTCGGGGGAAAGCAGGTTTTCCTCGCGGCGGGTACCGGACGCGTTGACGTCCACGGCCGGGAAGATGCGCTTGTCCGCGAGCTGGCGGGACAGGCGCAGTTCCATGTTGCCGGTGCCCTTGAACTCTTCGAAGATGACCTCGTCCATCTTGGAACCGGTCTCGACGAGCGCGGTGGCCAGGATGGTCAGCGAGCCGCCGTTTTCGATGTTGCGGGCTGCACCGAAGAAGCGCTTCGGCGGGTACAGCGCGGCGGAGTCCACACCACCGGACAGGATGCGGCCGGAGGCCGGTGCTGCCAGGTTGTAGGCGCGGCCCAGGCGGGTCATGGAGTCCAGAAGCACCACAACGTCCATGCCCATTTCCACGAGGCGCTTGGCACGCTCGATGGAAAGCTCGGCCACGGTGGTGTGGTCGTCGGCGGGACGGTCGAAGGTGGAGGCAATGACCTCACCCTTGACGGTGCGCTGCATGTCCGTGACTTCTTCGGGACGTTCGTCAACGAGCACCATCATGAGGTGGACCTCAGGATTGTTGGTGGTGATGGCGTTGGCGATGGACTGCAGGATGAGCGTCTTGCCGGCCTTCGGCGGCGAAACGATCAGACCGCGCTGGCCCTTGCCGATCGGGGCCACGAGGTCGATGACGCGCGGGCCGATCTTCTTCGGGTCCGTCTCGAGGCGCAGGCGCTCGGAGGGGTACAGCGGGACGAGCTTCGCGAATTCGACGCGGTCCTTGAGCTCTTCCGGCGTCTTGCCGTTCACCGAGGTGACGCGGACCAGGGCGTTGAACTTCTGGCGGGCGGACTGCTGCTGGCTCCCCTGCTGGGCTTCGCCTTCGCGCGGTGCACGGATGGCGCCGACGACGGCGTCGCCCTTGCGCAGGTTGTACTTTTTGACCTGGGCGAGCGAGACGTAGACGTCGTTCGGGCCCGGCAGGTAACCGGACGTGCGGATGAACGCGTAGTTCTCGAGCACGTCGAGGATACCGGCGACCGGCAGCAGGACATCGTCCTCGGTGACCTCGACGTCGTCGACGTCGGGTCCCTGCTGACGTCCGCGGCGGCGGTCGTTGCGGTCGCGGAAGCGATCGTTGCGCGAGGAGTTGTCGCGGCTGTCCTGCTGGCCCTGGCGGTCACCGCGGTCGTTGCGGTCACGACGGTTGCGGCGGTTCCGGCGGCTTCCGCCGTCAGAATCATCGCTGTCGCGGGTGTTTTCGCGGGTGCCGGCCGAGTCGTCGCGGCCGCCACGGGTGCGGGTGTCACGGCGCTGGCCGTCTTCGCTGCCGGGCTCGCGCTGTTCGGTGCGCTGTTCACGCTGTTCGGTGCGCTGATCGCGCTGTTCACGCTGCTCGGTGCGCTGTTCAGCGGCGGGCTGTTCGGCCGGGGCCTCGACGGCGTTCTGGCCGGCATCCGTAGTCTGGGCTGCGGCTTCGCCGCGGCGGCGGTTGCGGGTGCGCGGCTGCCTCGTGCGGTCGCCGGATTCCGTTCCGGAAACGGCGGCGCCGGATTCTGCAGTGGCGGATTCCCGGGCGCCGGACTCGGTGGAAACCGCGGGGGCTTCAGCCGGGGCGGCGGCGGGTGCCTCAACGGCGGGAGCCGTGACGACTCCGTCGCTGCCTGCACGGCGGCTGCGGCCACGGCGGGCGCGGGGGCTTTCCTGGGCGGTGTTTTCCCTTGCCAGGGACTCGTCCTCGGCGGCGGGCGCCGTTGCGGGCGCAGCTGCCGGGGCCGCTGCGTGGGACACAGTGCCGTTGTCGCTCGCCTTTTCGGCAGCGCGGGCCGGAGCCTTGCTTACCGGGGTGCCTGCGCGGTGGGCGGAAATGGCCGTGACCAGATCACCCTTGCGCATGCGGGAACCGCCGGAAATGCCCAGCTGGCTGGCGAGGGCCTGGAGCTGGGCGAGCTTAAGGCCTGCAAGGCCGCTGCTCTTGGCGGGTGCTGTCGTTGATTCGGCAGCAGAAGATGTATCCACAGCCGGAGACAGCTCAGTGGTTTCGGTCACGAAGGATCCTTCCCCCTCGACGGCGTCCAGGCTAAGAGCTGGACGCGGTGATTTGATCTGGGCTGCAGTTCAGATCTGCAGCCGGGATTTCGGCCTTGCCGGATGGATATCGGCCAGCAGGGCCGGATATAGCTTCACCATGCACGATCCGAGAAATGAGGAACGGCGGGCTGAGTTTCAGGGGGCAGATCAATTCTGCTGATTCCTGCGTCAGACCGAAAGCAGGTGGCACCGGAAAATATTGCGCAGTGAAAGATGAGAGAGGCTACGTGGCCAACATCGCGGTCTTACAACGGTTATAAATTTACCGCCTGCGTATTTACCGCCGGTGCACTTCCACTTTAGCACCTTCAACGTCCACGGCCAGCTTCATCACGCGCCAGCCCACTTCCGGCGTGTTGCCCGCGGTGTGGGCGCCGATGAAGTCCACAACTTCACGGGCTTCCGCTTCGCCGTTGGCCAGGACCAGCACGGTGGGTCCGGCGCCGGATACGACGGCGGCGTGCCCTGCCCGGCGCAGCGCGCCGATCAGTTCCGCGCTGGGCCGCATGGCCTCGGCGCGGTAGCTCTGGTGCAGGTAGTCCTCGGTGCCGGGCAGCAGGAATTCCGGGTTCGTGGTCAGGGCATGGATCAGCAGGGCGGCGCGGCCGGAGTTCATGGCCGCGGCATGGTGGCCCACCGAGGCCGGCAAGAGGGCCCGGGCGGCCTCAGTGGAGAGCTCGTAGTCGGGCACGGCGACCACGGGGATCACAGAGGCGGCCACGGACGCGCACGTGCTGCTGTACTGGTCACTGTCCTGCCATGACAGCGCCAGTCCGCCGAAAATGGCGGGTGCAACGTTGTCCGGGTGGCCTTCCATTTCGCTTGTGAGCTGCAGGATCCAGTCGCGGCCACGCCGGGAGGCCTCCGGAACCAGGGCATTGGCGGCGCTGACGGCCGCCACCACGGCCGAGGCCGAGGAGCCCAGGCCCCGTCCGTGCGGGTTGACGTTGTCCGCCGTGATCCGCAGGCCTTCGTGCCGGAACCCCAGGCGGTGCAGTGCCTCGGTCAAGGCCTTGACCACGAGGTGCGTCGCATCGCGGGGCAGGGACTCGGCACCCTCGCCGCTGAGCTCGAATTCAAGTTCACCGCTGGCCAGGGTTTCCACGGTCAGCGTGTCATGCAGCGAGAGGGCCAGGCCGAGGCTGTCGTACCCGGGGCCCAGGTTGGCGCTCGTGGCCGGGACACGCACGGTGACCAGCTGGCCCGCCGGAACGGCCGGGGAGCCGGCAGCTGATTCGGCCGGGACGGTGAGGGTTGTTTCCAACGTTATCTTTCTTCCAGTCCCAGTGCTGCGGCGACGGTGACGACGTCGTTGGAGACCTTGACTGGCTGCACGTCGCTGCCGTCCTCGGTGCGCAGGGCCCACTGCGGGTCCTTGAGGCCGTGACCGGTCACCGTGATTACGATCGTCTTGCCTGCCGGCACTTCCCCGGCCGCGTGCTTCTTGATCAGCCCGGCGACGCCGGCAGCGGAGCCGGGCTCCACGAAAACGCCTTCCCGGGCGGAGAGCCACCGGTGCGCGGACAGGATTTCCTCGTCCGTGACTGCCTCGATCACGCCGCCGGATTCATCCCGGGCCGCCACGGCGGTGTCCCAGGAGGCCGGGTTGCCGATCCGGATGGCGGTGGCAATGGTGTCGGGCTCGGTGATGGGGTGGCCGGCCACGAAGGGCGCCGCCCCTGCGGCCTGGAAGCCCCACATGACGGGTGTCTTCGTGGACACTGCGGGCAGCGACCCGGCGGTGGGCGACTCGAACGCCGCAGCGTATTCCTTGTAGCCCTTCCAGTACGCGCTGATGTTGCCGGCGTTGCCCACCGGGAGCACGTGGAAGTCGGGGGCGTCGCCGAGCGAATCCACCACTTCGAAGGCTCCGGTCTTCTGGCCTTCGATCCGGGCCGGGTTGACGGAGTTGACCAGGAACACCGGGTAGGACTCGCCGAGCTTGCGGGCGATGTCGAGGCAGTCGTCGAAGTTGCCGTCCACCTGCAGCAGCGTGGCTCCGTGCGCGACTGCCTGGCTGAGCTTGCCCATGGAGATCTTGCCCTCCGGGACCAGCACCGCGCACTGCAGCCCGGCCGCCGTCGCGTAGGCCGCGGCGGAGGCGGAGGTGTTGCCGGTGGAGGCGCAGACCACGGCCTTGGCGCCGGCGGCCACCGCTGCCGTCATGGCCATGGTCATGCCGCGGTCCTTGAAGGAACCGGTCGGGTTCATGCCTTCGACCTTGAGGTAGACGGTGCTGCCGGTCAGCTCAGAGAGGTGGCGGGCATGCACGAGCGGGGTGCCGCCCTCGCCCAGGCTGATGACCTTGGTCGCTTCCGTGACAGGAAGACGGTCGGCGTATTCGCGGATGACACCGCGCCATTGGTGAGCCACTTAGACTCCTTCTACCCGGAGTACGGATGTGACGGAATTGATGACGTCCAGGCGCCTGACGGCCTCGACGGTTGCTGCAAGTGCGGCTTCGCGTGCACGGTGTGTGACGATCCGCAGCTCGGCCGATTCCACGTTGGAGTCGGCGTCGCGGTGAATGGTCTGCCGCATGATTTCGATGGACACGCCGTGCTCGGCGAAGAGCTGCGCGATCCTGGCCAGGACGCCGGGCTGGTCCGCGACGTCGAGTCCGATGTAGTAGCTGGTGACGGCCGCGTCGATGGGCAGCGATGGCACGTGTCCCGTGGTGGTTTCGGTGCGGCCGGGGCCGCCCAGGACAATGCGGCGGGCCGCGGAGACGAGGTCGCCCAGCACGGCGGACGCCGTCGGGGTGCCGCCGGCACCCTGGCCGTAGAACATGAGCTCGCCGGCGTTCTCGGCTTCGATGAAGACGGCGTTGAATGCACCGCGGACAGCGGCGAGCGGGTGCTCGCGGGGCAGGAGCGTGGGGTGGACACGGACCGAGACGCCGGTTTTGCCGTCCTCGTCAACCAGTTTCTCGGCAATGGCCAGCAGCTTGATGACAAAGCCGGCTTCCTTGGCCGCGGCGATGTCAGCCGCGGTGACCGACGTGATGCCCTCGCAGGAGACGTCTTCCAGGGCGAACCGCGTGTGGAAGGACAGCGAGGCGAGGATCGCGGCCTTGGCGGCGGCGTCGTAGCCTTCGATGTCGGCTGTGGGGTCGGCTTCCGCGTAGCCCAGGCGCTGGGCCTCGGCCAGCGCGTCGGCGAACTGCGCGCCGGTCGAGTCCATCTGGTCGAGGATGAAGTTGGTGGTGCCGTTGACAATCCCGAGCACCCGGGTGATCCGGTCGCCGGACAGGCTGTCACGGATGGGCCGCAGGATGGGGATGGCGCCGGCCACGGCGGCCTCGTAGGACAGCTGCACCCCGGCCTTGTCCGCTTCCTCGTACAGTGTTGGGCCGTCCTGGGCAAGGAGCGCCTTGTTGCCGCTGACAACACAGGCACCGTGCCGCATGGCGGTAAGGATCAGGGTCCGGGCCGGCTCAATGCCGCCCATGAGTTCAATGACGACGTCGGCGTCCTTGACGAGGACTTCGGCGTCAGTGGTGAACAGCTCCTGCGGCAGCTCGACGTCGCGCTTGGCATCGAGGTTGCGCACCGCGATGCCCTGCAGTTCCAGCCGGGCGCCGGTGCGCGCGGCGAGGGCGTCGGCGTCGTCAATGAGAATCCGCGCAACCTGGGCCCCAACGTTGCCACAGCCCAGCAGGGCCACTTTCAGGGTTCGCAATTCAGACATTCAGACTCCCATGTCGCGGTTGAGCAAATCTTCTTCGGTTTCCCCGCGGACAATGAGCCGGGCAGATCCGTCGCTGACAGCGATAACGCCCGGCCGGGCCAGATAGTTGTAGTTGCTTGACAGGGCCCAGCAGTAGGCGCCGGTCCCCGGTACAGCAAGCAAATCACCGGCTGCCACGTCCTCGGGCAGATATACATCTCTAACAACTATGTCGCCGCTCTCGCAATGTTTGCCCACCACTCGGGACAGCTGCGCCGCCGCGGCGGAGCTCCGCGAGGCGAGAATCGCCGAATAATCCGCGTCGTACAGCACCGGCCGGGGGTTGTCGCTCATCCCGCCGTCCACCGACACATAGCGGCGGGGGTGCGTAACGTCCCCGGCTCCGTCGTGGCCGGCCGCGGCACCAGCAGAGGCCGGGGAGTCCACCCGGACGGTCTTGAGCGTGCCGACCTCATACAGCGTAAAGGTGGTGCTTCCGACGATCGCGCGGCCCGGTTCGATCGAAATCCGGGGGGCGGTTATGCCGAGGGCAGCGCATTTGGAACGGACGACGGCGGCCATCGCCTGCGCGATTTCGGCGGCCGGGCGCGGGGTGTCCACGGGCGTGTAGGCGATGCCGTAGCCGCCGCCGAGGTCAAGCTCGGGCAGCACGATGGAGTACTTCGACTGCATCGCCGCCAGGAAGTCCAGCAGCCTCTCGGCGGCGAGGGCGAAGCCGTCCGGTTCGAAGATCTGCGAGCCGATGTGGCAGTGCAGGCCCAGCAGTTCGATGCTGGCGTGCCCCGTGGCCGTGGCCACGGCTTCCTCTGCGGCGGACAGTCCGGCCTGGTCCGTGGAGTCCCCGGCCATGGACAGGCCGAATTTCTGGTCCTCGTGGGCCGTGGCGATGAATTCGTGGGTGTGGGCGTGCACTCCGGGGGTCAGCCGCAGCATCACCCTGGCCGTGTCGCCCCGGTTGGCGGCGATCGCCGCGACGCGTTCGAGCTCGTCGAGGCTGTCCACCACGATCCGTCCCAGCTGCATGTCCAGCGCCCGGTGGATTTCGCCGTCGGACTTGTTGTTCCCATGCAGGGCGACGTCGGCGCCGGGGATGCCGGCGCGGAAGGCCACGGCGAGTTCGCCGCCGGACGCCGTGTCCAGGCGCAGCCCCTCTTCCTCGACCCAGCGGACCACGGAGGTGCAGAGGAAGGACTTGCCGGCGTAGTAGACGTCCACTCCCCCGCAAATATCGGCGAAGGCGTCGTTGAAGGCGTCGCTGAACGCCCGGGCCCGGGCCCGGAAGTCGGTCTCGCTCAGCACGAACAGCGGCGTGCCGTACTGGCGCTGCAGCTCACTGACCGTCAGCCCCTCGATGGTGAGCTCGCCGTCGTCGTTGCGTGCAACACCGCCCGCCCACAGCGGTTCGTGGAGGGCATTGAGGTCGGCGGGGACCTCGAGCCAGTCCGGGGCGAGCGGGGACTGTCCTGAATTCGCGGTCATGGCGGTTACATCCGTTCCGGCGCCGAGACGCCCAGCAGTTCCAGTCCGTTGGCCAGCACCTGGCTGGTGGCGTCGTTGAGCCACAGCCTGGTGCGGTTGGTGTCGGTGATGGGTTCCTCGCCCTGGGGCGCCACGCGGCAGGCGTCATACCAGCGGTGGTAGGCGCCGGCGATCACTTCGAGGTGGCGGGCCACGCGGTGCGGCTCGCGCAGCTCGGCGGCCTTGGCCACGATCGAGGGATAGCTGCCCAGGTGCGAGAGCAGCTCGTTTTCGGTGGGGTGGTCCAGCAGGGCGGCGTTGAAGCTGTCTATGCCGTCCACACGGCGCTCCACGCCGGCGGCCACTGCGTTGCGGGCGGCGCCGCGGGAGCGGGCGTGGGCGTACTGGACGTAGAACACCGGGTTTTCGTTGCTGTGCTTCTTCAGCAGCTCCGGGTCCAGCGTCAGCGGCGAATCGGCGGGGAACCGGGCCAGCGAGTACCGGACGGCGTCCTTGCCGAGCCAGGAGATGAGGTCCTTGAGCTCGATGATGTTGCCGGCTCGCTTGGACAGTTTGGCGCCGTTGACGGAGACCAGCTGGCCGATCAGGACCTCGATGTTGACCTCGGGGTCGTCCCCGGCGGCTGCCGCGATGGCCTTGAGCCGGTTGATGTAGCCGTGGTGGTCGGCGCCGAGGAGGTAGATCTTCTCGGTGTAGCCGCGGTCCTTCTTGGACAGATAGTAGGCGGCGTCGGCGGCGAAGTACGTGGGTTCACCGTTTGCGCGGACCATCACGCGGTCCTTGTCATCGCCGAAGTCGGTGGTGCGCAGCCAGACCGCGCCGCCGTCGTCGAACACGTGGCCCTGTTCGCGCAGGCGGGCGACGGCGTCCTCGATCGCGCCGGCGTCGTGGAGCTCCTGCTCGGAGAAGTAGACATCGAAGTCGACGCCAAACTCGGCCAGCGTCTGCTTGATATCATGCATCTGCGCCTTGTAGGCGGCGCCCCGGATCACCGGGAGGGCCGCCACTTCGGTGAGTTCGCGGATGTCCGGGTGTTCTGTGAGCACCTCGTGGCCGAGGTCCGCGATGTACTGGCCCGGGTAGCCGCCCTGAGGCACGTCCCGGCCGTGCAGCCTCGCGAACACTGAGTTCGCGAACACGTTCATCTGGGAACCGGCGTCGTTGATGTAGTACTCGGCAGTGACGTCGGCACCGGAGGCCCGGAGGACGCGGGCGATCGCGTCGCCGAGGGCGGCCCAGCGGGTGTGGCCGATGTGCAGCGGGCCGGTGGGGTTGGCCGAGACGAATTCCATGTTGACGGTGTGCCCGGCGAGCGCGGTGTTGGTGCCGTAGGCCGCACCGGCCTCGACGATCGCCTTGGCGAGGGCACCGGCGGCAGCGGCGTCCACGGTGATGTTCAGGAAGCCGGGGCCGGCGATGTCCACCGCGGACACGCCGTCGATCGTTTTGAGCCGGGCGCTCAGGACGGACGCGAACTCCCGCGGGTTGGTGCCCGCCGTTTTGGCCAGCTGGAGGGCGACGTTGGTGGCCCAGTCCCCGTGGTCCCTGTTCTTGGGGCGCTCCACGCGCACCTCATCCGGGATGTCGGCCGCGGAGAGGGCTATGTCACCGGCGGCGACGGCGTCCTTCAGGCAGGCGGATATGGCGAGGGAGAGTTCTTCTGGGGTCACACTTCTAGCCTACCGGTGGGCCCGGAGTGCGGCGGAATCTTGCGCCCGGCATGACGGCGGGGCCGGTTACGGGAATACCCAAGGTCATCAAGGCCTCGCGCCCAGGGTGAACCGTTACCCTGAATTCAACGTCTGCAACCCTGTCATGCCTCCACACTGTTCGCTGTCCGATCCCCGCAAAGAATCGAGTCCCGCATGAATACCGCCTTCCGCAAAAGCGTCCTCGTCGGCATTGCCGGCCTCTCCGTGGCCGGAACAGCGGCTGGCTGCGCCCCGTCTGCCCAGGCCCCGGCCGCACAGGGCGCGCCCCCGGCATCCGAGTCCGCTGCCGGTACCGGCTCTTACAAGGACGGCACGTACAGCGCCGACGGGAACTACACCTCCCCCAACGGCACTGAGACCGTGGGCGTGGAGCTGACGCTGGCCGGCGGTGCCGTGTCCGACGTGAAGATCACGCAGCACCCCTCGAATCCGAACACCCGAAAGTTCCAGGGCGAGTTCGCCGGCGGCATCCAGTCCCAGGTTGTTGGCAAGAAGCTCGACGAGATCAAGGTTTCCAAAGTGGCCGGATCCTCGCTGACCAGCGGTGGCTTCAACCAGGCCGTGGCGAAGATCAAGTCACAGGCCCAATAGCGCAGCAAGGGACAGAGGAATCGTGGCGCATCCGGGCTGGACACACTTCAGCTTTGACGGGATCGGGACCCGCTGGGAGATTTCCACCCCGTCCCGGCTCTCCGGCGAGCTCCGCCGGGGCCTGCTCGCCACAGTGGAGGAGTACGACGCCGCGTGGTCCCGGTTCCGCCCCGATTCTCTCATTGCCGACGCAGCCCGGACGCCTGGCCGCATTGAGCTGCCCGCCGAAGGGGCCGCCCTGGGCGAGCTGTACGGCACCCTGTACCGGCTGACCGAGGGTGCGATGACCCCGCTCATCGGCGGGAGCCTGGAGCGCCTGGGCTACGACGCCACCTACACCCTGCGCCCGGGCGGTGCGCCGCTTCCCGCGCCCCGGTGGGAGGATGCGCTGGACTGGCAGGGCACCGCGCTGACCACCACGGTTCCGGTGGTGATCGACGTCGGCGCGGCCGGAAAGGGCCAGCTGGCCGATCTGCTCTCCGCCCAGCTCCGGGACGGCGGCTGCGGCGGGCATTTCATCGATGCCAGCGGGGACCTGCTGAATCCGGGGCCGGATCCGGCGGTGGTTGCCCTCGAGCACCCCTACGATCCCACCCGGGCAATCGGCACCGTCCAGCTGGGGGCAGGCGCCCTTTGCGCTTCCGCCGCCAACCGGCGCGCCTGGGGCGACGGGCTCCATCATGTCCTGGACGGCACCACGGGAGCTCCGGTGCGTACCGTTGTCGCCAGCTGGGCCATGGCCGGGACCGCGATGGTGGCCGATGCGCTGGCCACCGCATTGTTCTTTGTCGACGGTCCGCGGCTGGAGCAGGAGTTCGATTGCGCCTGGCTCACGGTGTATGCGGACGGGCACGCGGAATATTCAGCCGACTTCGAAGGGGCCCTGTTCTCATGACTGCCATCGCCACCACCGCCCTTGGCTCGAGGCTGGACACCGCCTTGGGCCGGCTCACGATGTACCGGCTGGTGCTGTGGGTCCTGGCCGTCCTGGCCGGCTACAGCCTGCTGCTCAATGTGCTGGGCTGGCTGACGTTCGGGCTGCCGGAAATGCTGGCCCACCTTGCCCTGTGCCTTGGCCTGACGTACGCCTCCAGCCAGGGGCTGGCCGCACTGTTCCATGTGCGGCCGCACACGGAATCCTCACTCATCACCGGCCTGCTGCTGTACTTCCTTTTCTGGCCCAGCGAGCTTTTCTGGCCCAGCCAGCCGGCCCAGGGCCTCCAGCTGGCAGAGATCGCCGGCGTCGCCCTCGCCTGCATCCTGGCCTCGGCCTCGAAGTATGCGCTGGCCTGGCGCGGCCGGCACATCTTCAATCCGGCCGTGGCCGGCGCGTTTCTGGCCGGGCTGACCGGGCTCAACATTGCCACCTGGTGGGCCGCGACGCCGGCCATGCTCTGGCTGGTGCTGCCAGGGGTGCTGCTGGTGCTCTACCGGACCCGGAAGTTCGCCGTGGCCGCCGTCTTCACCGTGGTTGCCGTGTCCATCGTGGCCGCGGATCTACTCCAGGCCGGGATGGATCTCCCCGAGGCCCTGTGGCAGACGCTCGCGCAGCGGCCGGTGCTGTTCTTCGTCGGGTTCATGCTCACCGAGCCGCTCACCGTGCCCCCGCGGCGCTGGCAGCAACTGGCGCTGGCCGCCGTCGTCGGGGCCCTTTTTGCCGTCCCCTACAACCTGGGGTTTGTGGCCAACTCCCCCGAGCTGGCGCTGCTCGCAGGCAACGCGCTTGCCTTCGCCGTCGGACAGCGGGGCGGGGTCCGGTTGGCGTTCGTCGCGAGCCGTCCGCTGACGCCGACGACGACGGAATTCAGCTTCCGCCCGGAACGTCCGGTGCGCTTCGCTCCCGGACAGGCCCTGGAGCTGCACCTGCCCCCGGACACGACCGGCGGGAAGGGTGACGGGAAGGGTGACGGCAAGGGTGACGGGAAGGGAATCCGGCGCGTGTTCAGCCTGACCAGCGCGCCCGACGCCTCCCTGCTGACGATCGGGGTGGGGACGGCGGAGCCGGTGTCGTCAGCCAAGCGCTCGCTGCTGGCCCTTGAAGCGGGCGACGGGCTCACCGCAACCACGGTGAACGGCGACTTCCTCCTGCCGCGGAACCCGGCCACCCCCGTGCTGCTCATCGCGGCCGGAATCGGCATCACCCCCTACATGGCCCAACTGGCCGCGGCGTCAGCCGGAACCCCGTCCGGGGACCGCGACGTTGTCCTCCTGTACCTGGCAAAGAATGCCGCCGAGCTGGGCTACGCCGAGGAGCTGCAGCGCTCCGGGGCGCGCGTCCTGGCGCGGATTGCGGACGGTTCGGCGCCGCCGGCGTTCATGCAGGACGCAGGTTCAAGAAGGATCGATGCGGCGGCCCTCAAGGAGCTGGTCCCCGACATCAGCGGCCGGGTGGTCTTCGTCTCCGGCTCGCCCGCCAGTGTGCGATCGCTGCGGGCCGCGGCACGTGGCGCGGGCGCCCGGCGGGTCCATGTGGATACGTTCACCGGCTACTGAGCCGCGTACGGAGCCGCCGGCCAATTCGCGGGACTTGCCACGCACCTAGGACACGTTTGACCGCCGCTTGACTCCACTTGACTCTATAAATGAACGACTGTTTTCCATGATAAATGAACGACTGTTTTCCATGGTTTTCCGTTGGAGGCCAACTTCCTGCTAAGCTCTAGGACGTCCCGCCGGTAACGGCAGGACCCCTGGATGCCCTCGTAGCTCAGGGGATAGAGCGTCTGCCTCCGGAGCAGAAGGTCGTTGGTTCGATTCCAATCGAGGGCACGAACAAAACCCCGCCGTTTGAAACGGCGGGGTTTTTTGTGCCCTGAATCCCGCCAAAAGACCGCGGAAATCCAGCGGCATTGCCCCTGCCGATTGTCGGTGCTCCCTCGTAGGCTGTTTTCATCGGTGGCGGGCTACCCTGCCCGCTCCGAAGCGTGAAGGGGGTCTCACATGTTCTATCCAACTCCGTCCTGTTCTATCGTTCCGCCCTATTTGCTCCGCAGACTGGCCGCACAGCAAAAGCCGGAGCTCTCCAGGGCCGCCCACGGGGCAAAGCAGGCCCTGCAACACGTCCCGAGCTTCCAGGCCTCCCGCACAGTGCCAGGGCCCGGCAGCCGTCCGGGCCTGCGGGAGCTCAAGCCGTCCCCGCCGGAACGGACGGTCTACGACGCCAAGTCCACCGAGAAGCTGCCCGGCAGCGTGGTCCGCAAAGAAGGCGAACCGCCCACCGGCGACCCCGCCGCCGATGAGGCCTATGACGGGCTGGGGCATACCCACCGCCTCTACGCCGAAGCCTTCGGACGCAATTCGATCGACGGCAAAGGCCTGCACCTTGATGCCACGGTCCACTATGGCCGCCTGTACGACAACGCTTTCTGGGACGGCCAGCAAATGGTCTTCGGCGACGGTGACGGCCAGGTCTTCGAGCGGTTCACGAAATCCTTGAGCGTCATCGGGCACGAGCTCACCCACGGCGTGACCCAGTACTCGGCCGGGCTGGTCTACCGCAACCAGGCCGGCGCCCTGAACGAATCGATGTCCGACGTCTTCGGGGCCCTCGTTGAGCAGTATGTGCGGAAGCAGTCGACGGCGGAGGCCAGCTGGCTGATCGGCGAAGGCCTCTTCACCGACCAGGTGCAGGGGGCCGCCTTGCGTTCCATGAAGGCTCCGGGAACGGCATACGACGACGACGTGCTCGGCAAGGACCCGCAGCCGGACTCGATGGACGGCTACGTGCGCACCAGCGCGGACAACGGTGGCGTGCACATCAACTCCGGTATCCCCAACCGTGCGTTCTGTCTGGTGGCCACTGCCCTGGGCGGCAATGCCTGGGACGCGCCGGCACAGATCTGGTACGAGACGCTGACGGGCGGCACGCTGTCCCCCACCGCCACGTTCGGCGCCTTCGCCAAGGCCACCACCGCCTCTGCCAAGGAGCTGTTCGGGGACGATTCCAAGGAACATGACGCCGTGCGCTCCGCGTGGGAAACTGTGAAAGTAAAGTTCCCGGGGGCCCGGCGATAAGCCAAGCCCCGCAAATCGAGTCCAATTGAGATCCGAGTCCGATGAAGATAACTGTCCAGCGCAGTGGCGGCGTGGCCGGAATGAAGAGGACGTGGACCGTCCGGCCCGAGCCGCCGGAAGACACCGACCGGTGGCAGCCGCTGATCGAGGCCTGCCCGTGGGACGACGTCGCCGGGATGAGCGGGACATCCGGCCAGCCGGACCGGTTCATGTACAGCATCCGGGCCGATCAGCGCCGGGCGGTCCTGCCGGAGCGTGCGCTGACGGGTCCGTGGCGCGACCTCGTCGAATGCGCCCGGGCCGCCGCTGAGGGGTCGGCGCCGCCGGGCTTTGGCTAGCTGTTGCTGCCGGGCTTTGGCTCGCCGCTGCTGCCGGGCCGAGGCCCGCTATGCCGTGGCCAGGTGCCCGCGGAACGTGCGCCGGTAGGACTGCGGGCTGGTGTCCAGCGCCTTGGCAAAGTGGTGCCGCAACAGGACCGAATGCCCGAACCCGGACTCCCTTGCGATTTCGTCGATATTGAGCTCCGTGCTCTCCAGCAGCTCCTGGGCGCGCAGCACCCGCTGGGAATTAAGCCAGGCCGCGGGGGTGGCTCCCGTTTCCGCGCGGAAGCGCCGCGCGAACGTCCGCGGCGACATATGGACCCGGGCCGCCAGTTCGTTGACCGCGTGTTCCTCGTCCAGGTGCCGGACCATCCACTGCAGCAGCTGCTCCATGGGCTCCGAGCCGCACGTCGGAATGGGCCGGTCGATGTATTGGGCCTGGCCGCCGTCCCGGTGCGGAGGGACCACCATGTCCCGGGCGATGGCGGCGGCCACCTTGGCGCCGAACTCCACGCGGACCAGGTGCAGGCAGGCATCGATCCCTGCGGCCGTGCCGGCACTGGTAATGATCCGGCCGTCTTCGACGTAGAGGACGTTTTCATCCACCAGGACAGCGGGGTACCGGGTGGCCAGTTCCTGGGAGTAATGCCAGTGCGTGGTGCAGCGGCGGCCATCGAGCAGGCCCGCCCGAGCCAGGGCAAACGCACCGGAACAAATGGACATCACCCACGCACCGCGCGCGTGGGCGGCCCGCAGCGCCTCCAGGACGGAGTCGGGAACGTCCTCGTCCCGGCCGTACGGCGCCATCACCACCAGGTCGGCGTCCGCAGTTGCTTCCAGCCCGAGACCGACGTGCATGGATAGGCCGGACTTGAGCGGGACGTCGCCCGGCTCGGGCGCGCAGACGCGGAAATCGAACGCGGGCACGCCGTTTCCGCGGTCCGAGCGGTCGATGCCGAAGACCTCGAAAGCCGTCGCGAACTCGAAGATCGAGAAGTTGGGAACCACGATCATTGCCACTGATTTGATCATGATTCCATCCTGACAGAACAGTGGCAGAAATTATAGCTTTTTGGGCATTTCTGCCACTTTTTTAAGGGCCCGAACCGGAGAACCATAGAGGTATGGAACTCCTCGGAATAGCCCTCATCATCCTGGTTCTTGCCGGCGTCACCGCCACGATCTCCGCCCTCCGCAAGGATGGCCTCGGCCACACTCCGCCCGTCCGCTCGGAAGAATACTGGATGGCCCGGGACCTGCCGAGCATCAACTACACGATGCGGAACATCTAAGTCCGCGCACGCTTAGTCCACACGCCCATCGGGCCCGGTCATCCAGCCGGGCCCTCAACATGCGCCGAGGCTGAAGCAGCAACGGAACAGCCCGGCTGCAGCAGCCGGACCTGATAGCAGCACTGCACAGCCGCCGTCGCCACCCAGCGGACAGTCCACCCCAGTAGACTGTCTCCAGCCATGACATTGCATATTTCCTACCCCGCCGAGCTGCCGGTCTCCGAGCGCCGCGAAGATCTGATGGCCGCCATCGCGGCCAACCAGGTGACCATCATCGCCGGCGAGACTGGCTCGGGTAAGACCACACAGATCCCCAAGATGTGCCTTGAGCTCGGCCTGGGCGAGAACGGGCTGATCGGCCACACCCAGCCCCGCCGGCTCGCGGCCCGCACCGTGGCCGAGCGCATCGCGGAGGAACTCGGCGTCGAAATCGGCCAGGAAGTCGGTTTCCAGGTCCGCTTCACCGGCGAGGTCAGCCGGTCCACCAAGGTCAAGCTCATGACCGACGGCATCCTGCTGGCGGAAATCCAGCGCGACAGGCTGCTGCGCAAGTACAACGCCATCATCATTGACGAGGCGCACGAGCGCAGCCTCAACATCGACTTCATCCTCGGCTACCTCAAGCGCATCCTGCCGCAGCGCCCGGACCTGAAGATCATCATCACCTCGGCCACCATCGATCCGGAGCGCTTCGCCAAGCACTTCGGCAGCGACGAGGACCCCTCCCCCATCATCGAGGTATCGGGCCGGACCTTCCCGGTGGAAATCCGCTACCGGCCGCTTTCCCAGCCGGCCGGCGGCACCGGCGCCAGCGCCGAAGATGGAGCCGGAGAAGGTGCCGCCGCGGACGACGAACTCGAGGAGGACCGCGACCCGCTCGACGCGGTGTGCGACGCCGTCGACGAACTCGCCCTGGAAGCCCACGGCGATATCCTGATCTTCTTCTCCGGCGAGCGCGAAATCCGCGACGCGGCGGAGGCCCTCAACGCCCGCATCCAGTCCAACCGGCGCCTCGCGGGCACCGAGGTCCTTCCCCTCTTCGCCCGGTTGAGCCTGCAGGAGCAGCACAAGGTCTTCCATCCCGGCAGCAAGCGGCGGATCGTACTTGCGACCAACGTCGCCGAAACCTCGCTGACGGTTCCCGGCATCAAGTACGTGATCGACACCGGCACGGCCCGGATCTCGCGCTACTCGCACCGGACCAAGGTCCAGCGCCTGCCGATTGAGCGCGTCTCCCAGGCTTCGGCCAACCAGCGCTCGGGCCGCTGCGGCCGCGTTTCCGACGGTATCGCGATCCGGCTGTACTCCGAGAAGGACTTCGAGTCGCGGCCGCTGTTCACGGATCCGGAGATCCTGCGCACCAACCTCGCGGCCGTCATCCTGCAGATGACCGCCATGGGCGTGGCCCGCGGACCGAAGGACGTGGAGAACTTCCCGTTCGTCGAGCCGCCGGATTCGCGCGCCATCAACGACGGCGTCAGCCTCCTGCGCGAGCTCGGCGCCCTGACCGCCGCGCGGCAGGAGCCAACGGACGACGGCGGGCAGCGCGACGGCGGGCAGCGCCGCGGTTCCGGCCGTCCCGGAAGCGGGCTCACCGCCGTCGGGCAGCAGCTGGCCCAGCTGCCGGTGGACCCACGGCTCGGCCGGATGATCGTGGAGTCCGGAAAGCGGGGCTGCGTCCGCGAGGTCATGATCCTGGCCGCAGCGCTCACCATCCAGGACCCGCGCGAGCGTCCAACAGACAAGCAGCAGCTCGCCGCAGAGAAGCACGCCCGCTTCCGGGACGAGAACTCGGATTTCACCGGCTACCTGAACCTGTGGAACTACCTGCAGGAGAAGCAGCAGGAACTGTCCTCCACGGCGTTCCGCCGGCTTTGCCGCAACGAATTCATCAACTACCTGCGGGTCAGGGAGTGGCAGGACCTGTTCGCCCAGCTCCGCCAGCTGGCCCGGCCGCTGGGCATCAGCCTGGACAACAAGCGCCTTGCCGATCCGGTGGGCAACCACGACGGCATCCACATCAGCCTGCTCTCGGGGCTGCTGAGCCACGTCGGCATCCTCGACGAGCGCAAGCGCGAGTACGCCGGCGCCCGCGGCAGCCGCTTCGCGATCTTCCCGGGTTCGGCACTGTTCAAGAAGTCACCCACGTTCGTGATGGCCGCCGAACTCGTGGAGACGAGCCGGCTCTGGGCCCGCGTCGCGGCGAAGTTCGATCCGCTCTGGGCCGAACAGGTGGCCCCCGACCTGGTCAAGCGCAGCTACAGCGAGCCGCACTGGTCCAAGAAGATGGGCGCGGTGATGGCCCACGAAAAGGTCACGCTGTACGGCGTGCCCATCATCCCAAGCCGGCGGATCAACTACGGCAAGGTGGATCCGGAGCTCTGCCGCGAGCTCTTCATTCGCCATGCCCTGGTTGAAGGCGACTGGCAGACCCACCACAAGTTCTTCCACCGGAACCGCGCGCTGCTGCACGAAGTCGAGGAGCTCGAGGCCCGGATGCGGCGCCGCGACATTCTGGTGGACGACGAGACACTGTTCGAGTTCTACGACGCCAGGATCGGCGCGGAGGTCGTCTCGGAGCGGCACTTCGACAAGTGGTGGAAGGACGCACGGCAGCAGGATCCCGCCCTGCTCGACTTCGACCAGTCCCTGCTGATCAGCGAGGACGCCGCGGCCCTGGACGATTCGGCCTATCCCAAGACTTTGTTGCACAAGGGCTTCGAGCTGCCGCTGAGCTACGAGTTCCATCCAGTGGCGCCCGGTTCGCCGCCAAATCCATCCGACGGCGTCACCGCCGAGGTGCCGGTGCTGTTCCTGAACCAGCTCGACGACGCCGCGTTCCGCTGGCTGATCCCCGGGCAGCGCGTGGAACTCGTCACGGCGCTCATCAAGTCGCTGCCCAAGCAGATCCGCAAGAACTTCGTTCCTGCCCCGGACGTGGCCCGCCAGGCCGTCGCGGCGTTGGAGGCGGACTTCGATCCCGCCACGGACGAGCTTGAACCGTCGCTGGAACTGGTGCTGCGCCGGATCCGCGGACAGGTCATTCCGCCGGGCTCCTGGAACTGGGACGCCGTGCCATCGCATTTGCGGGTCAGCTTCCGCGTGGTGGATTTCCGCGGCAAGTTGCTGGATGAGGGCAAGGACCTGAGCGCGCTGCAGGAGCGGCTGGCCCCAGCCACCCGCCGGGCCATCGCGGAATCCCTCGGTGCCACCCCGGGCACCACGGCACCCCAATCCAAGGGAAATGCCACAGCAAAGGCGAAAGCCGGCGCGAACGGCAAGGATGGCGCGCGTTCATCACAGGCCGGCACGTCCCCGTCGGCCGCCCTGGCCGCTGCCGCGGCGCCGGGCGGGTTCACCGAAATGTCCGGGCTCAAGGACTGGACGTTTGGAACCGTCCAGCGCCAGGTCCAGGGAACCGTTGGCGGGCACACCGTCACCGGCTATCCGGCCCTGGTGGACGAGGGAACGTCCGTGGCGCTGCGGCTGTTCCAGACGCCGTCGGAACAGCAGGAAGCCATGCGCGGTGGGGTCATCCGGCTCCTGGCCCTGAAGGTCCCGCCGCCGGACCGCTATGTCCTGGAGCACCTGAACAATACCGAGAAACTGACGTTCAGCCAGAACCCGCACGGTTCCGTGGCGGCGCTGATCGCTGACTGCGCCCTGGCCGCCATCGACAAGCTCACGCCGGCCCCGCTGCCGTGGGACGAGGCCTCGTTCAAGGCGCTCTACGAGAGCGTCCGGGCGGAGCTGATCGACACCGTCTTTACTGTCACCGCCGTCGTCGAACGCATCCTGGCCAGCACCCGCCGGATCGAAAAGCAGCTCAAGGGCACCACGAGCCTGGCCCTGATCAGCGCGCTCAACGACGTCAAGAGCCAGCTCGAGCAGCTGGTGTATCCGGGTTTCGTGGCACGCACGGGCTACGCCCAGCTCAGCCAGCTGCCCCGCTACCTCGCGGCGATCGAAAAGCGCCTCGAGAAGCTGCCGGGCAACGTCCAGCGGGACGCCCAGCACATGGCCGCGGTCCAGGCCCTGGAGGACGACTACGACGACGCCGTGTCCGCGCTGCTGCCCGGCCGGCGGGCGGGCGCGGAGTTAACCCACGTGCGCTGGATGATCGAGGAACTGCGGGTGAGCCTCTTCGCCGTCGAACTCGGGACCGCCTATTCGGTGTCTGAAAAGCGTATCCGGGCCGCGCTTAACAAGGTGCTGGCGCCGGCGTAGACCCCTGAGGGTGCTGCGCCGGCGCCAGCACTGGCGGCCGGGAATGTCCGGGCGGGACCTAGGCGGCCGGGACGTGCTCCGCGTGGCCGGCCGTGCGGAGGCCTTCGCGGAGCTTCTCCGCGTTGGCGTCCAGCCTGGCCGGATCCGGGTGCTGGTCCACGGAACCGAAATCAAAGTCCGCCATTGAGTTCGATGGCCACACGTGGACGTGCATGTGGTTGATTTCGTAGCCGGCCACGATCAGCCCGGCCCTGGCGGCGTCGAACACCTCCACCTGGACGGCGCCGATCTTGCGGGCAACCTCCATGACCCGGCCGAGGACATCCGGCGAGGCATCCGTCCAGCGGTCCACTTCTTCGGTGGGCACCACGAGGGTGTGGCCGTCGGCCAGCGGGCCCATGGTCAGGAACGCCACGACGTCGTGCTCGCGCCAGACGAAGCGGCCCGGGATCTCGCCGTTGATGATTTTGGTGAAGAGAGTGCTCATGCGTCCGCCTTTTCTGCCGGGGACCCCAGGGTACTGACGTCCAGGACAAAACGGTACTTGACGTCGCCTGCCACCATGCGGTCGTAGGCTTCGTTGAGCTGGTCTGCGCCGACCACCTCAACGTTGGACACCACGCCGTGCTCGGCGCAGAAGTCCAGCATCTCCTGCGTCTCGGCGATGCCGCCGATCAGCGAACCCGCATACGCGATCCTGCGCCGGATCAGCACCCCTGGGTTGACGGGCGGCATTGCTTCGGCGGGCAGGCCCAGCTGGAACAGCACGCCGTCCAGGCCCAGCGTGCGGAAGTAGGGGTTGAGGTCGTGGGGTGCGGCGACGGTGTCGATGATGACGTCGATACTGCGGTTCGCGGCTTCCATCGCGGCCGGGTCGGTGGAGAGGATGACGTCGTCGGCGCCCAGCTCGCGCGCTGCGGCGAACTTGTTCTCCGACGTCGTGAAGACCTTGACCTCGGCGCCCATGGCCTTGGCGATCTTGACGGCCATATGGCCGAGGCCGCCCAGTCCGACGACGCCGACGACGTCGCCTTCCTCGACCTCGAAGTGGTTCAGGGGCGAATATGTGGTGATGCCGGCGCACAGCAGGGGCGCCGCGGCGGCGGGGTCCAGTGCTTCCGGCACCCGCAGGACATAGTGACGGTCCACCACGATCGACGTCGCGTACCCGCCCTGGGTGATGGCGCCGTCGTTGCGGGCATCCTTCGCCCCGTAGGTTCCCACCGCGGCGTTTTCGCAGTACTGCTCGAGGCCGTCCAGGCAGCTCTCGCACTCGCGGCAGGAGTCCACGATGCAGCCCACGCCTACGCGCTCACCCACCGTGAAGTCGTCGACGGCGGAACCGAGCCGGGTGACCCGGCCGACGATCTCGTGGCCCGGGATCAACGGGTAGGTGTCGCCGCCCCATTCGCCCCGGGTGGCGTGCACGTCCGAGTGGCACAGTCCGCAGAACTCAACGGCGATCTCGACGTCGTCCGCCTTCGGCGCCCGTCGGGACACTGTCAAGGGAACAAGCCCGCTGTCCGGTGAGGTGGCACCGTACGCAGCAGCGAGTGTGGGGCCGGCGGTCGGCGCGGTGCTGTCCGCGGTGGCGGATTTGGTGTCTGTGATGCCCAAATCCGGCAGCGGCTTGGCAAGGGGCGGGGGTACGGGACGTCCAGGTGTCATACGTTGACGCTACCCCCGGTCCCGGGATGTATTCCACTTTGGGGTGGCTCGCTGACACCCCCTCGTCGTTCAGGTCGGGCACGTTGCCCAACTTGTCGTGCGTCAACGAGCCGGGGGGCACCCGGGGACGCCGTCCGAGCAACTGGCCGTAAGGCCGGATACTCAACTGCATTCAAGACTTCCGCACCGACAGCCGCCATCATTCGCCAACGAATTGGCCGCCGCCGGGCAGTTGGCACCCGGAGCGGACCCCTGCGGCCATTATTGTCGGGGGTCCCTGAAACACTGGATTCATGGACGGCAATCAGGGGCCCGAAGTGGTTCAAGCAGGATACGGCGACGGCGGCCTGAGTCGCGCCCGATCCTTCGCCGCCGCAGCGGGACTAAGTTCTGCCGTCCGCTCAGCGACCGGCAGTGCCCAAATCATTGACCGGATCCGGGAACTGGAGGACTGGAAGTCCGCCGCGTCGGCGGAACAGGCCCGGCTCGCCGTGGCCTTCGACCTGCTCCAGCGCGGCGAACAAGCCCGGCTCGGGGTCCCGGCCGAGAAGCTCGGCGCCGGGATCGGCGCGCAGATCGCCCTGGCCCGGCGCGAATCCCCGGCCAGGGGCGGCCGGCTCCTCGGCCTGGCCAACGCCCTGATCACCGAGATGCCGCACACGCTCGCCGCCCTGCAGACCGGTCAGCTCAA